>CAXFCD010000216.1:0-17241 GCA_964001155.1 uncultured bacterium | reverse complement strand
TTCTTGAGTCCTGAAATGAAATCCACCGGAGAAGTCATGGGTATTTCTAATTCGTTGGGTGATGCGTTCAAACGTGCTTCCATAAGCGCCGGGAATGTGATCCCAAATTCCGGAACTGTCTTTTTGTCTGTGAATGATTCAGATAAAATGGATGTGATTCCTATCGCCCGGGATTTAAAAGAAATTGGATTTGATTTGGTAGCTACGTCAGGCACAGCGAAAGAACTCCGGAGAAATGGAATTCAAGTTGAATCAATTTTTAAAGTAGGTGAAGGCAGACCCAATGTGGTGGACGGAATTAAAAACGGAGAAATAGATCTAGTGATCAACACACCTGCCGGTGCACAAGCACGATATGATGAAGAATCCATTGGACGATTCTGCATCCAAAAAGGTATTTTGGCCATTACTACTTTGTCCGGCGCAGAAGCAGCAGTGCGTGCTATGAGATTGGCTCAAAACGATCTAATGGTCAAAACCATCCAGGAATATCATTCCTAAACTTCTAATTGCTTATTCTAAAATAATTCAATAGTATTTTTATTAATATCTGTCCGATTTATAACCGGACAAAGAGTGAAACATCTAAATGACTGACGATTTAACACCTGATCGAATTCAAGACCCGGACGTATCCTCATCCGAACTGGATGATGTTATACACGCCAATAAGGATCTTTATGATAAGCTGAATCAGCTTCCGGAAATCGAGGCGTTGCAGGCCATAGATGAGGAAGAGGAAAAGAAAACTGAAGAGAAAGAAAAACCTTATCCTTTTGCCGATGCCTTTTCCAAATTGGCCGCCATTTATACAGAAAATGAACTTGTCCGCTATGCAGCGTGGGCCCTATTGCTCATATTGATCTCAACCTCTGCCTTGACCATGATTGAATATGATATGTTTAAGGCCAGTGTTACAGATCATGTAGGTGATACTTTTTTCTTCGGCGGAGATGAAGCAAATTGGCTGGATACATTTTTTCATACATTTTGGTGGTCTATTGTCACGTTTACGACCGTAGGGTATGGAGATGTTAGCCCTGTGACCCACATTGGGAAATTCCTTACCATCATAATCATGCTATTAAACTTTGGCGTCGTCACATTATTGGGCGGGGCTGTTGCATCCGTATTGGTTGCCCAACGATTAACAGGAGATGAGACCTTGGACGAAACTAAATATAACGGCCATCTGGTCATCGCAGGATGGAATTCATACGTTCCATCAATTTTAAAACTTATTGATGCTAACCGCGATTCTACGGATATCATTATTTTGGTGAATGAGATGGATCAAGATATCATTCAACGGGCGATAGCAGGTTTTGAGCGACTTGATATCACCCACATCCCCGAAAATTTTACCCAAGAGCCCGTTTTACAAAAAGCATTTTTAGACAAAGCCGGAACTTTCATGATATTGCCCGACAGTTCCGGATTGCTCCCACATGAAGAACCGGATGAGGACAAGACAGTCCTGACTTGTTTAACAGCAAAATCAATCTCTGAAGCCTGCAATGTAATTGCCCATGTTTTGAACCCTGAAAATATTTCCCATCTCCAGCGCGCTAATGCTAACGAAATTGTGATCCCGGATGAACACGTTCCGCACCTCTTAGCTAAGCATGTTACCGATCCCGGTGTCCCTCAGTTTTTTGATGATTTAATTCTAAAGGAAGAAAAAGATAAGGGACTACAGGAAGTCAAAATTCCAAGGAGTTTAAACGGACAAAGCCATAATAAAATTTCCGCTTTTTATAAATTCAAGTACAATTGGTTACTTGTTGGGTATGCGATCCGAAAAGCCGGATTCAGTTTGGATGAACAAATGGGGGAAAGCGGCAGTCCATTGATTCGGAATATGATTAAAGAACAATTAGAAGGCGCCGGAGTGAATCTCACAAGCGATGAACATGTGATTGTGGAGATCAATCCGCCGGACGATTACACCATAGATGATAAACATAGCGCATTGGTCTTGAGGTAAATTATGAATCCAACAGCAGAACAGATCCAAAAAATCAATCATTTCAGCAAAGTACCGAAAAACATGTGTGCAAAAATTGCATCTGTCGTTGAAATCCAAGACTGTAAACCAAAAGATTCCCTGCTCACTGAGGGTGACACAGGCGACACGATGGTTCTGGTTTTTCAGGGACAGGTGGAGGTGTCTAAAAATATGATGGTTAAGACAGCTAGTGGGATTGCTACCTCAAGGAAGCCCATCATTCGATTGGAGACGACGGATCCGCCGCCGGGATCAGACCCGATCACAGAACCAACCGTTTTTGTAGTGGAAGCGCCGGCATTTGGGATCGGTGAATTTTCTTTGGTATTGGATGATGCCATCCGTACTGCCCATGTTCATGCTACCACGCCTGTGAAGTATGGCATTCTTACCTTGGATGATTTTTCAAATATTGTAAAAGATAATCCGGAAATTGGCGGCTCTGTTTATTTTGAGGTGGCTAAATCCGCCGTACAAAACTTAGCCACTGCCAGCGCGGATATATCGAATCTGACCCAAGCTTTCTTTTTTGCGTTGACGCGATAAATCTTCACTCTTCTATCTTTAAGCGATCACCGGATCTCGGTTTATTGATCGTCACGTCCAATTCCCAGATTGCCGCTGCATGTTGAATAAGCATCACTTCATTCTCATGGATGAATTCATCTGCATTAGCTATTTCAACAAATGCGCGTAAAAGCTCCAATAACTGATTTGAGTCCATCGTTTCTGAATTTTTAATATTCATGAGAGAATCCTCGTATTGTTTTTGCCGGGCTTCTTCATTGTTAAGATCAATGAATTTTTCCGTCGCTAATCCGAAATCAGCGTTAAAACTATCGTTGGTCACATCTTTCACATACTTCCCGAAACTCTCAAAAATAACACCCTTTTCAGACTCATCAATTTCCTGATCGGCAAAGAAGGAAATACAAAGGAGGGTATAGAGCAAATCGTGATCCCATTCCCATTCGGTAGGCTTTTCTTCTTCCGGCTTTTCACGGGCAGCAATTTTCCGTTGAAGATCTTCCAACCGTTCCTTATCTGCATCATTCAAGTAGCCATCCTGCCGTTGGCGTTTTTGCATCAGTTTATCCACTTCAAGGTTCAGGAATTGCACATCCCGTTCTAAGGCTTCCAAGCGTTGATCCATTAAATCAAATAACAATTCTTTGAAGGGTTCTAGTTGATCCTTCTCCGGTGCAAAATAAATATTGAGATTTCCCCTGTCAGTGTCTTCCCAAAATGTGGGGCCAAAAATGGATAATAGAAAACACTGGGTGTTCACATTCGCCTTAAATGATTTTTCATCAAAGTAGGCCAAGTCATCTAAATAGTCTTCGGCAATTGCAGCTGCAAAATCTTTTTTATCTACCGATAAATAAAAGAGTGCTAAACCAATCTGGATCCGACGGGTGCCATTATTGCCGCCTAGAATCCCTTTATCCACTCCATCTTTTGAATATCCCGGTGGTTTATCCAATTGAAGAATGAGCTTCAGAAGGTCCATCTGGTCTTCTTCGCTCCACCCGGACTCGTGAATGAGGACTTGGCACTTTCTCAATTCAAAGGTTAAGGTATCCACGATGAAATAAAGAGATGGATTTCCTTCGGCGTTTTTGTAAATATCATTGGCATAAAATTTGAATTTATCATAACAGTATTTCGCCATATCAACCCGGTTGGCTTTCACATATTCCTGAATCATGTTTGAATAGTGGAAAGACAGGTTATAAAGATTCCGCGGTTCATTATTTTTGTAGGCATGTTTCATGGCAAACCGAAACAAAGTGTTGAATCGAATATTAACATTATCCAAAATTGTGTCATCTTCCATGTCCAAACAGGTTTTACCGATATCAACCAATTCTGCCGGAATTAGGGAGGCGATGTCAAATCGGTCATTTTCAATCATTTTGATATAAGAATTTCCTAGCAACCGGAAGACCTTGATTTCATAAAATGTAAGCGTATCTGCCATTTCTTTATATTGGATTTCGGTATACGTCCGGAAAGTGGCATTGCCCCGGATGGTGGAAGTGAGTTGAAAAAACCGGGGATTAAATCCGGGTTTTTCCCGGATGTACGTTTGGATAATGGTACTGATCTCATGAATAATTTCTGTTTGGGTTTCTTTGAATTCCGTAAAAGCTAACAGATCGTCCAATTGATCCAAAGAGCCCATGATCTCTTTTTGGTATTCATCAACGACTTCGATGTTATGCTCCATGGCTGAATGAATCGCTGGTTTTTTCATTTTAATAATAAAAGTTTTAATAATACCGGAAATGGTTGATACAACATTGCTCGTCTTGGAATAAAGCAAAATGTAAAAAATGTAGGGCAGGGCAAATATGGAAGCCAGGAAGAGATAAATATAGGTATTCAGAACTACACTGGATACACGGTTCAATGGTTCTACGTAAAACATAATTACTGTGGCGTGAAGCGAAGAAAGAACCAAGAACCATACATAATTTAGACTCAACCAGTCCTTCACAAATAAATCCATCAGTTTGGGTGATGATTCTGCAGCAATGGCAATCACAATAATCAAAGTTCCCAGAACCATAGCCAGTACACCGCCCCATATTTCCGGCGCAAATCCAAGATCAATATTCTCGTGGTCCGATAAAACAATGTTAAATTGATTCTCGAGCACTTGGACAATGGCAGGAAAATTAATGTGGAATAATAAGTCCGAAATCAAAACGCCCAACAAAACCATCAAAAAGGAAATCAAGGTTCTGTATTTAAATTGCAGACTGTTGAACTTTACGAGAGTTGCGTAGAAATTTTTCATCTTTGAGTTTAATTTAATAATGGAAAGTTGTCAGTGATGACAACTTCCGCGAGAATGATTCCATAAGTGTAATCTTGTACCTAATTGCTTCATGGTGTTCAAATCTTGGGGTAGAAGCGAAAATAAAAACTACAATGGAGATGGAATTGAAACAATAATCCATCTGAAAAATAAAATAGATGTTATTTTTGAGAAATCTTGACCTTGGCGAATACACATTATAATTTTTCACGACCTCTAGTCGCTCATTCACATGTGTTTGTAGTCGAAGACTAGGAAGGAAATAATAACCATTACCCAAAACAAAAAATATAAGGGGTTTTTATGGCAAACTGGAGTCAACATCACGATTTAGTCTATGCTTTCGTTTGTGTGTCATTTTTGGCAGACGGCGAGGTAGATGAATCTGAAAAAGAAGCCATGCGTGGCAATGTCAAAGTGATGTTGCCGGATGTATCAGACGATGCATATAATACGATGGAAGCTGAAGTTATTGATAAATTCATCGATCTCGGTGATGAGGCATCTCGCTCAAATCAATACGGTGAATCTTTGGCAGCATTGAAGGGATTATTCTCAACCGATGAAGATCGTTTCAAGGTGGTCAAAAATCTGGCTTATATCGCCCGCGCCGATGATTTCATTCATGAAAATGAAATGGCAATGGTGGAACAGGCCGTGAGTGCGTTAGATATGACCGATAAGGTTAACCTTGTCAAAACTGAGTCTACTCTTTTCGTCGATTACACAGGTTAAACCTATTCCAGCATAACATCTTAATAACCCCGGCATTTTGCCGGGGTTATTCTTTTAAAAATTTGGAGTGAATTGTGACTGATAGTAAACGCGATTCAGATCGCCGTGATTTAGATCGTCGAGATTTAGAAAGAAGGATCGGTTTAAGACGAAAGGCAGAAATTTCTGTCGATAATTGTCGAAGAGATAATGAGGACAGAAGAACAGATAGTCGCAGGACAGGAAGTCGAAGAACAAATAAAGATCGGCGAGAATAATTAAAGGGCAGGGAACTGACCTTTTTAAATATAATTAATTAAGGTTTTCAGGGCTTCCAGGTATCCCGGCTTACCCAATCCTGAGATCTGACCTATACAAACATCTTTAATTACAGAAATTTTTCTGAATTCGTCTCTTTGGCTGATATCGCTCAAATGGACTTCAATAACAGGAAAAGGGACTGAAACGATTGCGTCCCGCAAGGCATATGAATAGTGTGTCAGTGCACCGGGATTAATAATCAGCCCATCAAAATCATTAATGGCACCATGAATTTGGTCTATTAGGTCGCCTTCATGATTGGATTGAAACCAGATAATTTCATTCCCATCAGCATTCGGTTGTCTATCCAACCAGGATTCAATATCTGCCAGAGTTTCGGAGCCGTAAATTTCAGGTTCACGAACGCCCAATAAATTTAGATTTGGACCATTTAGAATTAATATTTTCATGATATTGTTTTGAGTGACTCAATGATTAATTCATCAGTGATGGATTTAGAAGTATTTCCCCTTCCTAATTCTTCTAAAACAACAAAGTGAAGAATCCCATTCCTTACTTTTTTATCTTTTTTCACAAAGGATAAAATGGTATTTGGATCCAATTTTTTTACAGATGGTAATGTGAGCTTATCAATTGTTTTCATTAAATATTCAGTGTCAGTATCCTCAAGGTGCCCAGTTTTATTAGAGATCCAACCTGCACATTTCATCCCTAAAGCTACCGCTTCACCATGACGAATTTTCCCATAGCCGAAATGTGCTTCTAACGCATGCCCGATTGTATGTCCAAAATTTAATAGCCGTCGGAGATCGCCTTCCCGTTCATCTTTTGAAACAATTTCCGCTTTTATTTCACATGCACGATGGACGGCTTTTTCAAATGGAAATGTATCCAGATTATCCAACCATTCAGCAATATGATTAAAAAATTCTTGATCCCAGATAGCACCATATTTAATAACTTCTCCCAACCCTGAAATGACTTCTTTTTTGGGGAGTGAATCCAAAATTTCAGGGTCCACAAATACACCTTTTGGTTGATAAATGGAGCCCACTAAATTTTTCCCTTCAGCAATATTGATCCCTGTTTTGCCGCCAATAGCTGAATCTACCATTGCAAGTAATGTTGTGGGTAGTTGATAATAATCAACACCACGCATAAATGATGATGCTACAAATCCAGCAACATCGCCAACAACGCCGCCACCTAACGCCAAAATGGTTGTAGATCTATCACATTTCATTTCTATCATCTGACTGATAACACCACTGAATTCATTTAGGCTTTTTGCTGCTTCTCCAACAGGAAGTTTTATGTAATCAATATCAAAATCATCATTCTTCAGTTGGGCCATTAAATCAAAACCGAATAATTCCATCAACCGGTGTTGAGAAATGATGACCCATTTTTGACCATGATTTTTATCAGTTAGAACAGTTGGGATTTCGCTAAGTAATCCTGATTTAACATGGATCGGATATGACCGATTGCCTAATTCAACTTGTATTGTTTTCATGAATTTAGATTTGATAAAATTTCTTTTGTGATTTGTTCCGGAGTTTTTCCGTCTGTTTCTATTGTTATGTCAGCAGTGGATAAATATTGAACTTGCCGTTTGAGCCATAAATTTGTCAATGTTTCTTCCGTATTGTTTTCTGCCAAAAGTGGCCGTTTATTTGAATTGTCTAACCGTTGTGCCAATTCACTCATAGAAGCAGTTAATAAAATTGCTTTGCCATTTTCTTGAATGAAGTTACAATTATCATCTTGCAAAATAATGCCACCACCACATGAAACGACAGAGCTAGAGACTTTTCTCAAATGGTCCGCTTCCAACTTTCTGAAAGTGTTTTCTCCATCAATTTCAAAAATGTCTTTGATGGATTTTTCAGCGGATTTTTCAATGGCTTCATCCAAATCCACAAAAGGCATTTCCATCTTTTTTGCCAAGATTTTGCCCACGGTTGATTTTCCAGATCCCATCATGCCAATTAAGTAAATGTTCATTTTTTCTTAAGAGTTAGCGTGTTCATGTAAAACACGATATTTTGAAAGACTTTAACACTTGAACACCAGAAGACATAGTACTTGCTAATACTTCGCAGTGGCTTCCATGTGGGTTTTGAGTTGAGCCATGGAGTCGCCGCCGAACTTTTCTAGCAACGCATCTGCCAACACAAAGCATAACATACTTTCTGCAATGATAGACGCTGCCGGCACCGCACATGAATCGGTACGTTCTTTGTGGGCATCCTTTTCTTCCTTGGAATGGATATCAACTGATCGCAAAGGTTTGATCAAAGTAGGTATTGGTTTCATGACCATTCGAAGCACAACGGGCTGGGCATTGCTCATGCCGCCTTCAATTCCGCCCGCATTATTAGAATAACGCGTGAACTTCTCACCATCATGTCCAATCTCATCGTGGACTTCGCTCCCAAATTTATCTGCACCGCCAAATCCATCGCCAATCTCAATTCCCTTAAACGCATTCACGCTCATCATCATGGCAGAAATTCGCGTGTGAAGTTTTCGATCCCATTGGGTATGTGCACCGAGACCGTATGGGAGTCCAGTTGCAATCACTTCAAAAATGCCACCTACAGAATCACCGGCTTTTTTGGCGTCGTCAATGGTTGCCATCATTTTTGTTTCAGCATCTTTGTCCAAACAGCGCACGGGTGATGCATCAGCTGTTTCACTCAATTGATTTGGTGAAAGCCCATCAGGGATGGGACTTTCGTCCTTCACGTCATGAATTTCAACGACCCGGCTGCCCACCTCAAAGCCCACATCTTCTAACAGTTTTCGGCAGACAGAACCAAGAGCAACACGCATGGTGGTCTCCCGAGCGCTGGATCGTTCAAGCACATTGCGGATATCATCAAATCCGTATTTTTGCACACCGGCCAAATCAGCATGGCCCGGTCGGGGGAGTGTCACTTTTCTAATCTCATCATCCACAGGTGAGACGGACATTTTGTTCGTCCAGTTTTCCCAATCCTTGTTCCGGACGATAAGGCCAACAGGTGCTCCTAGTGATTCACCATGGCGAACGCCGCACCAGATTTCTGCATGGTCTTTTTCAATTTTCATTCGTCCACCGCGACCGTGTCCCATCTGCCTGCGAGCCAAGTGAACGCCAATATAATCTTCAGAGATTTCCAGTCCCGCCGGCATGCCGTCTAATATACCCAGAAGACCTTGTCCGTGGGATTCCCCTGCTGTGAGAAATTTAAGTCGTGTTAACATAATTCTGATTTTAAACCCAATTTGAGTGGTTCCAATTTAATTTTTTCTGATATCTTTTCGTTGAACCAAATGTTCGCAGATGCGAGCCCTTGGGCGATGAACATATCCAACCCGCCAACCGTTTTCGCACCGAATTCTTTCCCTTTTTTCAGCCATGCTGTTTCCAGTGGGTTGTAAATGGTATCAGCCAATACTTGTCCTTTATGAATTTCAAATTCAGGCATGGATTCAGTATCAGGCCACATGCCAATTGGCGTGCAATGAATTATTATTGCATATTTTGAAGTGTTCAGGTGTTTATGTGTTTCAGCCTTTATATCTGATACTTTTTGAATCCATTGGGTGAGTTGGTCTGTTTTTTCAGTTGTGCGATTCATAATGGTAATTGAATTTACTTTGGCTTTGATGAGTGCATATGCAATAGCATGTGCTGCTCCTCCAGCACCCAGGATAGCACAGTCTTTTCCATTTAGTTCAACGTCATTGAATTCCATGGCTTTCAAGAAACCAATCCAATCGGTATTGTAGCCCTTACCATTATGGACGCAATTCACAGCGCCAATGATTTGGGCCGCATCATCCAATTCATCCAAAAATGGTATAATGGACTGCTTATGGGGAATGGTCACATTAAATCCATCCAAACTCTGTGTGTCCATAAATGAATGAAGTGCATCTGGCTTCACATGAATTTTTTCAAACGATGCATCCATTTCAAGTTGACGATAGACTTCATTGTGCAAAACCGGGCTCAAACTATGAGCGATGGGATCTCCAATAACAGCAAATCGCTTCATTGTTTTAATCTATACAACTCATCATAGAATTCAGGAAAGGAAATGGATGCACATTCTGGATGATCTAAAACCACATCTCCATCAGCGATAAGTTCTGCAACAGTAAATGCCATTGCAATGCGATGATCATGGAATGTCTCAATTGTAGCACCTTTCAATTGGGTTGGACCATTGATGATAAAACCGTCATCCAATTCTTTAATATCAGCACCCATGCTATTCAAATTTTTACAAATGGCATGAATGCGGTCAGATTCTTTTAACCGTAATTCTTCCGCATCTCTTACTTCTGTCTTCCCTTGGGCTTGAGTGGCTAAAACAGCAATAATGGGTAATTCGTCAATCAAACTGGGGACATGGTCTTGCGTGATGGTAATCCCATTCAGTGGTTGATGAATTACATTCAGTTTTCCAATCGTTTCGCCTGCTTCTTCCCATGTTGCAAGACAGTCCATCTCTGCGCCCATTTTTTGAAGTGTTGTATAAAATCCAATTCGAGTTGGGTTGCGTAAAATGCCATTCATCGTTATATCAGAATCAGGTACAATGGCTGCAGCGGCGGCAAAAAATGCAGCCATGGATGGGTCCCCGGGGACTATTATATTGAAATTGGACAAGGAAAATGATAAAGGCGAAATGATAGATGATAATCCATTTGAATTCAAATTTGCTCCAATGCCAGTAAGCATTTTTTCAGTATGATCCCGGGAAAGTATAGGTTCCGTTACAGTGGTTTGATCATTCGCGCCAAGCCCGGCCAAAAGAATGGCTGACTTCACTTGAGCGCTGGCCACCGGTGATTCATAATGGATGCCATTCAATTCACTTTTGTGAATTATCACGGGCAACTTTCCATCATTACTCTCGGACTGTAATCCCATTTGAGATAATGGATCCAAAATACGATTCATGGGGCGGGACGAAAGTGATTCGTCTCCAATCAAAGTGGCATTGATGCCTTGGCCAGCTAGAAGTCCCATCAATAATCGTGTGGTGGTTCCTGAATTTCCACAATTTAATGGTTTGGTTGGATCTGAAAATTGTCCACCAGTCACAATCACATCATCGCCGTCGTTCTCAATTTGAATTCCGCACGCTTCCAGGCATTGACGTGTGGACTGCACATCTGCTCCGGTGGACAGATTGGAAATACGTGATTGCCCATTTGCTAATGCAGCGAACATAAGCGCACGATGGGAGATGGATTTATCTCCCGGGAATTTAATGTTGCCGTTAATGGCCATTTGTTTTCAGTTCATCTGCAATTAAAAATGCCAACTCAATGGCTTGATTTGCGTTGAGTCGTGGATCGCAATGGGTGTGGTATCGGTCATTCAAATCTGCTTCAGAAATATCATCCAATCCGCCGGTACATTCGGTTACATTTTGTCCCGTCATTTCCAGATGGATACCACCCAACCGTGAACCTTCACCTTTATGAATTCTGATATTGTGTTTCACTTCTTCCAAAATTTGATCGAATGGGCGTGTCTTGATTCCATTGCTGCTTTTAATCGTATTGCCATGCATAGGATCGCAGGACCATACAACGGTTCGACCTTCAGATTGCACTTTCTGAATTAATGTTGGCAAATAGGATGCCACTTTATCATGACCAAATCTTGCTATCAATGTGATGCGTCCGCCGTCATCATTGGGATTCAAAATATCCAACATGCTGATCAATTCATCTGGATCTAATGATGGCCCGCACTTGATACCAATGGGATTGTGGATTCCGCGGCAAAATTCCACATGGGCGCTGTCTTTAAATCGAGTGCGATCCCCGATCCAGACAAAATGGGCCGATGTATTATAAGTATCACCGGACGTTGAATCAACGCGAGTGAGTGCTTCTTCGTAGGGCAGCAATAATGCTTCATGGCTGGTGTAATAATGAACCTGTCGTAGTTGGGGCGTATTCCCGGAATTGATACCCAACGCATCCATGAAATTTAAACTTTCTTGAATCTGATGGGCCAAGTGGCGGTACCGCTCACCTTGGGGACCGCTTTTCACAAAGCCCATATTCCATGAATTCACATGACGGAGATCCGCATAACCCCCATCCGCAAACGCCCGGAGTAAATTCAAGGTGGACGCCGATTGGGAATATGCCTTTAGCATTCGTTCGGGATTGGGCTGACGCTTCGTTTCATCAAAATGTATATCATTAATAATGTCACCGGTATAGCTGGGGAGTTCCACGCCATTTTGAGTTTCTGTGGGGCTGGAGCGGGGCTTGGCAAATTGGCCAGCCATACGACCCACTTTTACCACGGGGAGATTGGCTCCGGATGTGAGAATCACTGCCATTTGTAAAATCACACGAAATGTATCCCTAATATTATCGGCATGAAATTCAGAAAAACTTTCGGCGCAATCACCACCCTGTAAAAGGAATCCGTTTCCTTCTGCCACATCGGCCAATGATCGTTTTAATGAACGCACTTCCCCCGCAAAAACAAGGGGTGGAAAATCCTTTAACGTTTTTTCAACTTCTTTTAGATGATCCGGGTCAGAGTAGTCCGGGATATGCTTTGCCTTAAATTGCCGCCAGCTGTCAGTCTGCCACATGTTGTAATTCCTTTAAGCGACTATCTAAAGATTCTGTCGCCAGTTTAACTTTTTCAATCATTTCATCTGTGTATGGATTATAAAGCTGCAAGTCTGTATATAATTCCCAGGTATCATTGCAGGTTTGATCAACCAAGTCCAAAAGATCTCGAAATCCCTGCGTATCAATACTGGTTTTTCTAATGCCGTACTCTTTTAGCATTCGTCCTAAAAAATGAGTTACACCTTGGGTTTTTGCCGCCAGTTGATCATGCTGATCGGGGGACATTTCCATTACTTGGATGCCCTGATCTGTGAAGAATCGCCGCCAGAATTCAAATTGATCATGGGCATCCCGTGTATTGTTCATCATCATTTTCAAACGATTATTGGACAAAAATGAATCGGGCCCAAACATGGGATGGGTGGCAATAATTCCCACATGATCCGGCAGATTTGTTTCCATAATCTCTGTTGGATGTTTTTTGACAGAGCATACGTCAAGAACAGTCGTCCCTTCAGAAAGGATTGGTGCAATTTCTTGAATAGCTGATTCAAAGTGCCGAATCGGCACTGCAATGAAAATGACCTTTTCCTGTAAAACGGTATTCAAGTCTGTGAAGGTAACGCCGGGGAAAACATCTCCAGGCTTGGGGTCGTATGCCTTCATTGAAAACCCCTTTTGAAGGATGTTGGCCAGCACTTTCCCAAACCGGCCAAATCCTATGATGCCAACACTGTTCATGCATCCCCCAATTTTTTCACACCCAGAAATAGGGTCAGGTTATGCTTCAAATCGTGAATACTTTCCGTGAGAATTTCTAATCCATAGAGATCGGCACAGGCCTTATTGGCAATGACCCCCGCCGTCGCAGGGAGTTTTCCTTCCGATAGGCGCCGAGCTGCTTCTGCTGTGTCATCTTCTTCAATGAGCGGACGGGTCCAGAAATGCTCGCTTAAATAATCTTTACATTGGCGCAGGGCTTGCTGATGGGAATGGATCTCGGTGATGTCGCCTACATGGGTTCCGGATAACCCCAACAGATTTTGATCCACGGGAATATTAAACATTTCCAGTATCTCACAACGGTATTTTGCCAATGCTTCCACACTTTCGATGACCACGCCGCCTTGGGCATTTTCCATGGCAAAAATACCATAATCCGTATCGCCATTTTCCACGCCGGCAAGAACCTGTTCAGATGAAATCTGATAAACAATTTCAGCGCTTTCTATCCCATGGTTGTGGGCGAACTCGTGCGCCGCCTGTTCCGAAAAACTACCTTTTCCCCCTTGGATTCCAATTGTGCTCATGATGTTCCTTTCAATTCTTGAATTAATTTTTTTGTCGCTTCAATTGGATCTGATTGTTCGCTCATATTGTTAAAAATAAAAGGCATGATCGGCCTTTTGGGACAAATGAACCCATGCTGTCACAGGGGTAAGCAGATCTGCCAATATTCGTTTATAGACGGGAATGGTCTGACATCCCTGGGAGACCAGATCTTGAAATTCGTCTAATGTGAGTTGTGTTTTATCCATTATTTGGGCCCACGGAACACACGAAAGGCACGAAAATGCTTTTAGTGTATTCTATGTGTTTTGTGGTTAATTCATTCATTTTGAGCAAAAAAAAACCCCGATTAATGTCGGGGTTTAAGCATAGTCAGCGTGTACGGATATCTCTGGGACTATGAAACCCCTTCGTGGCTAAAAAACCAATACCAGCTGTAATAATTCTTTGTGTTCATGTTAATCATGGGCGGGGATATTAAGGCAGCGAATGAACGGTAACTAACCATAAATTATTTTTTTTGCAATTTTTTTGATATATGATAAATCGGCCCAAAAATGGCAGCAATATCATCTTTATCCAATTTGCCTTCCAGCTTTTCTGCGAGACGGTCGATGATTTCTTGCTCACGGTTTGGGTCGCCTACATTCAGCCCATGGGATGCTTTTATATCGCCAATCTCTTTGGATATATCAAACCGCTGTACCAGCAAATCCAGCATTTGGTCATCGAATGCATCAATTTGATCACGGAGTTGGTTGATTTTGTCTTTCGGATCCATGAAAAAAAGTACAGAATAGTTCCAATGGATAAAAAGGGTTTGCTTCATGTTTTTATTAATCGTACATCTACGATATACAAATTAATAATATGATCAATAAATCAGAACAATTCGAACCCAAACTGCAGGAATTGGCTACCTTCGCTGAGATGCTGTCTCATCCGGTGCGAATCCAAATTTCACAGGAATTGGTGAAGAAAAATTCATGCACCTTCTTGCTGTTGATTCTATTTCATATTTTAGCCGCGAAGAATGCTAAGTAACACGAAAACAGTTTAGCGATATTTCGCGCTTAGCAGCAGGAATAAAGTGAATATGGTTATTTCATCATGCTTTATCCAACGCCTGCTCCAAATCTGCCAGAATATCCTCTGGGTTTTCTATGCCAACAGAAATCCGTACCAAGCCGTCCGTAAGTCCTCGAGCCTCCCGGTCTTCTTTCGGGACATCTGCATGAGTCATGGTAGCAGGGTGGGTGATCATGGTTTCCACAGCGCCCAAGCTTTCTGCTAATTTCGCAAGTTTGACAGAATTCATGACTGTTTTCCCCGCAGGAATTCCGCTCGTTAATTCGAAGGAAATCATACCGCTGAATCCGGACATTTGCTGTTTAGCAATGTGGTGTGATGGATGGGATGAAAGGCCGGGATAGGTCACCTGGGATACTTTGGGATGTGCCTCTAAATATTCTGCCACTGCTTGGGCATTGGTATTGTGTTTTTTCATACGCAGATCCAATGTTTTTATCCCTAAGATGGTTAACCAGCAATCGAAGGGTCCGGGCACAGCGCCAATAGTTTTTTGGACAAATTTCAGTTGATCAAACAAATCACCACGATTGGTAATCACTACGCCGCCAATCAGTTGATTGTGTCCGCTCAAATACTTGGTAGTACTATGCATCACTAGGTCGGCTCCGAATTCCAGAGGACGTAAAAAAACCGGTGTGGCAAAAGTGGAATCCACACCAAACAAGATACTGTGTTCTTTTGCGATTTTTCCTACAGCTTCTAAATCAGTGATTTTCAGAAGTGGATTTGTAGGCGTTTCCACCCAAATCAACTTCGTATTGGGTTGGATAGCATTCTCAATATTGCCAGAATCGGATGAATCCACATAGGTAAAGTGAAGGTCATAATTCACTAAGATTTGGTTGAAATGACGGGACACACCACCATAAACATCATCAGAACAGACCACGTGGTCGCCGGCTTTCAACAGTTTTAGCACACTGTCCACTGCGGACATGCCACTGGCAAATGCTACGCCAAATTTTCCACCGTCCAAATCCGCTAAAAGTCCTTCTAACACTTGCCGAGTAGGATTGGATGACCGTGTATAATCAAATCCTTTGTCTTTCCCCACTTCCTCTAGAACGTAAGTGGCTGTTTGGTAAAGAGGGGGTAGAATAGATCCCGTGGTTGGGTCAGGTGTCATGCCTGATTGGACGACTTTCGTATCAAATTTCATGAGATTTCCTTTTAGTTATAGCAAAAGCGCCAAGGCGCAAAGATGCATTATTTTATTGAGTTTGATTGTACGCCATTTGTTTGGCGTGTAAAATGATAGAATAAATTTTTTCTTTGTATCGTTGCCACTTTGCTTTTTTTAATTTAAAAATTGATTATGATGCGAGAAAATATTCCTTTAAGTCAGAAAATTTCGTAGACATTTTAATTGAATTCTTCTCTTTTTCCAGTGCTGTTTTTAGTGAGTTCGGCAAAGGTATTTCATCTCCAATGATTGGGTTAATCACATCGGAAAATTTTCCCGGATGCGCCGTGCCAAGTACGACCCCCCTTAAAGTAGAATTTGTTTTTTCTCTAAATTTATTTAATCCCAAGACTCCCACTGCTGAATGGGGGTCAATTAAATAGTTGGTTTTATCCTGAGTGTTTTTTATGCAGAATTTTGTTTCATCATCTGAAAAACGCCAACTGAAAATGTCGGTTTTTATTTTATTTACATCAAGATCATACAAATTTTGAATCCGATCCAAATTGCTGGGAACACCCACATCCATGGCATTGGAGATTGTCTGAATCGCTTCCTGATCCCGAATTTTTCCGCTATCTAAATAGTGGGGAAATGTATCATTCATATTGGTGGCAGCTATAAATTTTTCCACAGGAAGCCCCATTCGCTTCGCAAATAAACCACCGGTTAAGTTTCCAAAATTTCCACAGGGAACGCTAAATAGTATTGGCTCGTTTTCGCTGCATTTTTTCAAGGCCCAAGCATAATAAACAGATTGGGGCAGTAGCCGGACAATGTTGATGGAATTGGCTGAACTCAATGACAAGCGCTGACGAATTTCTTGATCCTGAAATACCTGTTTAACCATGCGCTGGCAATCATCAAACGTACCATCAATTTCCAAGGCAGTGATGTTGCCACCAAGAGTGGTAAGCTGTTTCTCCTGAATGGCGCTCACGCGCTTGGAAGGATAAAGAATAATAACATTTATACCCTCCACATGATAAAACCCATTAGCCACCGCACTGCCCGTATCGCCGGATGTGGCCACCAGGATCGTTAATTCCTGATTTTCATTTTTAATAAAGTGGGACATGGTTCTGGCCATGAAGCGGGCGGCAAAATCTTTGAAAGCCAATGTAGGTCCATGAAATAACTCCAAGACTGAATCGGTTTCATTTAATTCTGTAATTGGGAGTGGGAAATCAAATGCAGATTCGCAAATATCAGTGAGCCGATTTTTTGATAAATCATCTT
>CAXFCD010000215.1:0-4017 GCA_964001155.1 uncultured bacterium | reverse complement strand
TTCTAATTTAGTTTTGTTGTCCTGCATTTTTCGGAGTACAGATGGGTCTGTAAATGCTTTTTCATGCTTCCGGAAATCACCATCTTCAAATGTGGCAGGCTTAGTGTATTTACCGGTGAGAAGCCCGTGCTTGATGGGTGAGAAAAAACAAATTCCCAGATTATGTTTATCCACATAATTTTTTAATCCGGTGGAAGCATAGGTGTCACCCATGACGTTCCGGTAAGGCTGAATCACATCGGGATCACACCGTTCAACAAATTTCATTACTTTATCTAGAGACCAATCTGAGAGTCCAATGAATCGTGTTCTTCCCTCTTCTTGAAACTGCCGAATTGTTTCCACCGCACCATCAAAATATTCATCATTTTTTCCAAAATTGCAGTGATGGAGGTACATGAGATCCACACAATCAGTTTTCAAGTTTTTTAATGATCGTTCCATATTATGTCGCATGTGGTCTGGGTTATACCAATAATTATGAGGCCCCATATCCCAGCCAACTTTTGTGGCTAAAAATATGTCATCTCGAGGAATATCATCCCACACAGAACCGATCACCTGTTCTGATCGACCGTCCCCATAGACATCCGCCGTATCCCAGTGATTGATGCCCAATTCCCAGGCGCGTTTCAGTGCAGCAGTTGAATCTTCATCGGATTGACCGCTCCAGCCCACAGAGCGTTTGCCGCTTTTATTGGAGCCACCATAAGACCATGTGCCCAAACTGATGGCGGAGACTTTCGCACCGGTTCTACCTAATGTAATTTTTCTCATAAATATCCTAATAATTTGAATCTAAAAGTTACAGATTCCATTTTAATTTTTTTCAAAGTATGAAAAATCAAAAATTAAAAATCCTTGATATTGGCCATTCGAATCACAGTTTAGAAAAGGCTCTGTCTTTGCTGGAAACCACGGTGAGTCAATCCGCGTTTGAGGGGCGCATCCACGCAATTAAGATTGTTACCGGCCATGGTTCCGGCAAATTGCGTGGGGCGGTTCGGGACTGGTGCAAAGATCAAGATGGGCGGTTTCAGGCGGTGATCCACGGCGAAGATTACAACATGTTTAACAAAGATGCTGCGGACATGCGAGCTGATTGCAACTTGAGGAACGATCCTGATTTTGGTCGTGGGAATCGCGCTGTGACTTACATTTGGCTGTGGTAGGATAGAAAAGAATAATCCTATAAATTCACACAACTTTTTTATTCATTATGGTATCAGAATCCACCAAATACGATCACTTATTTAAAAATGTTATTCCAAATGCCATTGGCGGGATACGCATTTTTAGCATGAACGATGAATACATCAAGCCCCAAGCCTACGATGATGTAACCAACCTGGAAAATCGAATCTGGGCAGAATTGTTTCAAAATTTGGAATTCCTTTTAGATCAATATGCCTCACGAGAATATTTGTTGGGCATGAGAACATTGCCGATTCCCAATAATATGTTTCCTGAATTTGAAGCCATCTCGCCGTTGATCAAAAATTCCACCGGTTGGACATTGGTTCCTGTAGCCGGTTTTTTGGACGAAGAACTCTTTTTTGAAGTGAATAAAAACAGGCAATTTCCTGTGACAGACATTATTCGTCAGTCTCCCAGGTTTGAAGAAAAATATGCTGGGATTGATATTCAGAATGATGAGGGGTATACACCGGAGCCGGATATTTTTCATGATATTCAGGGTCATGTCCCATTTTTAATGAATAAAAAATATGCCGATTTCATGTGGGAAATTGGCGCTTTGGGAAATGAAATTATCAAGGATGAGGAGGGGCTCGGTCCAGACTTAGTGGCCCACAATTTAAAACGACTTCAGAATTATGCCTGGTGGACCTATGAATTTGGGGTTGTGAAAAACACAGGTGATTCAGACCAGTTTCGCCGTGCTGCCAATGATATTCAATACGAGATTTACGGTGCAGGAATTATTTCGTCTTTTGATGAAGTCACTAATGTGGTGAAATGTGCCAAGGGTGAATCAAATCGATCAAAATTTTTACCTTATAATATAGAAGAAATGGTTATGACCTGTTTTGATTATAGCAATATTCAGGATCGTTATTATGTGATTGAATCCATGGATAGTTTGTATGAATCCTTCCGGAGCAACCTGGATTTGTTCAGGTTTGAGGGCTGAAGCCGGACTCAGTCTTTCTTAATAAATCACCACAAAATTTCAAGATTATGCGGTGATTTTCTATTTCTTATAAATTCTTGACACATTGACCATTTGGCGGTAAAATCCTTTAGCTTTAGCGCATTTTGTCGCTACAAGTGTTCATAATCCGAGGTAAAAACATGACACTATCAAAAAGCCTACAAAAGCGAGCTGTATTCGCTACAGCCCTCTTTTTACTCATGGGGACCTTTTCGTTCGCCAAGGTCACCCTATCCGGGAGGATTGTTAATTCAGAGGGTAAAAAGGTCAAAAAAGCCGTACTAACCCTTCTATCCGGCGGTGAAGTCGTGCAAGAAGACAAGACCGGCGGCAGCGGAAAATTTAAGTTCAAGAAATTGGAAGAGGGGGACTACGTTCTCCAGGCATCCCACGATGAATTTGGGTCTGCTGAAATGATTATCACCCTGACGGATAAAAAGGACATCGGTGATTTGGCTCTTTCTACGGAAGAAAAACCTACTGAACCTGCATCAGAAGCAGTGGTTGAAGGTGAACCGGGCGCTGATGAGGCAGCTCCGAGGCCTGAGCGAATTTCCGTCACGGTGCCCCAAACCATGGAAGCCATGGGCAGCCCCAGCAAGGACTTTATCCTGAATGAATTGAATTTTGAAATCAAAAAATTGTCTGCGGAATTCAAACACCTTTCCCAGGAAATTGACGATCTGAAAGCATTAAGCAAAATGTGGGTCAATCCACTCACCATCTATTCCAAAGAAATCATCCTGAAAAACGGCAGCACCGTTTTTGGTAAAATTATTTACCAGGATGACAAATCACTGAAAGTAGAAACATTGGTGGGCTATCTCATTGTGGATCGGGAACAAGTTGTTCGGATTGTTGACAATGTGATTACGGAAGACACCCAGGAATATGTTCCGGAACAAATCCGGGAAAGTTACACACCGCCCCCTATGCCAAAATTGGCACAACCAAAATACGCCTCTGCGCATACAACAGGGAGGAGCGCCAGTGCAAAATTTTCCGCCAATTGTGTTTTGGTGGGGAACATTTCTGAAAAGAAGGACGGTCAAGGAAACATCATATTCAATGGAGAAATCAAAAATATTGGTGGCCGGCGGGCAGATTTTGTGAAGGTGGATTTTGTCTTTCGCAAGAATTGGAGCGGTGAAACCAAAACATTGACCACGTTTGTAAAAGGCTCTTATAATACATTTGAGACAGGCATTGTTTCTGATGCTAGCCTGCTCCCCGGCGCTATCGGAAAATTTGATCTCTATGTGCCCCAAGATTTCGGCGCATTTATCGGGTATTCTTACGTGATTGATTGGGAGGAATACCAATAATGTGTCTTACAGCAGACTTAAGGGGATAAGGGATACAATGAAAGGCCAAACCAAATATTTCATACTCCTGATTTTGCTGGGCTCCATGGTACTGGGCTCCACCCGGGTGGTGTACACACGTCCCGGACTTATGATGCGGGTGCCCACTTCCAGCAATACAAAAACACCTTATTTATTCCGTACGGGTTTTGGGACAGAGATCCACAACTTTGATCCCTTCAATACAGCCAAAGGTGTTTATTTTGATATGGAGCTCAATAAAGGCTTTGCCTTTGGATTTTCTGCTGTTCAGGGCGGAGATACAACATCTCTGGCTCTGATCGCAGAATCGCAGAATAAGCCGGCAGTAGAATTCGGGTTTCATTTTCAGCAGCGGGTGTTCACATACAACGACATTTCATTAACAGTGGGCTTGCAGGATGTAGTTTTCCAAAGTGACCAAACTTCGGAAGAAATTCTCAGCCTCAATACATCCCTATTGGCCTTTTTTACTGTTTTAGCCAGTGAAAAAGATTTGGG
>CAXFCD010000214.1:0-35646 GCA_964001155.1 uncultured bacterium | reverse complement strand
TTTTTCAACGTCTATCATTCGATATCAAGCGGGCATCACCAGTCAAAGTGCGGGTATGAGCCTGCCTTGGAAAGATGGCATAGGCACTTTTTCCTTACGTCATATTGCCTACGGAACGTTCGATGGCTATGACGAAAATTTCAATTCAACAGGCGCTTATCAGTCCGGGGATACTTGGATCCACAGCGGATTTTCACAACAGTTTAAATTCTTGCCTGTGAGAGTTGGCACATCCTTGCAATATTTCTCATCTTTCCTGAAAGACCACCAGGTGAAGGCACTCTTGTTTTCATTTGGCGGTGAATTATTTATCCATCGATTTCAGGGCACCTTCGGTGTGTCACTCCATCATGTAGGCAAAACATTTAGCCGCGATCAATTTGCAGAGGGTGCAATAGTTTCCAAAACTGTAATCAGCGGTGCCAAGAAATTGGCACACCTCCCTCTCACCTTATTCTTAGATACAGTGTTATCCCCCAGCGAGGATGAACCTGAAATTTTTCTTGGGGGAATTTTTAACTTAAAAAATAACCTGCAGATTCGTTGGGGCACCTCCACACGAAAAGTTGACCATAATACAAAACAGGATTTTTTCCGGTCTGTGATTGGGGCAACCGGATTTGGAATTGGGTATCAGGCCGGTGTTACTACAATACATTATGGCGCTTTCATTTTTGGGACAGGTGCTATGATCCATGGCATTGAAATAGGGATCGGACTTTAATGAAACGATATTTGATTTCTTTCTTTGTGATGTTGGGTTGCCTTGTGGGGCAAAATCAATATCCCATTGTTTTAATTCATGGATTTATGGGTTGGGGGCCGGATGAAATGGGTGGCTATAACTATTGGGGTGGCAAAGAAGATTATGCCCAAATGCTTCGGGGTGAAGGGCATACTGTTTTTACTGTTTCTATCGGACCAGTGTCATCTAATTGGGAAAGAGCAGTGGAAGTGTACACCCAACTGAAAGGCGGCCAAGTGGATTATGGAAAGGCCCATGCGAAGAAATATAACATTATCCAACAACCAAAAGGGAAGACCTATGAAGGGCTTTATCCGGAATGGGATGAAAACCATCCGGTCCATTTGGTAGGGCACAGCATGGGTGGCCAAACTGCACGAATGTTACTCTATCTTTTAACTCATGAAATTCATGAAGATGAAAAAAGCGGTTTATCAGAAAAATCAAATTTATTGGGCGGCGTTCACCTTAATTGGATTCGGAGTATAACATCTGCGGTATCGCCCCATGATGGAACCACCCTTGCGGATGTGGTAACAAAAACAATTCCCTTTGTACAATATTTTGTTGGCTTGGCCGGTGTAGTGGAGATGCGGTTTTATGATTTTGATTTGGAACAATGGGGCTTCTCCCGGGGCGAAAATGAAACATGGACAGGTTATTTAAAAAGAATGCGAACCCATGATGCCTGGACCACTAAAAATATGTGTTCCTGGGATTTGAGTCTCGATGGGGCAAAGGAATTGAATGGTTTTCTGCAAGCGGACCCTGATGTTTATTATTTCTCCATTAGTTCTTCAACCACTGAAAAAAGCATTGATTCCCCCAATCATATTCCCATTGAAGGAACATCGATTCTTACCCGAACACGGTCGAAAATGTTAGGCTCTCGAGTAGGGTATTGGAGCGACGGCACGGCAACGGATTCAACCTGGTTTGAAAATGATGGCATTGTGAATACAAGGTCCATGTTTGGCCCTACAACAGGCGCTAATGGCGCAGACCCAATTGCAGACTATGATGAAAATGATTTATTAATTCCCGGACAATGGTATTCAATTGGGCCTTTCCAAATGGATCATTGGAATATCATTGGTCATTTGGGGAATGATAGAACAAATAGTTTGTCAAAACACATTTTTATTTCACATTTTAATCGATTAAAAACTTTGCCTTCTTTTTAATTTTTAATTTTGTCGCTAATTAAATTTATTATTTGTAATATACAAATATGAATTATGGTGAACTCCTTTCATCCTTCTTAGTTGATCTTCAAAGTATTTATCGGAAGAATATATCGATTGAAGGCGCATCCTTTCCCCAAATTTTAGCTTTATCCATCATTCCCGATGACGGAATTGAAATGTCCGTCTTGTCCCAAAAAATTGGAATTGATAACAGTACAGCCACGAGGATGATTATGGGTTTAGAGAAAAAAGGGTGGGTTTATCGTGAACCATCATCCCATGACAAACGAGTCATCGAAGTGTTTCTCACGGAAAAAGGTGACAAAATTCAATCAGAATTGGAAATCCAGTTTGATCAAATTGGTGCTACCATTGAAAAAGAAGTAGATCCATTAGACCGTAATGAAATGATTGAATTTATTTCTTCCCTCCACTGGATTTTATCAAAACTAATTCTAAGAGATGAAAAGATTGTATAATGCAAATAAATAAGTTTAATACATCTCTTTTTGATTGGTATCATCAAACAAAACGTGATTTACCCTTCCGCGGCATCGATGATCCCTACAAAATTTGGTTATCAGAAGTCATGTTACAGCAAACGCAAGTGGCTACGGTTATTCCTTACTTCGAACGATGGATTCAAAGATTCCCGACACTTGAATCCGTTGCAAAAGCAGAGCAAGAACAACTACTGAAAATGTGGGAGGGCTTAGGGTATTATTCTAGATGTCGGAATTTTCATAAAGCAGCTCAAATGGTCATGAAAAAGTTTGATGGTATAATTCCAGACACTTGGGATGAATTTCGGTCCTTACCCGGTGTGGGTGACTATACAGCTGCTGCTGTTTTGTCCATTGCATTCGGCCACCCTCTTTCAGTTATCGATGGAAATGTAAAACGTGTCATGAGCCGTGTGCTGGGATTGAAGCAATTGACAAGGCATAATTTATCCAGAATCAAAAATATGCTCACGAATATCATTCCTATAGAAAATCCTGGAGATTTTAACCAAGCCATGATGGAATTGGGGGCGAGTCATTGTTCACCTAAAAATCCAAATTGTGGCGTGTGTCCAGTTTCACATTCCTGTAGAGCATTTCAAACCGGATCACCGGAATTGTACCCTGCGCTCATTAAAAAACCTATAGTTCCTCATTACGAAATAGTTGTAGGACTCATTTGGCGTGGCGATTCTTTCTATATCCAAAAACGCGGCGAAGGTGGCATGTTGGCCGGATTATGGGAATTCCCCGGTGGTAAAGTAGAGAAGGATGAATCCTTAGAAAATGCACTCTTGAGGGAGTTGAAAGAAGAATGTGGTATTTCACCAAAAATCCTGAAAAAAATTGGTACTATCAAACACGCCTACACCCATTTTAAAATCACATTTCACGGGTTTCATTGTAAGGAAAATGGTACATCGATTCAGGCAATGCATAATTCAAAATGGATCAAACCAGAGGAAATAGTCAATCATACATTTCCAAAAGCGAATCATAAATTATTTTCCATTTTAAATGACCAAGGTTGGCATGTTTAGAACGCTCATTTCAATTATCCTTTGGCCTATATGGTTTACGTTTTTTGCATTTACCATATTCCTATTTTTTATCACATTCAAACTTTTTCCACGTGACACATTCCATTATTTGATTCGGCCTGTTTGTTGGATCTATTGCTTTTTAGCGGGGCAATGGTTGGTGAAAGAGAATCAACCACCGGATCCAAAAGAACAACCCTACCTTTATATGTTCAACCACGAATCCATGTTTGATCAATTTATGATTGCCGCCTATATCAAACACTATTTAACAGCGGTGGGGGCCATAGAACAATTTCGATACCCTCTGTGGGGAACTTTAATTCGCCAATATGGTGTGATTCCGATTATTCGGAAAAATTTGAAAAAAGCGATCAATAGCCTAAGTAAAGCAGAAGAAGCGCTAAAGAGTGGAACATCTTTTTTAATTTCACCTGAAGGAACACGATCTCTGACTGGAGAATTGAGCCCTTTTAAAAAAGGGCCATTTCATTTAGCCAAAAACACAGGAACGACGATTATACCGGTTGCTGTAATCGGTGCTTTTTATGCAAAAAGAAAAAATGATTGGCGGCTGAGTCCCGGGAAACTCATTACACGATTTGGTGAACCAATTAAAAAAGAAGAATTTGAACACTTAACCGTGGAAGAAACCAGTGATATGGTTCGAGAAAGAATTAATCAATTAAAAGAATCATGAGGACGCTATGAAAAAATTATTTTTCACAATGACAGCATTATTTTTACCAACATTTACTTTGGCTCAATCCGTAGCAGAACGGTATGGCGACAGAATCGAACTCCTTGGGATTCCATTCAAAGGGCCATTAGAGCTTTGCCAGATTTTGATCGCAATTCTTCTGGCAATCACATTCCTTCAATCCGGAATTGATAAGATTATTGACCGACAAGGGAATTTAGATTTCTTTGAAAGCCATTTTGCCAATTCACCTTTCCATGGATTCAGCCGCGTTTTGTTAACAATCCTTACATTGATGGAAATGCTAGGTGGACTCATGCTTGTCTATGGGATCTACTTTGCATTTGCAGAGCGAACCACATTGTGGATTTTTTATGGATTTGTCTGGTTGGCACTCACACTCATTGCCCTTTTTACTGGTCAACGATTGGCGAAAGATTATGTGGGCGCTGCGGACTTGGTGCCTTATTTCATGTTGGTGATGCTGGGTATCATGAGCATGTATTAAAAGTTAAATGAACACAAAGACGAAAGGGCGCAAAGGAAAAATGGCTCTAAATATCCTAAATATATCTTTGCGACTCTGCGCCTTTGTGTTAAAGAATAAACAATGAATAAAATTTGCATTATTACCGGGGCTACAGATGGCATCGGGAAACAAACAGCGCTTGAATTATCAAAACAAGGATTCACCCTTGGGCTTGTTGGCCGAAACCACGAAAAAGGTGAAACAGTTATTTCAGAGATACAAGCGGAAACCGGAAACGAATCTCTTACCTTTTTTGAAGCTGATCTTTCACTCTTAGCACAGGTGAATGCCGTAGCTCAACAAATCAAACGCACTTATGATTCTATTGATGTGCTTCTTAATAATGCTGGCGCATATATGAGTGATTTCAGCCAAACAGAAGAAGAATACGAAACTACCTTTGCATTAAACCATTTGAATTATTTTTTGCTCACCCATGAATTATTGGACATGGTAAAAGCAGCCCCGTCCGGCCGTGTGGTGAATGTGGCATCCATGGCGCATAAAAACGCAACACTGGATTTTGATGATTTACAAATGATAAACAATTACAGCGGATGGACTTCTTACTGCCGATCCAAATTAATGAACATTATGTTCACATACGAATGTCATAGAAGTTATGCTGACTCCGGCGTAACGTTTAATTGTCTCCATCCGGGATTTGTGAATTCAAATTTTGGGAATAATAATTCAGGATTTGCCAGAGGCTCTATTAATGCTGCAAAATCATTGTTTGCGATCAACGTTGAAAAAGGAGCGCGAACCAATGTCTATTTGGCATCATCGGAAGACGTGGAAGGCATCAGTGGAAAATATTTTAATAAATGTAAACCTGTAAAAAGTTCGGATGTTTCTTACAATGATGATGACCAAAAGAGATTGTGGGAAATGTCTGAAAATATAATTGAATCAATTCAAATGAATGAAGGATAAAAAATGAGTAAAAAGATTTTGAAAAAAACGTTAAAAGATTTCAGGAAAAATGTTCTGGATGATTCTCAAGTTCGGTTGGCCAGAAATGCATCCATCCGAAATGAAGTCATCGAACTCACCATGGACTGGGAGCATTACCGGAAAATTGATCATTCTTTTTCCGAGGTTGTCTCCGGTGAAATGCCTGCAACAAATCAGAAATCCAGTGGACGGTGTTGGGGGTTTGCAGGACTCAACTTGTTCAGGATTTATTTAGGACGAAAACATAAGTTGAAGAATTTTCAATTTTCACAAAGCTATTTCATGTTTTGGGATAAGTTGGAAAAATCAAATTACTTTTTGGAATCAATTTTGAAAACCACTGATGAACCCTGGAATTCTAGACTCATGATGCACCTTTTGGATAATCCGATTCAAGATGGTGGCCAATGGGACATGTGGGTGAATCTCATCAATAAATATGGTGTGGTGCCCCAATCAGAAATGCCGGAATCTCATTCTTCGTCCAAATCCATGCGCATGAATCGAATGATTACACGGAAACTCCGTGAATTTGCTCAACAACTTCGAGATGCCAAATCCAATGGTGCCACCGATGCTGAATTACAATCCATGAAAACAGATCAGCTCAAAGAAGTGTACCAAATGCTCACTGTTCATTTGGGCACACCGCCGGATTCATTCACATGGCAAGTAAGAAACAAGGATAAGAATTTTTCCCGATTCGAAAATCTGACACCAAAATCATTTTATGATAATCATGTGGGACTCAATTTGGATGATTATGTCTGTCTCATTCATTGCCCCATGTCGGACAAAGAATTCAACAAGGTTTACACCGTGGAATATTTGGGTAATGTGGTGGAAGGTCAACCCATTCGCTATTTGAATGTGGACATTGATGACATGAAGCGGGCAGCCATTGAGTCCCTAAAAAATGATGATCCTGTCTGGTTCGGTTGCGATGTGAGTAAACATTTCCATCGAGACTTGGGCGTTATGGATATGGATTTATTTGATTTCGATTCTTTCTATGGCACAAAATTTGGCATGGATAAAGCAACGCGATTGGAATATGGCGATAGTCAAATGACCCATGCCATGCTTTTCACAGGCGTGGATTTAGACTCAAAAGGGAAGCCCACAAAATGGCGCGTGGAAAATAGTTGGGGTGATAAAGGCGGAGAAAAAGGCTATCACATTATGACGGATAAATGGTTCGATGAATACAACTATGAAGTTGTGGTTCATAAATCTTGTTTGCCTGATGAGTTAGCACAACTTTTTGAGACAGAAGAAGCGATTCCCCTAAAGCCATGGGATCCCATGGGCGCTTTGGCGAAATGACATCCAAAAAACTTTTCCTGTTTGATATTGACGGGACGTTGATTTCGCCGGGGAGTGTTTCTCGCGGACTCTTGGCAAGATCTATTTCACAAGAAACAGGTGAATCGGTTGAATTGGGCTACAACGATGTGGCAGGATTCACCGACCGAAGTATCACACGGAATGCATTAGCCAAACTGGACCAGGGTGGAATGGTTTCAGAAAGATTGTTCGAAAAAATCCTGGATCGATACATCAAATCCATGGCGACAGAATTTTTCTCTTCCGACCTTCCTTTTGTTTATGAAGATTGTATTCAACTTCTGGATGCGGTGGAAAAAGCGGGCCATGCAACCTGTTTATTGACGGGTAATATGAAAGCAATCTCCAAAATAAAATTGGAAAAATTCGGTTTATGGAATCGATTCAAGTTTGGTGTTTTTGCCGATGATGCAGAGGAAAAAAGTTCCATGCCGCGGTTGGCCCGAGAACGAGCTTGGGATGTGCTGGAAGAATCTTATCGATTAGAAAATATGGTGGTGGTTGGTGATACAGTTCAAGATGCGGTCGCGGCAAATGAGAATGGATGCAAATCCATTATTGTGTGCCGACCCAATGGGAATTGGGATAAAATTAAATCAGCAAAGCCGACTTTTTTGGTGGATGATTTATCGAACGAGGGGTTTATTGGTGCGGTTATTTGATTGAGCAAAACTTTATGGAAGTTTTAAACTTTCGTAAAGTATTCTCAATTAGACTATTAGAAATTTTTTCAATAGAGTCCGCCATTTCTCTTTTTTCTCAATTATTTTATTTGTGGTATTTGGCGAAAAAATATAATCCACATTTTTAGACAAATCCGATTCATAATTTGGATTCAATAATTTATATACACCATAAGCCGTTCTGTCTTTCATGGCTGAGTGGCCAACGGAAATGCCTGTTAAATCAGCAATAAATTGTAATAAAGGTTCTCTGGCACCACCGCCAGCCGCTGTGAGTAAGTCTGGTTTCTGTTTAATATGTGGCGATAAACATTCCAAAATATCATCGACCAAAAAACCAATGGATTCCATGCCGGCACGCACAATTTTATCCTTTTCCGAATCCTTATTCAAATCCAAATAAATATCATCAAACCCCGGTGTCCAATAGGGTGCGGCTAATCCCGAAAATCCAGGAATGAAAATGCCATCCGTTTTTGTCCGTGATGCACGTTCGTCCCATTTCATTTTTTCATGGGGAATATTGAGGACATCCTCTAAATGATAGAAAAGTGAATTGCAGGCATTGATGGTGCCTTCCACCATAAAATATTTTTCATGTTTATCAGAATAAAGAACACTGGAAATGAGTCCCGGAATCACTGTTGGCTCTGTCCCTGCATTGAATTGAACACTTGCAGACGTACCAAAATTTGCAGCTACAGAATCCGGTTTTAATCCTGTTTGCCCAATAAGTGCACCTTGTTGATCCCCAATGACAATGGAAAGTGGAATGTCCATTTCAATTATTTTTCCATAATCATGTTTTACCGGCAACAGTGGCGGAAGACTGTCTTGTTCCACTTTAAATAAGTCTAAGGCAAACTCTGACCAATCCCCGGAATGAATATCATAAAGGAGTGAGCGACATGCGATGGATTCTTCCACACCGGCGTTGCCTGTCATAGCTTGGGATAAATAGGCGCTCAAAGGCCCAAAATACAATTCACCATTTTCCACACGTTTTTTTAAATAGGAATTTTCCCGGATCATGTAAAGATATTTTGGCCCGCCGAAATGTGCACTCAAAGGCGTGCCTGTAATTTTCCATAGTTTTTGAGAATGTTCAGAAAATTCATCAACAATGGTGTGGGCTCTGCTGTCTTGCCAACTCAGGGCCGGTGTTATCGGCTGGCAGGATTCCTTTTCCCAAAATAAAAATGTGGATCGTTGTACCGTTAATCCTGTTTTCAAAACAGGCGTATTCCCGGACGCATTTACCATTTCGTGGAATAATTTTGTACATGCATCCAATATGATGGTGGCGTCACTTTCTACATTGTATTGTTTGGGCCTGGATAAATCATGTTTGATTTTATTTGTATGGAGAATTTCCCCATTAGCATCAAATAAAAATGCTTTCGTGGATGATGTCCCGGAATCAATAACGATATAATTCATAGAGAAAGTTTACCGGATATTTCGAAGAGATGGAACGGTGAGTCCAATCACACCGCACAACGCAGCGCCACATCCAATCCCGAAGAATAAAAGTTTAATTGAAATGATAGACGAAATGACACCCACCAACCCGGAAGAGATGGCGGTGGTGCCAACCACACCTAAATGAACAATGGAAAACAGCCGTCCGTGAAATTCATTCGGTGTATGGATTTGTACAATGGATGTTCTGCTTACCATGATGAGTGGGATTCCAATTCCATGTAAAAAAATCATGATCATGGCCATTTCCACAGATTGAACCCAAAACAGGAATGAATAGGTGATTCCATCCAAAAATAATCCAATGGCCCAAATGGTACCGTTTTTTAAAATTCCATGAAGCTTGGATACAATGAATGATCCCACCAAAGCGCCTGCTGCCATACATCCTTCAACAAATGCAAAATCTGAAGCGGTACCTCCCAAAGCGATTTTAACTAAAATGGGCAACCCAACAATGGCAGGCCCCATGATGAATAGATTATTAATGAAGGTGATGATGATCATCCAGAAAATTGGTTTTTTCTGAAATAGATATGATAAACCTCGTTTCAACTCATCCCAGTGACTATGCTCTTCCGGTTGTTTGGGATGCAGAGGTTGGTGGATCAAAAACAAAAATCCAATGGCCAATAAAAATGAACCTGCATCCACCAAAAATAGATTTGGGAGGGAAACAATTGTCAACAAAACACCCGCAAAAAACGGGCCCATCATCCATGCAATTTGTCCAGATGTTGCGAGAATGGCATTAATTTTTACCAAGCGATCTTCAGGAAACATCATGGGAATAAATGACTGAAGCGCAGGTTGAAAAAATGTATTGAAACAACTTCTTAAAAATGCAAGCCCGCAAATGACCCAAACATTACTGTGGCCATGCCATAAAAAGAAGGGAATCAAAAGTACAGTCAGTGCCTGTCCTGCATTGGCAATAATCATGAGACGGAATCGGTTCATCCGGTCTGAAAAAACGCCTGCAAACAGCCCGAAGATTAATGCAGGCAAATAAGCGCTCATGGCGATGAGTCCTGTGATAATTGGAGAATTTGTCAAGTCCAAAACAAGCCATAGAAGGGCAAGTTGGTAAATCGCATCACCAGCTTGGGAAATCGCCTGAGCAACCCAGAGAAGAGTTAGATTTTTCTTTTGTGGGAGATTCTCCATGATCAAATAAGCGCCGAAATTAATCCCAAAACGTTTTTGACACGTGATTTTTCCCTTTAAATTGTATCTTGTTTTGGAACCAAGATTTTAACATTATCGTAAAGGAGTACGACGATGACATATATTATTTGTGAACCCTGTGTAGGAACCTGTGATACCGCTTGTGTAGAAGTTTGCCCGGTGGATTGTATCCACGGACCTTATGATAAAGAAGGTGCCGGCGCTGAAGCAAAAGCTGACGATTTTGTTCCAAAGGATGAAGATTCACTTTATATTGATCCGGAAGAATGTATCGATTGTGGCGCTTGCGAACCGGAATGTCCCGTAGAAGCCATTTTTGAAGAAAGTGAAGTTCCGGATGAATGGAATAAATACATTAAAATCAATTATGAATGGTTTGGCCGCGATTACGCGGGTTAATTGAATTATTTAATTTTAAATAAGAAGCGGCTGTCATTTGGCAGCCGTTTTTTTTGCATTATTTCCAATGAATAAAGATCACATTTTAGACCATTTAAAATCAATTAACTATCCCGGTTTTTCCAGGGATATTGTGTCTTTTGGGATGGTAAAGGATGTTTCAGTTGATGGCGACATCGTTACCGTTCACCTGAATATTACATCCCAAAATGAAGAAAAAAAACAGGAAGTAATTTCAGCAGTTAAAAAAGAACTTTCCGGACACTTCAAAGCTGTGAATGTAGAACTCTCTGCCGATGCACCACAGCAGGCCGCACCGGCACAACCCCAACAAGCACCACCGGCAATTTTAGAAAATGTAAAGCATGTGATTGCAGTTGCCAGTGGAAAAGGCGGTGTGGGAAAATCTACTGTTGCTGCAAACTTGGCTTGTGCCATGGCTAGACAAGGCAAGAAAGTTGGATTGTTGGATTTGGATATTTACGGGCCATCGCTTCCCATCGTTTTAGGGATTAATGAACAACCCCAAATGACCCAAGACAAAAAGTTAGTCCCGCTCCAAAAGTTTGGCATGGAAGTCATGAGTTTTGGATTCATCAGCGGGAATGATACACCGGTGATTTGGCGCGGGCCATTGGTCTCTCGTATGACAGAACAATTTTTCAGGGATGTGGCTTGGGGTGAGTTGGATGTAATGATTCTGGATCTACCACCTGGAACTGGAGATGTGCAATTGACTCTCACACAAAAGTTAAAAATGTCCGGCGCGGTGATTGTTACCACCCCTCAGGATATTGCTCTGGCAGATGTACGAAAAGGCGCAGACATGTTCCGTAAAGTAAACACGCCGGTTTTAGGTGTTGTGGAAAATATGTCCGGTTTAGCTTTAGAAGGGACCGTGGAAGGGGATATATCTTCGCTTTCACTGAATGGCGAATCGGTTTCAGTTGATGATTCGGGCAATTTTAGCTTAACCATGGATCTATTTAAAACTGGTGGCGGAATGAAAGAAAGCGAAAGATTAGGCGTTCCCCTTTTAGGCAAAATTCCAATTTCAGCCGATATTATGACTGCCACTGATTCGGGTACACCCATCGCTGAAAGCAGCCCGGAATCTCCTATAGGTAAAATCTATCATCAAATAGCTCAAACATTATTATCTACAATTGATTAATTGAATTCGGAACCGGAAAATATTTCCGTCGTACCATGACAAAATCAGTGAAATATTGGACAAGGTAACTCAGTTGTTTCCGTGGGAACCAATCGGTAATTTCGCCCGCTTTTTTCTTTAGTATAAATGACAAAATCTTTACGTGAACGTGCCCTGGAAGGGCATATCCCCAAACACATCGCAATTATCATGGACGGCAACGGCCGCTGGGCCAAAGAGCGTTCTTTGCCCAGAGTTGCAGGACATAAGGAGGGAATCAATTCCGTTCGGGAAATCACCCGTGTTTGTGGTGAAATAGGTGTGAAGCACCTTACGCTCTACACATTTTCCACGGAGAATTGGAATCGACCAGAAGCAGAAGTGAGTGCCCTCATGAAATTGTTGTTAAAAACAATTGGAATTGAGGTTAAAGAACTCCACAAAAACAACGTTCTATTTACGACAATCGGTGAATTATCCATGTTACCAAAATCAACCCAAAAAGGAATTTTGGATGGTGTTGAGATTACTAAAAACAATTCTGGATTGAATCTTTGCTTAGCGTTGAATTATGGGAGTCGTCAAGAAATGGTGAACGCTGTTCAAATGTTAGCAGAGAAAGTGAAAGATGGAGAATTAGAAACAGATGAAATTGATGAAACTATTTTCTCCGAATCGCTTTCAACAGCCAATATGCCTGATCCTGATCTTTTAATCCGAACAAGTGGCGAATGCCGGTTGAGCAATTTTTTATTATGGCAAAGCGCTTACACAGAAATTTTTATGACAGATACTTTTTGGCCGGCATTTCGGGAAAATGAGCTTATGGAAGCCATTTTGGATTTTCAAGCACGGGAGAGACGGTTCGGTAAAGTGAGTGAACAAGTAAACAGTTTATAATGAAAAAATTATTTATTCTTTTCTTTATTCTTTCCCTTGGTGTTGGGCAAGGACTTCCGGATGAAATAAAATTGGTGAACGTAGGCGTTGAAGGCAATGTAGTCTCTTCTGAGAATACAGTCATTTTTACATCCGGACTTCGGGAAGGACAAACCATTTCCCCCTCAGATTTTCCACGTGCGGTCAAACGGCTATGGCAATTGGGACTCTTTCAGGATATCCAAATCCGATATGATGAAGAAACACCGGAAGGGCTTTCAATCACAGTGGTGGTGAAAGAAAATTTTATTCTGGGTGATTTGTCTTACGAGGGTAACAAAAAATTAAAAGATCGAAAGTTCGAAGATGAAATCTCTTTGGCAAAAGGACAAAGACTTAAACCGAACACACTCCACGAAACAGCTAAAATAATAAAAAATTTGTATGCTGAAAAAGGATACTTAAACGCAGAAGTGGAACCGGTGCTTGAAGTCCCCGAAGAGGAATCAACGCTTTTCGATGGTAAGGCAAAAGACTTGGTACGCGATGTTGTGTTTCATATCCGTGAAAATAATAAAATAAAAATCGGTAAAATTATTTTTGAAGGGAATGAATCTTTTTCTGACTTTCGTCTCCGCTGGAAAATGAAAGAAACAAAGCAGCAACGATGGTACCTGTTTTGGCGATCAACCTTTGATAAGAAAAAATTTGATGAAGATTTAAATCTCGTTGCTACTTTTTACAGAAATAAGGGCTATCGTGATTTTAGAGTTATAAGTGATTCAGTCCGGTACAGTGATGATAAAAAGAAGCTGAATTTGGTTGTGTCCGTGGAAGAAGGGCCACAGTATAAATATCGCAATTTTTCTTGGGAAGGTATGACCTTGTTTGAAGAAGACATCCTGCAGCGTGCCCTAAGTTTGGAAAAAGGGGATCAATACAGCGATGAAGATTTCAACATGGCTGTGTTTGACCGTGTCCAGGGATTGTATATGGACCGTGGGTATATCTACAGCCGCATCGATCCTGCGATCACGCCTGTGGGGGAAGATTCGCTGGATATCCATTTTGTAATCACAGAAAACCATAAAGTTTATATCAACCACATCGCCATCAAAGGTAACACCCGAACTCGGGAAAATGTAATTCGGCGTCAATTACGTGTTTTCCCCGGTGATGTGTTTAACCGCCAACGACTAATGCGAAGTCACCGTGAGGTGATGATGCTGAATTTCTTTGCCAATGTTGTCCCTGATGTGGTGCCTGTGGCAGAAGATAAAGTGGACTTGGAAATCACCGTGGAAGAAAAACCCGCGGGCCAGGCCAATGCTAACATGGGCTACAGTCAATCTTTTGGCATGACCGGCGGCGGCGGTTTGGCATTACCAAATTTCAGAGGGAAAGGCCAAAGTTTAAATTTGAGTTTTAATGTGGGGACCAATGTTGGCTACAGTCCCTACTACCAAAACCAAAATAGACCTAAATATCGATCAGCCAGTCTCAGTTTTACAGATCCCATGGTGAATGATACCAAAAATCTTTTAGGCGGTTCAATTTTTTATACGTTTCGCGGTGGCTCTTCCATGTACTCTGCGCCTATTGATTATACCATGGCAGGTACTTCAGTTACCTGGGGCCGAATTTTCAAATGGCCGGATGATTTTTTCCGAGGGACATGGTCGTTTCAAATTGTTCGTAAAATGTATGAAGCCTCCCAAGCAGATCTGGACCGCTATGCTGGCGGATACCAAACTTCGGACGGTATTAATCTTTCTCAAACGATTCGCCGGGACAGCCGAGACCATCCGGAATTCACAACCATGGGGTCTTTGTTTTCACTGAAATCAATGCTGTCCGGTTGGGTACTCGGTGGTCAGGAAAATTTTCATAAACATGTTTTAAATCTTGAATGGTACACGCCAACCTTTTGGAAATTTGTTTTAATGAATTCTATGAAGATCGGTGTGGTGAAAGAATTGCCTGCACTGAGAGATGGCCGCTCCTTTATCCCCTGGAATGACCGCTTTATCATGGGTGGGAATGGCATTCCATACGGTAATCCTTTACGTGGCTACGATGATAATCGTGTGGGACCGCTTACATCAAATGGGAGCCCCATAGGGGGAAATACCATGGTTAAATTCGGGACAGAATTCCGAGTGCCTTTTGCAGAAAATCCTGTAGTTTACGGGCTGGTTTTTGCTGAAATGGGTAATGTTTGGTCTTCCACGGATTTGATGGAAAGACTGAGTCTTCCCCGCAATGGACCTTTTGACATGAAACGTTCAGCTGGCGCTGGAATTCGCTTTTTTATGCCCATGATCGGGATGCTTGGCTTTGACATCGGCTATGGATTTGACCGAGTCAACCGGAATGGTGAACTGGAACCGGGATGGAAAACCACCCTGACCTTTGGACAACAATTTTGATAAACAAGGAGATAACCGTGAAAGGATCCTTTCGTAACATACTCTTTATTTTAACCTTTATGGGGATGGCCTCTATGGCCTCAGCCCAATTGAAAATCGGATATATTTTATCAGAAAGAATCCGGACCGAATATGAAGAGTTCAAAGAAGCAGAATCTCAATTACAACTGGAATACAGGAAAGTCCAGTTTGAGTTTGAACAAATGGGCCTGAAAATGGATAGCCTGAGACAGGATTATGAAGTAAAACGACTCATGGCTCTGGACAAGGGTGAAAGCATTCGTCAAGAAATGGAACAAATGGAAAAGCAGATCCAAAATTACCAAGCTGAGAAAATTGGGCCACAAGGTGAGCTTATGAGAAAACAAGCTCAATTGGAATATGAAATTTTGGGCAAAGTTAAAAAAGCAGTTGATAAAGTCGCCATTGACGGTGGTTTTGACTACATTATAGATGCCTCTGTCGGTCTACTTTATTTTAAGGCAAAATACGATATGACAGACGACGTTTTGCACGAACTCCGGAATTTAGACACGGAGAAATAAACCGATTTGGAACTCACGCTCAGTGAGATTGCTGCCTATGTGGGTGGAGAAGTACATGGAGACCCTGATTTGACTGTCACCGGTGTCTCAGAGATCCAAAAAAGTACGCCCGGGACCATTACATTTCTGGGGAATCCGAAGTATAAAAAATTTTTAACCAAATCCCGGGCAGCAGCAGTCTTTGTTAATGATGAAACTTATTTGGACGGTTTCCCCGGCATTCTTGTTCCCAATCCCCAGTTGGCTATGGCCAAAACATTAAACCTGTTTTTTCCAGAACCAAAAACTGAGGCATTTATCCATTCACGGGCAATCATTGACCCCACAGCATCTATCGGTAAAAATGTATCCATAGATCCCGGCGCAGTTATTGAGCCTGGCACTGTAATTGGTGACGGTTCAAGTATTGGGGCAAATACCGTTATAGGTGCTCACGCATCCTTAGGAAAATATTGCCACATAAAAGCCAATGTAACGATTTATCATGACACAGTGATAGGTGATAATGCTATTATTCACAGCGGGACGGCCATCGGTTGTGACGGGTTTGGTTTTGTGACCGAAAATGGTGTTCATGAAAAAATTCCACAAACCGGTAATGTGACTATTGGTCATGATGTGGAAATTGGATCGAATTGTGTCATTGACAGAGCCACCATCGGCACCACTACCATTGGCGATATGACTAAACTTGATAACCTGGTTCATATCGCCCATAATGTAAAGATAGGGAAAGGGTGCCTGATCACAGCGGCATTTGCTATAGCCGGGAGTTCAGAGATCGGAGATTATTGCACATTCGCAGGACAAGTGGGTGTTGCGCCTCATGTAACAATAGGCTCAAATTCTACCTTCGCAGCCAAATCCGGGGTAACAAAATCTTTGGAAGGCGGTAAAGTATATGCGGGATTCCCTGCCCGGGAGATTAAAGACCATAATCAAAGAGAAGCGCTTTTGGGTGAAATTAGGCGCATGCGTCAAAAACTTGATCAATTGATACAAGATAAAAAAGAGAGGTAAATTTCAGGATGGAAAGAAAGCAAAGAACAATCAGAACCTCACAATCCTGCCAAGGAGTGGGCCTCCATACCGGCGTGGAAACAAGTATTACATTTCATCCTGCACCGGAAAATTTCGGCATCCGCTTTGTCCGGTCTGATATTTCATCTAGTCCGGAAATAAAAGCTGATATTGATCATGTTGTGGACATCTCCCGTGGAACAACCATCGAAGAAAATGACGTCCGGATTCATACTGTGGAACACGCTTTAGCTGCGGTGAGTGGATTACGAATTGATAACATTCTGATTGAATTAACGGGGAAAGAACCGCCAGTGATGGACGGCAGCGCTAAGGATTTTGTTGAATGTTTGATCAATGCCGGGATCAAAATTCAGAAAGAGGAAAGGAAAGTCCTGGAAATTACACGGGCAGTCAATTATACCAATCCCTATCGCGATATTGATATTCACGTAATCCCTTCAGATAGATTTAGAATAACTTTTATGGTGGAATACCCATTACCGGCACTGGGAACCCAGTATGAAGCGATCTACAATATGGAAGAGGATTTTGCGTTCGAGGTTGCTCCAGCCCGGACATTTTGTTTTTTGAGCGAAGTAGAAATGCTGAAAGAACAAGGACTAATCAAAGGCGGTGCGTTGGATAACGCTGTTGTCATCGTAGATAAAGAAATTGATCAAACTGAAATGGCGCGGCTTAAAGATTTATTTGGCATTGAACACAATATTATCCAAGGCGCGAATGGTATTCTAAATGGCAAAGTTTTACGCTTTAAAAATGAACCGGTCCGCCACAAAACTTTAGATCTGATCGGCGACTTAGCGCTGCTGGGTTTACCGATCAAAGGCCATGTAACTGCAGCACGGGCCGGGCATGCCAGCAATGTTGAGTTTGTAAAAAAATTGAAAATGGAATATGTAGAGGAACTTGCACAATTGTAGGTAGAACCAGCTGATGAATGAATTTTCTCAACAAACGGATTTTAGTATTAATGACATCATTAAAGTCCTGCCCCATCGCTATCCATTTATTCTTATCGACAAATTGGAAGTAATAGAACCGGGACAATCCTTAGTTGCAACAAAGAATGTGACCATCAATGAACCATTCTTTCAAGGTCATTTCCCGGGACAACCCGTCATGCCTGGGGTCCTTTCATTGGAAAGCATGGCGCAAGCAGGCGCTTTTCTCATGCTGAGTCAAGTGGAAGATCCCCTGTCTAAAAATATGTTATTTTCCACGATCGATAACGCAAAATTCCGCAGGCCTATCGTTCCGGGAGACCAACTTAAGATTCACATGAATCTTGTAAAAAGGAAACTCAGTATTTGCAAATTCCATGGAAAATGTTTCGTGGATGATAAAGTGGTGGCTGAAGCATTCCTCTCTGCAAATATTGTTGACCGAGCAGGCGGTTAATATTTCCTCATCTATCCATCCCACAGCAATTGTTGACCCAACTGCTGATTTGGGCTCCAATATATCAATCGGCCCTTATTCCATTATTGAAGCAAATGTTTTAATTGGTGACAATACAACCATTGGAAACCATGTCTCCATTTGTGATGGAACACATATTGGGCAAGATTGTAGAATTTTTCATTCCAGTGTAATTGGCGAAATTCCCCAAGACCTAAAATTTGGTGGTGAAAAGACGGAAACTATTATCGGGGATCGAACCACTATCCGGGAATATGCGACCATAAACAAAGGGACGGATGCGCTGGGAAAAACAGAAGTGGGTTCAGACACGCTATTAATGGCTTATGTCCATATTGCCCACGATTGTATCGTTGGTGACAATGCAATTTTAGCCAATATGGCAACCTTGGGCGGCCATGTCGAAATCGGTGATTGGGCTTCTTTGGGTGGTGGAGTTTTGGTGCATCAATTTACCAAAATCGGTGCCCATGCATTTATTGGCGGTGGTTTTCGGGCTGTGCAGGATGTGCCGCCTTTTATCCTTTGCGCGGAGGAACCATTGAAATTTCAAGGAGTAAACCGTATCGGTTTGAAACGAAGAGGATTTTCCGTTGAAGAAAGAAACATCATTAAAAATGCATATCAAATCTATTTCCGCTCCGGATTAAACAGAAATGATGCACTTTCAAAAATTGAAACCGATATTCCACCGTCTGAGTATAAAAATCAAATTATAGATTTTATTCGTTCTTCTGAACGAGGTATTATCTAAATTTCATTGATGAAATTTTTTTTCTTATCCTTGATGCTTTCCAGCATCACACTTTCTCAGTCTGCAGATTTCAGATTTGATTCAGTTGTGTGTCAAGACTGTGATGGCTATGCCAAAAGTCTCGTAGTTTCATCATCCTTTTGGCTGAGTGAATCTCCGGCCATTGATCCCATGAGCAACAATCGAATTTTATTACAATCCGGATTTTCATCATCAACCAGGAAATTATGGAGTGAATACTGGACCTACCCCAATTTGGATTTTGGCGTCAAACTCACAAAAAACCTGGCGCTCACCGGAAAGGTGTTTGGGTTTTCTGCTGGGAAAGATTCTCCCCAAGTGTTGGGTGCAGGACTTCAATATGCCTTTGGTAGCAAAGATACGTTGGATTGGGTCACGTCTGTTCAACGTATTGATCTTAAAGGGTTAGATCATTTTCGATTAACTTCTCTTACGTTGGATATCAGAAAATGGATTGAATGGAAATTTGTTCAATTCAGAATTGGTGCTGGTTCAAATTTCTTTAAAGAAAAATCCTATCAATATAAATCAGAATTATTTTCTAAACTTGAAGGCCAAACAAATTTCATTGGTGTGGATGCTTTGTATAATTATTCGATTTTTACATTGGGTGTAGGATCGAGATTTCATCCAAAAAGATCCATGGTAACTTTTTACATTCAAAAAGAAATTTTCTAATGTCCAAGCGAATTTCAATATTAGGCTCTACAGGTTCCATCGGCGTCAATGCGCTGAAAGTTGCATCGCATTTGAAAGATAAATTGGAAATTGTTTATTTATCCGCTAATCGAAATGCAGATTTGTTAATTGAACAATCTTTGCAATTCAAACCCAAAGCGGTCTGTATTGTAGATGAATCTGTTTCCGAAAAAGTGAAAGATGCGCTTTCATCTTCCGATACTGAAGTTTTGGTAGGTCGGGAAGGATTATTGGAATTAGCCCAACGAAATAATGTAGATATTTTGTTGAATGGATTAGTGGGCGCTCCGGGAATGGAACCCACATTGAAAGCCATTGAAGCCAGCATTGATGTTGCACTATCCAATAAAGAAAGCTTGGTCATGGCTGGCGATATAATTAAACAAGCCATGGAAAAATCCGGCGCAAAATTGTTTCCTGTAGATTCTGAACATTCTGCCATTTGGCAATGTTTGGTGGGCGAAAAAATGGAAGATATTCGCCGCTTAATTTTAACAGGAAGTGGCGGTCCATTCCGCACAAGAGATGTAGATACATTTTCTGATATCACAGTGGAAGAAGCATTGAAGCACCCAAATTGGGACATGGGACGAAAAATCACCATTGACAGCGCCACCATGATGAATAAAGGATTGGAAGTGATTGAAGCTTATTGGCTCTTTGGATTTACACCGGATAAAATTGATATCGTGGTTCATCCCCAATCCATCATCCATTCAATGATCGAATTAAAGGATGGCGCCATTAAAGCCCAAATGGGCATACCTGATATGAAAGTGCCTATCCAATATGCATTGACTTATCCCCGGCATTTAGAAGCGCCATGGGAGCAATTAGACTTTTTTGAATGTGGAGATCTCACATTTGAAAAACCGAACCTGGACCGATTCCCCTGTATTCGTTTGGCTTTTGAATCATTGGAAAAACTAGGTACAGCCGGTGCTGCACTTAATTTAGCCAATGATTATGCTGTGGCTCGTTTTCTCAATGGTCAAATCAAATTCACTGATATTCCTAAAATCAATGAATCTGCCATGAATGGCCACAATTGGATTGAACATCCCACGTTGGATAATTTAAAAGCATTGGACGAGTGGGTGAAAAATCACGTAAGCTCTTTTTGAACTTAGGAACCATTTTTTAATTATTGAGTAGATTTTACCTGTCATGACAATCATTTGGGCAACAATTCTTATTCTAGGTGTATTGATCACCATCCACGAATTCGGGCACTTCATTGCGGCACGGTCTGTAGGGATTCGTGTAGAAAGATTTTCCATTGGATTTCCGCCTCGGTTCATCACAATTACATCAGAAGATGACGGATGGTTATTCAAATTATTTTTTTATAAACGAACTTCCAATGGATTGAATTGGCAACCGGTTTATACTTGTAAATTCAGAAAACCTAACCGAATTGGCTCTGACACGGAATATGTGATAGCTCTCGTTCCCCTTGGAGGTTATGTGAAAATGGCCGGCATCATAGATGAGAGTATGGACACAGAAATATCCTACGAAGATGATGAATTTATGTCTAAACCTTTGTGGGCCAAACTTTGGGTAATGAGCGCTGGTGTTCTTATGAATACGTTGTTGGCGTTTGTCATTTTTGCAGCCATTGGATTTTATCAAGGATCACCAGAGATTAAAAATGAACCGATTGTTGCAGATCTGCAACAGGATATGCCTGCAATCAAGTCAGGGATTCTTCCCGGAGATCGAATTACAGTAATCAAAGGACCACAAGTTGTAGATGATGACACTATAAAGGTCCTTTATAATATTGAAACATGGTATGATCTCACGAAAATAATCCATGCCCTTCCCAATTCTGATATAACATTGACCATTGAACGTGACAATGTTGAGATCGACATGAATATCACAACGTCTTTTATGCCGGTTCCAACAGAATCTGGAATTGATACCTTAGGTGCCATCGGAATCGTTCCTGAATTAATTTATTCAGATATTACTGTAGGAGAAGCTACACAATTTGGACTAGCAAGAACCGCAGGCAGTTTCGCCATGATTATCATGAGCTTGAAAATGTTAGGTGCCGGTGAAGCATCTGTTTCAGATTTTGGAGGCCCGATTATGATTGCTCAACTGGCAGGACAAACCGCAGAAGCAGGTTGGATTCCATTTTTAACATTTATGGCATTGATTAGTGTCAACTTAGCTTTCTTAAATATTTTGCCTATTCCAGGGTTGGATGGCGGACATATATTCATTCATTTGGTTGAGGGGATTATGAGAAGGCCTATATCATTAAAAGCACGAATCACCATCCAACAAATCGGCATGGCATTTCTATTGATGCTTATGGTGACTATCATTTTCAACGACATCACCCGTTTGTTTAATTAATGACATCGTCCAATTTTAGGACGAATGCGCCAAACTTCATTTTTATCCAAATTTTCACCGGATACCGGTTTTCATCATTGGAGAACCATATGGACATGGTTGCTTCATTCTTGAATTTCTTTTTATCTGTTCGCATGGGCGTTACTTTTGTACACATGAAATCTCCGATTGGAACCGATGCTTCAACATTTTCCTCAACTGTCATTTGCAGTTGAGTTTTCTTTCTCCCATCTATTGTAGAAAATGTTTCACCATGGATTTTGGATAAATCACCTCTGCGGAAAAAATAAAACATGGAATAAGGTGAATGCGTTCCGGTCTTAATAGAAATGGTATCTTTTTTATATAGAGCAAAACTCTCTGCTTGGTTTAAGTGTATTGAATTCTTTTTTTTGTATGATCCTTCATTGATATCTTTCACAACTTTCACCGGCAGCAAGGTTTCTACATCAAGCCAAAGATCAATTACGTCTCTGATTGGAAATAAAAAATCCGTAAAACCATGAGTTGTAGCAGAGAATCGAACATGATATGTATCGATCGAATGAATTGTTTTTTTGCCAAGCACTTCTAATTTTCCCGTGGCAGCATCTATCCCTGAAAATGATGCATTATAACGAAGGGTTTCACCGACTTTGAACGGGACATCTGTCCCAAATAAAAAAGAGAGGAAGAGAAGAAGTGAAGCTATTTTCATGAACGGAGAATTGTTAATTCACCTTTGTCATACATGTAAATTGTAGAGCCGGTTCCCACAACGATACCTGCATCAATGATTAAATCAATTTCATCTCCGAATTCTTTCATGATATCTTCCGGATTGGTCATGGCAGGTTGACCAGTGCGATTCACACTTGTTGTGGTAATGGGATTTGGATAAGCATTTGATAGTTTCTGACAAAAGTCGTGATCCGGAATACGAATGCCCAATGAATTATTTTCACCCGTGATTAAAGGAGATACAGTTTCATCATGAACTGGCACAATGATCGTGGAAGCACCTCCCAGTTTTCCCGAACAAAATTGTTTTTGTGTTTCATCTAAATTCATCCAGGATAGCGCAGAAGATTTATCCGATGCCAATACGCTCATGGGCGAGAATCTTCCTTTGAGATCATTGATTTTCTGAATTGCAGATTCGTTCTTAGCATCACAGCCAAAACCATAAAGCGTATCTGTAGGATAAACAATGACGCCGCCTTTTTCCAAAACAGCACATGTTTCAGAAATTTCTTTTTTATTAGTTATGTTAATTCTTATCACCATTGTCCTTATCTAAATCCTAAATCATCACTCCTAACCCGCCAAAGGCGGGCAAGTTCTAATCCTGATCCAACTTAGTTTTCCACCGACGATGAAACCAAAAATACTGCTCCGGATATTCCCGAACCTTTTCTTCAATAATGGATGTGAATGCTTGGGTGATGTCCAAAGTACTATTACTTTTAGGTTTCACATCCAAAAAATGAATCTGATATTTCTGAAATCCGGTTTGGGCACACACACCAAAAATCATGGGCGCACTAGATTTTTTATGAAATAATGCAGCGCCTCTTGGTGTGGATGCAGGTGTCCCGAAAAAGTCAACAAAAACACCTTTTTGTTTTGCATCTTGATCGCTTACCAGTGCTAAGATTCCATTATCATTCAATACAGTTTCCATTTTCTCAATGGGTTCCTTTCTGAAAATGTGTCCTACACCACTTAATTCTCGTTGTTCTTGGAAAAACCTATTTGCCCCGCGATTCTTTTGTCTATGTGCAACACCGACGAATTTATACTCTGTTTCTCCCATCCATTTTGCAAACAATTCCCACACACCAAAATGAGCTGAAATCAAAATACATCCCTTATTTTGGTTCATGGCCTCAGTTAAAACTGATTCATTTTTTACATCAATTTTGATTCCTTCCCACGATTTAGGAAATGCGAAAAACTGAATCATGTTATGCATAAAAAACACGAAAATCTTTTTTACATAATTTTCTATTTTTAAATCAGACCAATTTGGAAATGCACGTTTCAGATTTTTTATTACTTGTCCTTTCCGTTTTGGGATGTAATGATAAGAAAAGCTCGCCAATCGGCTCGCTAAACGGTAGCGTGTTTTTTGAGACAGGGCAGACATCCATTTTTTCAAGAATGTCAATAAGCTGTATGTAATTTGGTGCGATGTTTTCATTTTGAATCGGGAAATTACTGATTTGCCATCTGGATATTGACTGGGATTTTGAATAATTGGTGAACCTTTTTTGTTTCCACTCGTTCACATTTCGTGTGAAATTCCCGACTATGAAACGATATTTTCTTTCTCTTTTCTTCTGTATATCCTTTTTATATCCTGATGTTGTTTACAGGGTCCCAATTGAAGGTACAATTGATCTCGGTCTGCCGCCCTTTATAAAACGGGCATTGACCGAGGCGGAATCTCAAGGCGCCAGTGCAGTCATTTTTGACATAAATACCTTTGGGGGTCGTGTAGATGCAGCCACCCAGATCAAAGATGCGATATTGGGTGCTGATGTTCCAACGGTTGCCTTTATCAATCGCCGGGCCATTTCCGCGGGTGCACTCATTTCTTTGTCTTGTGAAAAAATTTATATGACGGGCGGCGGACTCATCGGTGCTGCTACTGCCGTGGATATGTCCGGAAAAAAAGGAAGTGAAAAAGTCATCAGTTTCATGCGGGAAGAAATGGCATCCACTGCTGAAAAACGGGGACGAAACAAAGAGATCGCTCGAGGAATGGTGGACGAAGAATTGAACTTTACACATTTAATCATTGAGGGTGATTCTGTGGAAGTGACGGATATTGAAGGTCGCAAAGAAGGGAAACTCATTTCGCTTACTACAGACCAAGCCTTGAAATACAACATTGCTGATGGCACAGCAGAAAATATGGATGCTCTTTTAGACAGCTTAGGATTTGCTTCCGCAACCACGTTCGAATCAAAAGAAAATTGGTCAGAAGTTGTGGTGCGATTTTTAACCAACCCGGTTGTGGCATCCCTTTTAACAACATTCGGATTTTTAGGCATTTTATTTGAACTCCAAAGCCCCGGTTGGGGCATCCCCGGTATGGTGGGACTCACATGTTTGATTTTGTCCTTAAGCGCTTCTTACATTGCTGAATTGGCCACAATGTCTGATCTGCTATTTATTTTTGCCGGCCTTGCGCTGTTGATGCTGGAATTACTGGTTATCCCCGGTTTTGGCGTCGCCGGTCTTGGCGGAATAGGGTTGCTGCTTTACGGTTTATATTTACTGCTTCTCCCCGAAGTCCCTGTGGGCGATGAAATCATGAGCCAAGCGACAGACGGCTTTTTGATTGGACTCATTGGCGCTGCCATTGGATTGTATCTATTGGGTCGACTTATGATCAAAACAAAATTCTGGGAACAACTCACATCACCGGATATTCAGAAAAAAGAAGATGGATATACCACCACATTTGGTTGGGAATCTCTAGTAGGTGAAACTGGAATTGCTGATACTGATTTGCATCCTTCCGGTTGGGTGAAAGTGGATGATCAGCGCGTCTTTGTTGTGAGTGAAGGTGAGTTTGTTGAAAAAGGAAAATCCGTTCAAATTTTAAAAGTAGATGGCAACAGGATAGTTGTCAGAGAAATAACAAAAGAATAAAAAAGGAGCATCATTATGCCCGTTATACAAATGTTTATGTTAGCCTTGACTGTCTTTGCAGTGATTCTGATCCTGTACTTTGTCCCGTTGGGACTCTGGATTCAGGGGATCGTATCCTTAGGCCTTGGCAGGATTCGAATCGTGGATCTCATCCGGATGCGACTCAGAAAAATTTCACCAAGATTGGTCACTGATGGTGTCATTAATCTTCATAAAGCAGGATTGGCTCATATTTCCACTGACATGTTAGAAACGCACTTTCTTGCTGGTGGGAATGTTCAAAATATCGTCGCAGCATTGATTGCTGCCGACAAAGCAAATATTGATCTCCCTTTCGAGACAGCAACAGCAATTGACTTGGCAGGTCGCGATGTAAGAGAAGCCGTCCAAACTTCGGTTTATCCCAAAGTGATCAATGCTCCCAAAGAAGGTTATTTGGCTGCGGTTGCAAAAGATGGGATTGAATTGAAAGCTCGGGCTCGAGTTACTGTAAGAACAAACATTCCCGGTTTAGTGGGTGGTGCCACAGATGATACGGTTATCGCCCGTGTGGGTGAAGGGATTGTCTCTGCTATTGGTTCTGCCGATAATTATTCCGCTGTGTTAGAAAACCCCGATAATATTTCCCGTGCCGTGTTGGATAAAGGATTGGATGCAGGGACCGCTTTTGAAATCCTGTCCATTGATATTGCAGACTTAGATGTGGGAAAAAATATCGGTGCATCTTTGCAAGCTGACCAAGCTGAAGCAGATTTACGAGTCGCCCAAGCAAAAGCAGAAACACGCCGTGCCATGGCTGTGGCAGCAGAGCAGGAAATGACAGCTCGAACCCAAGAAATGAGAGCAAAAGTTGTTGAAGCTGAATCAGAAGTTCCAAAGGCAATGGCTCAAGCATTTCGGGAAGGGAATCTTGGCATCATGGATTATTACAAAATGGAAAATATCAAATCAGATACTGGCATGCGTGATGCTATTGCTGATACTGATGCAGATAATTCCGACGATAATCCTGTAGAAGATAATTAAACTTAAAAAAGCATTCCTGTTTTGGAGTTAACCGTTCCAGATCATATCGCTGATCAGGTGACTGATCGTTGTTTGCGTTGCTATCGCGAACAACAATGGTTTGGCGAAAATTTCCTGTTCGATTTTATCGGATATGAAAATGTCTCCGGAATGAGAATTTTAGAAATCGGGTGCGCCGAGGCAGGATTGCTCAAATTCTATCAAGAAAAAGGAGCAATCTGTTCAGGATTGGAATTATCGGACGTTCGATTCAATAATGCTCTTTTACTCAATGACCAAAATTCTCTCCATCTGTTCCAAGCCAATATTTGTAAACCTGAATCTTATGCCTCAGAATTAACTGAAAAATTTGATACAATTGTGATTCGCGATGTCATAGAACATATTGAAGATAAAGAAACTGCTTTGATAAATATGTATGAGTTATTGAAGCCGGACGGAAAGTTATTCATGTCATTTCCACCAAAATATTGTGCTTACGCTGGCCATCAGCAAACAGTTCCGAAAATCCTTGGAAAATTACCTTATCTTCATGTTTTACCCAATTTTTTATATAAAGGCTATTTGCATTTGATTGGCTGTCCGGAGAAAAAAATCGATTATCTCATTTCCACAAAAGATACACGAATTTCTATCCGTGGTATGCGCAAGTTGGTGAAATCAGTGGGATTCAAAATCACTAAAGAAAGCAACTGGTTCATTCGTCCTTCATATTCCTTTCGGTTTGGATTACCGAAAATAAGAAATCCATTTTCTTGGTTTCCTGTATTGGATGAAGTGTTTTCCAATGGTGTTTTATATTTATTAGAAAGGTCGGAGAAATGATATGGAATGGTTAGGTCTATTACTGTTATATCTGATTTCCGGGTATATGAAAAAACGGCAGCAGGATGCGAAGCGTCGTGAAATAGAATCAGATCCGGATTGGGACATCTCCGAAGAAACACCACCGGAAAAACCGAAAACGAATCTGGACCAAATGCTGAAGGATTTGTTTGATCAAGCAAGGAAGTTTGATCCTGAAGCCATGATCACCCAACAATTTGAAGATGATGAAGAGTCTGATCTGGATGAATTAGAGACGGTTACAGAAAGTGCGGAAGAATTCGAAAACGAAATTCTGCAACCCGATGAACATGATTTATCCAGTATTGATGAACAAGCGGAAGCCTTTGAAGAAAAGATTTATCATTCTGAATTGGCGGACCGTAAAGAACAGCATTATGGTAAAAAGTGGAAGAAAAAAGGTCAACTCCGGGCGGAATTATTTGAAAATAAAAAATCGCTAAAAAAAGCGATAATTCTAAAAGAAGTCTTGGATAAACCGCTGGCGCTTCGATAAAATCAGAAAGTTACCATCACAACCTTGATGTGTGTTTTTCTGTCAGTCCAGGATTCAGTAATTACTAGGTTTAGAGTTGGGATAGACCCAATAATTTTTTCTTATTTTATATTTTGTTTTAGAGACTACATAACGAATGAAAAATTAGATAAGTATAGATTAATTATTTATTCAAGACTTAAAGAAGTATGATAAATTTAATTTTCTAAATACAATCCGCGAGAATTAATAGGAAAGTTGTGAGTCTGTTTTTATTATTGTATTCCCAGTTGTACTTAGTATAAAGCCATGGTCATTTGTTTGCTCTATGCTTTCACCACCTAACCCACCTAGGTTAATCTTTTTATCTATAGTCTGCACAGTGCCACCCCATCTATACAACCATACACTACCACCATTTTTTGGAACTGTAGAAAAAACAAACCCACCTTGATTGGTATTAGATAATGCCATAGGAGTTCCAGCTTCAAAAAAATATAGTCCAGAAAGCAATGTTTCTTCTAAGTTGTTTCCCTCTTCATCAATCTTTAAAGCCAGTACTTTTGTTTTTGGGCCACAAGAATAGATGTCATAATTATGTATGCATTGTTGTCCTAAAACCATATATCCACCGTCATTAGTGGTTACAACATCCATTCCTTTTTCCAAATAATTTCCTCCATAGGTGTTTTGCCAAATAATGGCACCATTTAAGCCTGTTTTTACAACGTAGATATCTTTATAAAATCTGAAATTAAATGAACAAGGATATGATTGATTTCCATGGCCTTTTTCTCCTACCATCAATAATTTTCCATCATTTGATTCAATGATTGCTCTAAAAAGATCATCTTCACAATTCCCACCATAGAATTTTGTTTTTTTTACAGTACCCGCTTGATTTATTTTCACTAAGATTGCTTGTCCACCCTGTCCCGTAGCACCTCTAGGTGTTACTGGACCACCAATTAAATAAAAGAAACCATTACTATGTTCAATTACATCTTCATAATAAGGATATTGATTATTATTACTTTGGACACCTTTTTGTATCCACTGTTCGTTACCATTTTGATCTGTTTTTAATGCACCTTGCCAGCCTGCAAATAAATATCCGCCATCGCTAGTTTCAATAACTGTTCGATTTCCCCAATAGTCTCCTAATTCATACATTTTTTCCCATTCTTTATCACCATACATATCTGATTTCATAAGCCAAGCATAACCATCATTACATCCTGCTATAATATATCCACCATCATTGGTTTGTTTTATATCGATGTCGTATCCACAATCATTCTCAGGTGATACATTTTTGGAAAATGTTATTATGATGTTTGTGGTATCGCAACTCCCATCATCAAATGTAGCATTACTGTCATAATTTGAAGCAGTGCTATCTGTGCAGCCACAGATATTTTCGCCACCCCAAATTCCTGCACAATCTTGAATACAATCGTTAGTTATATCAGCATCACAAATACCACAATTATCTTCAATTGCATTACCACCAATAACCCCAGCGCAATCCCGATTTTGTTCTTCCTCACAGCTCCAAAAAATCAGGCCGATAAAACAGAAAATTATGTAGATAGGCTTATTCAAATTTATTTTTTATTAGATAAATAAAAACCTTCATGAGATCAATGAAGGTTGTTTTATAATGTTCTAATTATATAACTGAAAAATTAATTGATTATTCATAGATTTAAAATCCAATTATGATATTTCGGCCAAAAAATCAAACAATAAACTGGATCAGTCTTATTTTAAATCTCTGTATCATAATAATTTTAGCATTTATTTTATTCGAATGGTTTTCAGTGTGATAAAAAACTATTTTATATTGTTATTTTATAGCATCGATTTTTTGTATGCCAATATTAATAACTTTCCATCATGATACATTTCAGAATCTCTACTATAAAAAATAATTTACAACTCTTTTGAAATTTAGGTTTATTAGTGAATCTCTTAATACTTGCATTAATTAGTTATCTCGTCAAAAAGAAAATAATTAAAATGCCATTAAATAGTGAATGGTTCAGGCTCCATGGTTCATAATCAATAGAGAATTCCGAAGGGTGATTATGATATTGAAGATGTTTTATTGGAGAGGGCAGAATTGGAAACGCAATTTACATATTTTGCCCCCATCGGATTTTCGTATTCTTTCGGCGCTATTTATAATAATATTGTGAATCCACGCTTTGGTGGAGGGGGATGATATTCCTATTCATATTCCATCAGTTTTTAAACTGATTTGAAACCTATTTATTGGTTTTTATAAAGAAATTCTAATTAAAATAATCGATCAAAAATGGATTTCGATTCTTGGTATAATTGGTCTTCAGTCCCGTTATTGTGAATCACAAAATCAGCCATATGGACTTTATCTTCATCGGGCCACTGAAGATCTAACCGTTGCAAAAATTGATCTCTTGTTAACCCACCGCGGCTCATGACCCGTTCGGTTCGATTTTTGAGATGGGACGTCACCACGATGACATAATCCATATGTGTATCTGCCCCGGATTCATAAATTAACGCAGCATCCACCACAAAGACTTCATGTTTGCCGCCGGAGAGTACCTTATCGAATGTTGCATCAATTTCATTAAAGACGTAAGGGTGGACGATTGTATTAAGCCGTAATTGGTGGTCTTCATCAGAAAAAGCAATCCGAGCCAATTTTGATTTATCAATTTCATTATTATGCCCGAGAACATCTGTCCCAAATTCTGCAATAATTTCACTTTGAGCCGTTTCGTTATTATTGAGAATAATTTTAGCTTCTTTGTCCGCGTCAAAAATATACGCACCCCAGGATTCGAATAATTTACTGACGGAGCTTTTCCCGGATCCGATTCCTCCCGTCAGACCAATTTTTAACATGTTATTTTAAAACGTCTAGAATTCGTTCAGTGATTTCAGAAATTTCGCCTAAGCCATTTACATCATTCAAGATGCCTTTTTCACGATAAAAGTCTAACAATGGTGCTGTCTGTTCCCAATAGATTTTTTGTCGATTTCGAATCACATCAGGCGTATCATCACTCCGGCCGGAATCTTCACCACGTTTGATAAGGCGATTCACCAATTCATCCTCATCAGCGGTTAGAGAAATAGCGCAATCCAAATCATGTCCGATGGAAGTCATCATTTCATCTAACCCCTCAGCTTGGGGGAGTGTCCTTGGAAATCCATCTAATAAATATCCATTGGCACAATCAGGTTTTGAAATTCGTTCTTTTACAATTTTGATTAAAATTGTGTCCGGAACAAGTTGACCTTTATCCATATAGGATTTTGCATCTATCCCTACGTCAGATTTTGCATTCACTTCTGCACGAAGGATTTCACCCGTGGATAAATGTACAATATTTAATGTACCTTTGATCCGTTCCGCTTGCGTGCCTTTTCCCACACCTGGAGGTCCCATGATCAAGAGTTTCATTTGATTATTGATCCCTTATTTATAGTAAAATGCCTGCAATGGTTGCCGTAAGCCACGATGCAATTGCACCACCAATCATTGCTTTGGTAACAAGCGCAGCTAAATCTTTTTTTCTGTTTGGCGCAATGCCACCGATGCCGCCCAGTTGAATCCCGATAGAACCGAAATTAGCAAATCCGCACAGCGCATAACTGGCAATGATGGCTGTTCTGTCTGAGATCCGCCCTGAGTCTAAAATTGATTTTAGATCACCATAGGCGATCAATTCTGTAAAAGCGATCTTTTTCCCCATGAGAGTTCCCATCATGGCAGACTCTTCCCAAGGGACGCCCATAGCCCACGCAAGGGGCTGAAAAACAAAACCAAGAAGTTGATCAATGGATGTGCCTACAAACCCCAATAAATAGTTCAACATGGCAACAATTGAAATAAATGCAACCAACATTGCAGCTACATTTGCTGCCAATTTCATGCCATCGGTGGCACCATTGCCAAGGGCTTCCATGGCGTTTGAACTGGTTTTTTCAATTTCAATATTCAAATCTCCCATGGTGTCAGATTCATCAGTTTCAGGATAGATGATTTTTGCAACCACCAGTGCCGCCGGGGCTGACATGACGGAAGCAGCCAACAAATGTCCAGCTATTCCCGGTATATCCGTAAGCCATTTTACATAAATGGCCAACACACCACCGGCCACTGTAGCAAATCCGCCCACCATGACAGCCATCAATTCTGATTTTGTCATGGAATTGATAAAGGGGCGAATCATCAAGGGTGCTTCTGTTTGTCCCACAAATATATTGGCTGACACACTCAATGTTTCTGATCCGCTCGTTCCCATGGTTTTTTGCATCCCTTTTGCGATGGCTTTTACAACAATTTGAATCAGCCCAAAATGGTAAAGCACTGACATTAAAGCAGAGAAAAAGATGATGGTTGGCAATGCCCGAAATGCAAAATTGATTAATGCAACATCAAAGCCAATCCCGGGTACAAATGATGTAAAAAGGAAATCTCCTCCCGCGTCAGAAAAACTAATTAATTTGGAAATGGCTTTATCCAACAAACCAAAAACCGGTTTTCCCACAGGCGTTTTTAAAATAAAGATTGCGAAAAGAAGTTGCAATCCTAATCCCCAACCCACGATCCTATAATTAATTTTGGATCGATTATTGGATAATCCAAAAGCGATCCCTAAAAGGGCAGCCACGCCGATGAAACCAGTTAAATTTTCCATTAATTTTCCTCCGGTGCTTCGTAACAATTCCTGCAGCGCGCCTCATATTTATCTAATTCGCCAATTACAACCTGTTCAGAGTCCGATGTTGTTCGTTGTGTGTAAGAAGCGGGATTTCCGCACACCACACAAATAGCTCTGAGCTTATCTAAATAATCAGCTTCACACATAAGTTGAGGCATGGGGCCAAAAGGGACACCGCGATAATCTGTATCCAGCCCGGCCACCACCACCCGCTTTCCGTCTGCTGCTAATTGTTTACATATATCCAAAATTGAATCATCAAAAAACTGAGCCTCATCAATAGCCACCACACTGGCATCTTTTGCCAAGCCAACTATTTCCTCCGGTGTTTCTACCAAATAGGATTCCAGTTTGAGCTGATTATGGCTCACAATGTGGGATTCGCTGTAACGGGAATCAATTTTAGGTTTAACAATTATGGTGGACATTTGGGCAATTTGGGCTCGCCGCAAACGGCGAATCAATTCTTCTGTTTTTCCGGAAAACATGCTGCCACAGATCACTTCGATCCAACCTGAGTCTATAGGTGTCAGTGTCATTTTATACTGCTTTTAATGCAAGATTTAAAAAGTAGAAATACTTATTTTAAATGAGAATCGTCAAATGCATCAGGTAGAATTTCTGAAGATATTACTGTTTTTACCAATCCGTTTTTATCACAAATATAAATTGGAATTTCTTTGCATAAATCCCAAATCACTTGTCGGCATGCACCACAGGGAGATCCACCATTTTTTGTGGCAACAGCCAAAGCTGTAAATGAAGTATGCCCTTCAGCAATGGCGCGGAAAAGTGCCGTGCGTTCAGCACAACATGTGAGACCATAACTGGAGGACTCTACATTGCAGCCGCCGATGATTTCACCGGATGTTGTTTCGACTGCTGCCCCTACTTTATATTTAGAATAGGGTGCATGGGATTTTTCACGCATGTCTATTGCGGTTTGTAATAATGACTGATTCATACTTTTTCGATCCGGAATTTTTGAAAAGTGTTTAATGTTGTCACACCAACGACAAATCCACCAATGTGGGCAAACCAGGCCACACCGCCCGTGGTATCAACCCCCAAACTACCCAAACCGCCTGATAATTGCATTAAAAACCATAATCCAAGTACGATTTGAGCAGGGACAACAAATGTTGTTATAAAAACAATTATCACAGCAAAAACATGAACCCGGGCTTTGGGGAAGCGAATCATATAAGCACCCAACACACCTGCGATTGCTCCACTAGCGCCCACCATGGGAACTTGCGAGGCGGGATCAACAATAAATTGCACCAAGGCTGCTCCGACTCCACAGGCTAAATAAAATATGAAATATTTTACATGGCCGAGAATGCTTTCCACATTGTCCCCAAAAATGTAAAGAAACCACATATTGCCAATGATATGGGCAAAACCGCCGTGCATGAACATAGACGTGAAAAGTGTCAACGGATTGAATTCAGCCGGGACAAATCCAAAGGTAAAAATCAATGCCGCTCCGTACTGAGGATCCCTCCCGGAAATATAAAACTGCCCCAAGAAGATGACTGTATTCAGCGCTATCATGCCATAGGTTATAAAAGGGAAAAGAACCCGCGGATTATCATCACGATAGGGAAAAAACATTAAAAAACAACAAAGTAGATCGTTTCAGCGGACTCATTTCCCATCCGGTCCCGTACAGTAAAATCAATCTTATGCTGGCCAGCAGTGAGTGGTTGTTCAAAAGAATATGATATTTCCTTCTTGATGGGTTGATAGGCACAGAAAACAGGTTTTTCATTAAACAGCAAATCGAAAGAGGATTCGTGAGAATTAATACCGGAAATAAGGTCATCCACAACAATTTTAATTTTTTTCACATCCTTAATATGGTAGCGCCCCCCATCGGCAGGGAATGTTCTTTTTATCAGAGGTGAATCCAAATCTTGAATCACTGTTACCGCATCCATTTTAGTCAATTCGGCGGTCAAAATTTGTTTTCGCTGATTGTTTTCTGTGGCGGTATAAACCCATTTTTCATTTTTTGGATTATAATAGTAAATCCCCAAATTAGAATGGGCTGCTAAATCCCGTTCATAGCGAATACCAACTTTAAATTTATTCTTTAAAGTAATGTCATAAGGCTGTAGTTGATAAACAGGGGATAAATGGTAGCCCTCGGTCACAGGCGCAAATTCATTGACTTTGTCAATCCAAATTATATTTGTTTGGTAAAACGTGTTTTTTTGCGTTTGAATGGAACAATTACGGTCCTGTGAAGCGACGACAGATTCTTGTCCGGGCCCTGTGGAAATCATTTCATAGTGAAACCTCGTTTCCCTTACCTGTCCTTCATGGGTGAGTTCCACATCCACATAATTCATATCATTGATAACATGATGAGACAACCGTTCAGTGAGAAATGTATTCGGTTGAATTTGTGCCATTGAATAGGACATGAATGTATTGTCATTCGCTAATTTGATGGTGGCTTTTGCCGGAGCATATTGATCCATTTCTACCTGGAAAAAGATACCCCGTTCCGTATTGGCTATTTTGAGATCAGGTCGAATATCCAATACATTTAATTTTATTGGAGAGGCTGTCCAATGATAGGGGCTCACCATCCCGCCGAGTTGATTAATACCGATAATTTGTAAAATTCGGTTATAGGTTGCTTTCAACGGGAGTGTGATATGGAGGTCTTTTTTAACTTGTTCTCCATGAATTATTTCTACTTTTTCATCGGGGAAACCATACGTTGTAAAATTATAAACTACTGCATCCCGGATAGGGAGTCCGCCTCGATTTGGAGATAAGGCCAAGGTAATAACTTTATTGTCTCGCAGGATTTCGGTCGCCTCTAACGTCATAGGAAAAGATCCCA
>CAXFCD010000213.1:0-2153 GCA_964001155.1 uncultured bacterium | reverse complement strand
TTGTTACACCTTCAACTCAATTTGAATTAAGCGGCGGAGCCATTCATTGTATTACCAATGAGATATAAAACAAAAAGGGACGATAAATCGTCCCTTTTTTAATTAAAATTAATTCGAAATTAAATTCCTAATCCAAATCTGAAATTCATGCTCCCAAAACCATTATTGCCCGGCACAATATCCTTTGCCAAGGTATACCGATAGTAAGCAAAAACATCAAATGTTAATAGCCTGAATTGTAGCCCAGCTTGGAAATGGAGACCATTAGCTTCAATCGCATTATCTCCCAACCATGTTTCCAATGCTGCTGAATCAAATTCTCCATTTTGCAAATCTGCATTACCTTCAGCATCGACAACAAATGATTCCATCATTTCTTGATCAATCAAAGGTGTTGCCGCATGCTGGTTGAGTCCAGCACCTGCATATAACTTTGCTTTTGCTAAAAAGGGGATGCCCAGTTTAAAAACTGGTTTTTGAATAGTAATGTAAGTATTTGCTGCAGCATAGGCAAAACCAAAGGTATCAGGTTTTGCTACACCCAAATCCATCATAGCATCGTTGTAAAATGAAAAATCATATACATTCGCCATTCCGTTTACTTCAATATCCAGGTCAACCACCGGAATAATATCAAGATATAAGTAGCCACCAAAAGAAAATCCATTCTCAAAACCATGATGATCGATTTGCCCAACTTTGCCAATACCTTCAATCGTTAAATCTGATGATGATGCATCAACAGTGAATGTTGCTTGACCAAGACTTAATCCTAACCCGCCAATGGCAAAGGCAGATGCAGGCAGTGCAAACATCATAATGCAAATTAAAAATTTCTTCATTTTTATCTCCTTAGTATTCCAGTTAAAAAATTTCGCTAAGTTTACATTAAGTATGGATAGGAAACAAATCACTCATTGAAAACACGTATGTGTCCTGAATAAATTGTCCCTCGTTATTTATTCCATGAACCGCTACTTCATTTCCATCTTTCTTTTCCTGTTTTCAGGATTGTGCAGCCAGGAAGTTCTGTGGCCCACACGGGTCACTAAGACCTTTTCGTCCAATTTTGGCGAAAATAGGGGTGACCATTTTCACATGGGGTTGGATATCAAGACCAATGGTGTCACCGGTCACGAAGTCTTAGCCGTGGAAGATGGATTTATTCACCGCATTACATCCAATTATAACGGATACGGAAAAGCGCTTTATCTCACTACTATATCCGGGCATGAAGTAGTATACGGACACCTGGAATCCTTTACGCCGCTTTTGGAAAAAGTCTGGCGCTTGCAGCAAGCCAAACGACGGAGTTACCGGGTGGATGCCCATTTTTCCCGGCGGGAATTCCAAGTGAAGAAAGGAGACTTGATTGGGTATTCCGGCAATACGGGCAATTCTTATGCGCCTCACATCCATTTTGAATACCGTAACAGCAAGAGTGAGCCATTGAATCCACTCACCATTGCCTTTGACTTGCCGGACCATGTCATGCCCATTCCCAAACAACTGGCTCTCGTTCCCATTTCACCGGAAGCGCAAATCAATGCCAGTCCGTTGACTCAAATAATCCCACTTTTTAGAGATAATTCCGGCGTGTATCATTTTGCCGATACAATAAGTGTGTTCGGTGAATTTGCATTTGCCATCCAAGCAGTGGACAAACGGGAAGGCGCAAATAATGTGTATCAATTCCACCGGGCGGAACTCCTCATAAACGGGAATTTGAAATTTGAGTTGGATTACTCCAAGATTCCTTTTAAACAGGGGAAATTTGCCAATACCGTAATTCAATACGACCTGAAGCGGCAAAATTTAGGAGAATTTCAAAAATTGTACCGTTTGGATGAACATAGAAAATTATCCATCCATGCCACCGAAGAAACTGGTATCCTCCGCTTAGCGCCGGGATTTAATAATGTATCGATCAATATATTCGATGCCAAAGGGAATAAAACAATCATCAAAGGGATGATCGTGGGATCTTTTCCTATGACGTTAGAGGCGACCGAAATCCTGCGAGACAATAAAGTTATTACCCTGGCCTTATCTCCAAATCGAGGCGGACTCCCTATCCGGGATGCAGTAGTTTACAATTTTACATCGTATGGTTTCCCCGATGAAAAAGTAGAAATAATTCATGCAGAACAAGT
>CAXFCD010000212.1:0-9085 GCA_964001155.1 uncultured bacterium | reverse complement strand
TTTTTGGTAAATTTATGATGAGAGTAATAACAAAAGATTTGAGAATAGATTCGCCGTCCGCCGGTGAGTTTATTCGTTAGACGGTATATTCCCCCAATGCCGACCAAACTGCTAAACTTATAGAGTAGAGGAGTAATATCAATGACAAATAACACACAACAAGCAATGACATTTGGAAACGCAATATCAACATGTTTTGCTAAATTCTTCGACTTCAAAGGTAGAGCTACAAGACCTGAATTTTGGTGGTTTTACCTCTTCACTGTGCTTCTAAGTTGGGGAGCTATACTTGTGGATCCGTCAGAAGTACTATCTACCATTATTAACTTGGTATTGCTTTTCCCCGTTATTGCTGCTGGCGCAAGAAGGCTACATGACACTAACAGAAGCGGATGGTGGCAATTACTTATACTAACAGTAATCGGACTAATTCCGCTTATAATTTGGTGGGCAAGCGAAGGAACGGGTGAAGAAAATAAATATGGAAACTCTTGCTGACACAACTCAGATAGAACCGCCTAACAAGGCACTCCAGCCGACCGGCCAAAGGCGGCGGATGAGTTTGGTCGTTAGAGTTGAAAAAATTAATCACCAGAGGAAATAAACAACCGCTCATTCAAATAACGCCGCAATTTCATTTCATCCATGTCCAAATGGGTGAAACGTCCGTTTTCAGCAGTAGAGATTGTCCCTCGTTCTTCAGAAACAACCACCACAATGGCATCTGATTCTTCTGTAAGTCCCAATGCAGCACGATGTCGTGTTCCCATTTCCGGGAGAACCATTTGACTTTCCGTAAGGGGCAAAATACATCCGGCAGCTTCCAACAAAGTGTTTTGCAAAATGACTGCGCCGTCATGCATGGGAGAGCCCGGATTAAATACGGACAATAAAAGCGGTGTTGATACTTCCGCTTTGAGTGGAGTCCCTGCTTCTTTGTAAGACCGCAATCCGGTTTCACGTTGAATCACAATCAAAGCGCCCCATTTTTTTTCTGCTAAAATAAGAGATGCTTCAACCACAGCTTCCAGGGATCGGGAGGTACCCATCATAAAGATTCGTTGGAAGAATCTTGTTTGGCCTACATAAATCAGCAATCGCCGGATTTCCGGCTGAAATAAAATCACAAAGGCCACGACCCAAACAGTTTGGAATTGGTTCACCAACCAAGACATGGCACTCAATCCAAATGAGTTGAACAGAAAAGAAGAAATGAGCAAAATGACCAAACCAATCAACATTTGCCCTGCACGGGTTTCACGGAAATACTGGTAAACTTTTACAAAAATCCATGTGACTAAAATAATGTCAACCACATCGATGAGCGTCAGCGTTAAAAATCCAAATTTGAAAAGTGTCATGCAGCAGTCCTTATCTTTTCGGTAATGGCCACCACGCGCTTCATTTCTTTCACATCGTGGACTCTCACAATGCGAGCCCCATTCAAAATGCCGGCGGATACAGCAGCTGCTGTGCCTTCTATTCTCTCGCTTGGTGGTAAATCCAAAGTCGTGCCAATAAAGGATTTTCGGCTTGGGCCAATCATTATTGGAAAACCCAATTCACAAAATCTATTTAATTTTTGGATAATTGTGAAATTATGAGCAGCTGTTTTCCCAAACCCAATTCCCGGATCCAAAATAATTTTATCTGTGGGAATTCCAGTAGTTTTCGCAATATTGATTTGGTACAGTAAAAATGAACTAATGTCTACAATCAAATCATCATAACTTGGATTCTCCTGCATATTTGTTGGTTTACCCTTCATGTGCATCAAAATGACGAATGCATTAAAATTGGCGATCGCGGTCGGCATTTTGGGATCCATGACAAAACCACTCACATCATTCACTATATCTGCCCCTGCTTCTATGGCTTGTTGTGCAACTTCAGATTTGTAAGTATCGATAGAAATTAAAATGTCATTATGATCTTTCCGGATACTTTTAATGACGGGAATGACGCGCTCCAGTTCGTCTTCAATGGACAATGGATCCGCGCCGGGTCGAGTTGATTCCCCACCAATATCGATGATATCAGCACCATCATTAATGAACGATTGCCCATGCTCGATCGCAGCTTCTACTGAAAAGAATTGACCACCATCGCTGAAGGAATCAGGCGTTACATTCAAAATACCCATGACCAAGGTTTCCCGGTTTGGATTCCGGCACCAATCAGAAAATGTGTGGCGTGTCAATGAAGGGTTCAAATCAGGATTTTGCTTCCGGTTTAGGTTGGCGCCGTTTCCTGGGAGCATCACCTTTTGGTTTTCGAGGGTTTCTCGGTTTCTGTTGTTTATTGCTGGTTTGATTTTTAGTCTGATTATTTGCCGGTTGGCGTCGACGACGTCTTCTGGGCTTTTTCTTTTGGTCTTGGCCGTTTAAGGGTCGCGTCAGTTTTTCACCTTTTAATATTTTATCCAGATCCGGAACATCCAACGTTTCATATTTCAGAAGTTCTTGAGCCAATCGGTGGAGAATCTCAATATCTTTTCTAAGAATTTCATCAGCCGTCCGTTGAGAATCTCGAACGATTCGAGAAATTTCTTCATCAATCATTCGAGCCGTCACTTCACTATAATCTCTGTGAGATTGGATTTCGCGACCTAAGAACACTTCTTCATTTTTCTTACCAAATGTCATTGGGCCGAGCAAATCGCTCATACCCCATTCTGTCACCATTTTTTGGGCGATTTGCGTCGCTTGTTCAATATCGTTTCCTGCACCGGTGGTCATTTGATTAAAGATCAGCATTTCTGCACTGCGGCCTCCCATAAGAATCGCAAGTCTACCTTCCACATAATTACGCGTGTAACCGTGTTTCTCATCCATGGGAAGTTGCATGGTTACCCCAAGCGCTCTTCCACGTGGAATAATGGTAATTTTATGAACAGGATCTGCCCCTTTCGTCTTAATTGCAACAAGAGCATGGCCTGCTTCATGGTAGGCTGTCACTTCCTTTTCTTCATCGGATAAGATCATACTTTTCCGCTGAACACCCATCATGACTTTATCCTTCGCTTCTTCAAAATCATCCATATCAATGGATTTCTTTCGTTTCCGCGCTGCTAAAAGAGCGGCTTCGTTTACAATGTTTGCAATATCTGCACCAACCATTCCCGGTGTTCCTTTGGCGAGAGATTCCAGATCTACCTTGCTGCGGTTCACAACCACTTTTTTGGTATGGACTTTCAGGATGCCTAACCTTCCCATATAATCCGGAATATCCACCACAATTTGGCGATCGAATCTTCCGGGACGAAGCAATGCAGGATCCAACACATCGGGTCGGTTCGTGGCTGCAATCACAATCACATTTTGTGAATTATCAAATCCATCCATTTCTACCAAAAGCGCATTTAACGTTTGTTCACGCTCATCGTGTCCACCACCAATTCCGGCGCCACGTTGACGCCCAACAGCATCCATTTCATCTATAAAAATAATACAGGGAGAACTCTTTTTTGCCTGTTCAAAAAGATCACGGACACGAGACGCACCCACACCAACAAACATTTCAACAAAGTCTGCCCCACTTAGACTGTAGAATGGAACTGCAGCCTCACCGGCGATGGCTCGTGCTAATAAAGTTTTACCTGTTCCCGGAGGGCCGACCAACAAAGCACCTTTCGGAACCTTTGCGCCCAATTTTTGGAATCGTTTTGGATTTTTTAAAAAATCGATGACTTCTTTTAATTCTTCTTTAGCTTCTTCGCAACCGGCCACATCTTTAAATGTCACTCTCGGTTGGTCTGATGTCCACAAAGATGCTCTGCTTTTCCCGAATTTGAAAATGCCACCAACTCCGCCAGCGCCGCCTTGCATCCTTCGAATCATGAAAAACCAAAATCCAATCAACAAGATCCACGGCAACATATTTAAGAGATAACCGGTCCAATCGATGGTTTTTTCTTTAAATGTATATTCCAATCCGGCAGCGTCCCATTCATCCCGGTCTTCTCTTTCCAGGAATGGAAGTGTTAGTTTAAAGTGTGTTACCTCATTCAGGGGACCGATGGGTGTTTCAATGGTTTTCGGCACTTTAAATTCTCCATGGAACACATTCCCCATGATGACAGCGCTTTCAATTTCACCACTCGCTAAATATTCACGATATTCGGTGTATTCAATTTCAACTTCTTTTTTCCCGGATTCAGTTAACAGCCCGGAAATATAGACTGCGCCTAAAATGATCATTAACCAAACAAAGCTAGTTTTTCCAGCCCGTTTCCAATCAAATTGATCTTGTGGTTGGTTTGGGTTTGGTTTTTGTGGATTTCCTTTTGACGTGTTTTTTTGTTGTTCCATTTTTAAATGTTCCTTTACGATTGGACCGGATCGCTATCCAGACGATAAACGCCGTCCAAATGTCTTAATTTTTGATTGAAATCCAACCCGTATCCTACGACAAATTCAGGGGGAATTTCAAACCCAACAAAGTCCACGGAAAAGTCTGTTTCCGCGACATCAGGTTTTATCAGGAATGTGGCGATAGACACAGATTTGGGAGACGCGCCCAGGATTCTCTCCCGCATAAAGCGGATGGTATGTCCAGAGTCAATGATGTCTTCTACCAAGATCACGTGTCTGTCGGTCACATCAGCCGATATATCCTTGATCAGTTGGATAGTTCCAGTTGATTTGGTTCCCACATAGCTCCGGACTTTGATAAAATCCATTTCACAATCGATGGTAACCGCTCTTAGTAAATCTGCCATAAACATAAAGCTACCGTTCAAAACGCCAATGAAAATGGGGACCTTTCCTTCAAATTTATCGGAAATTTCTTTACCCAATTCTTTTACTCGTTTTTGAATCTCTTCCACAGAAATGAGTAAAGTTTTGTCTTGATCCATTGCATTCATGCTTAAATACGGCTTCTGCTTAAGTTGACAGTTTTTTTTGTATGTTTTGTGAGTTTGACCCAATCAGCGATTCGCTTGCCGCAGACCCAAATGATTTCATCATTGGCTGTGATGACAGTTTGAGTATCTTTGGCAAATCGATCCACTTTTTCATTGATTAGAAAATCGCTGATCTTTTGATGACCTTTCATCCCCAATGGTTGAAATGAATCTCCATCTTTCCAAGTCCGAATTTCTAATTTTAGATTCTTCAAAACAGACCAATCCATCTGTTCCAAATTTCCAATTGATTTCGGTTGATTAGAGTTTTTGAATGACATTTCATACCGATAGTTGTCAAACTCTACGGGATGATTCGGCACAAGTTCCACTGCATTATTTTGAATATGGGATGCGTCTTTTCTTCCTATAATGGTTTCCCGGTCTTTTAACAATGACCAACCATTTGAGAGATGAATTTGATTCCCTGTTTCATTTTTTTGAAGAAATGCATTCATCATATCAATCTCATGTTTGGACCAAAACTCATGTTGATTATTCGATGTCAAAATCTGAACCAATCTAATTTTTGCCATTTTTGGCAGATTTTGAATCAAATTAAGTGGAATTTCAATCCGTTTGTCAGACTGATCCACATTTGGCAAAACAGTTTCAACAATAAAATAGTCTAAAGATTTTTTCCAATCAGAAAAATGTTCAACAGAATGCTGAACTCCGGAAATCAATTGGGGATTTTCCTTTTCCCAAGGTTGAATCACGCGATGCCGAATGAAATTCCGAGGAATGCTCAGGTCTGAATTTGTAGCATCCTCTCTAAAAGGAATACCTGTTCTCTCAACAAATTCCAATAACTCCTCTTTGGAGAATCCCAATAGTGGACGAAGTATATTCCCTCGTTGTTTTGCAATACCACGCAAACCGGATACACCTGTTTGTCGTGACAAATTCATCAAGATTGTTTCCACTTGGTCATTGCCATGATGGGCAGTCATGATCCATTTTGATTCAGTTTTTTCTGCTGTTTTTTTCAAAAAAGTGTAACGATGATTCCTGGCCCATTGCTCCACACTTTCACCTTTTTCCATTGTTGAAGGATCCAGATTTATGGAATGAAATGAAATTGAATTTTCATCACAAATTTTTTCTACAAATTTTTCATCTCCTTCGGATTCAGGACGAAGATTATGGTTCACATGGGCAATTTGAAGATCGTATGAATTTGTTTCCATCAATAAATAAAAGAGCGCCATGGAATCCAATCCGCCGGAAACAGCTACAATAATCCTGTCAACTTTGTTTAACTCATTAAAGGTGTCCAGTTCAGTCGTGAACCGATTGTAGATCAAATCCGATTGAATCAAATTTTTATCAAAATTTAGTAATTCGTTCATTATCAGGAATTTACCCGATTTAATAATGGAATCAAAAATGGGTTTTGTGACATTTCTTGTTCCAAAGTTGTATCAGGCCCGTGTCCGGGGTGAAGAATAAAATCTCCGGGAATTTCCTTCATGGCTTTCACCAAACTGTTACATAATGTGTTCCAATTTCCACCAGGAAGATCTGTTCTACCTACGGATCCTGCAAAAATGGTATCGCCTGTAAAAACATGATTGTTCACAACCAAACAGGTTCCACCTGGCGTGTGTCCCGGCGTTTCTACCAATTGAATCTCAAAATCACCAATGCTTAAATCTTCATTCCCAAACCAATGATCCACTTCGGGCGTTTCCTTTGGTGTCATGCCGAAAAAAGCACAATCTCTCGCATACCCATCCAGCACAGGCTTTTCTTGATGATGTAAATAAAATGAAATATTGAAATGTGTCTTTAACTCAGAAACACCGCCAATATGATCCAAATGTGCATGTGTATTTACGATGGCAATTGGATTGAGATCGTGATGTTCAATCGATTGAGTAATTTTTTCAGGATCATCACCGGGATCAATCACAATGCAGGATGATGTACCATCCTGCCAAGCTAAATAACTGTTTTCCTGAAACGGACCCGTAACGACCCGTTCAACATTCAAAATCAAATGTTATTAAAGAACAAGTGAGACATGCACTGAATCTTATCTTCGTAAGAATGGGGATACAACATCCATTCGGCCGCTGAAATGGAACTCAATATTGAATTTCCATCCTGTGGTGTGAAACAGAACCCTGTGATTTCATGCTCATTTCGAACATTCAGCGATTGCTCAACGATGACTGTTTGGTTCATAATTCGCCCATAATGTCCATGATCACGACCGAAAGAAAAAACCGTGCTGGTCATATCTTTACTCGTCATAGCCACGTGGTCGTTAGCGTGTAATCTTTCCTTCACAGATGTCAAGGTTGTTGGTTCTTTCACTTTCAACGTGAACCATAACACGTGCATATATTGGCTATTTACTTTCATGGCAGAAGAGAACAAATTCAAATCCATCCCCAATGTTGAAAAAAGGCCTGCAGCGTCTGCTGCGTGGTGAGATCCATATTTCTCATCACCATGGGTACCAACTTGTGGTGCAGGGATAAAACTTCCGGCTTGACTCAAATCATTTGCACGACGGACACAAACATATTTTCCTTCGATCAGATTATCAGGATCTTCTGACAGCGCTAATGTGTTCGTAACACAGCTAACATTATGCGTATTGCATGAAACGATTTGGATAAATTTATCAGATGAATTCAATGCAGAATCATTGATGCCCCGAGCATATTTTTTACCAAAGCCGTCTTCACTGCCTTGCGCCAAAAAGCCCTTCACTGTATCTGAGAATTTTTCATAGTATTTTGCTTTGTTGGCATGGCCAATTCCCTTCGGTGTACAATCAATGACAACGGAAGCACGTTTGATGGATTCTTCTGTTTCAAAATCGGGATCCATCCCTAATTTTTTGAATTCCTGTTCCTTACCTTCATCCACAGATAAGCGTGCGCCACGGCGAAGAAGATCCGTCACTTTGGATCGATCCCTGCGCAATGCAGAATTTTTATGGAAGGTTACTTCATCGATTCCCAGTTGATCCCTATAGTCACATAAAAGACCAATGAGCGGTTCACCAATCGTTCCCGTACCAACCACGTGAACAATTTTGCGTTCCATATTTATTTACTCCTCAATTAAGATTTTTTGATTGAAAGATCTGATAAAAAAACCAACCGGCAATTAGTCCATAAACCAATATAACTGCTATCAATAGATAAGCCATTTTCAGATCATTAATTCTTTTTGTTTTAAAACATTTGTGCGAAACCGAACCATCAAACTTGAGATGGTAATAAATGTCAAAAATGAAAATATCACCAAATAGGTTGGTAAAGGGTTTGCACTGTCAAAATATTGGCCAACCTGTGGGTGAGATTGCATTTCCGGTAACCAGAATTTTACCGAATAAAAAATTAAAGGCACATCTAAAAATGCTAAAATGCCTACCACCGCTGCATATCGGGAAACCTGCTCCGGATTGCCACCAAACTCACGCAACATGAAATAGCCAAGAAAAATCAGGAATAAAACCAAACTTGTCGTTAGTCGCGGTTCCCAAGGCCAATAATACCCCCAAGCCGGTTTCGCCCAAATGGGTCCTGTAGTGAGGACAAAAAACATGAATAAGGTTCCAACTTCCGCAAAGGCTAATCCTCGGTGGTCCCATATTTTTTCTTTTTTAGACAGAAATCGAATCCCCGAAACCATCACACAGAAATATAAGAGAAATGCTGTCCAGGCTACTGGAACATGGACATAAAAAATATTGCCAAAAATACCTTGTGCCAAATTGGGCGGATCTAAAGTTAGAACTATATAAATATGGCTCAACGCCATGAAGCCGGCAATACCGGCGTGGATTAAATTATTTTTATGATTAAAAAAAAGCACTATTCTTCCACGATTCGGTTAAAAATCAGGTATCCAGACAGCCCGAAAATTACACAGAATGATACAAGAATTAATACCCAAAAATTCCATTCTGTTAATGGTTTTTGATTGAATAAATATTCTGTGCATTTTGTTGCTGCGATGGCTACTGGAGACGCCAAAGGGAATAATAAAATTGGAATTAAAACATCTCTCAATCCTGCCTGCAATGTGATGCCAGAGATCAAACAGCCAACAGACGCAATGGCGCTCGTTCCCATAAATAAAATGATCGCAAATAAGAAAAAGGAAAAGTCAGCTGGAAGATTCAAAAAGATAAAAAATGGTATAATAAATAATAGT
>CAXFCD010000211.1:0-1509 GCA_964001155.1 uncultured bacterium | reverse complement strand
TAGTTTTGAGGCGATTAAAGCGAGTTCTCCAAAGCTTAATTGTCTTCCACTTGGCAGGTGGACAACATGTCCATTTTGAGCTGTACATTCTATCAGTGGCACATCCATTTTTTGAGCACCTGCTGTAACCAGTAGTTCTCTCGTTCCTGCTCCAATTACTCTAAGCCTATCCCACCAAAACCTGATACCGCGATTTCCTCCGGTATAGACTCCCCATGAATCAGTATTGTATTCAGAATTGATATTGTTGGTGGTGACCACATTGATGTTTTCCCAGTCTGCATCCAATTCTTCTGCAATGATCATTGCATGGGCCGTGTGAGTCCCTTGCCCGATCTCTGAGGTGGGGCTGATGATCGTGATGTTATTGTCTTTTGAAATACGAACAAATAATCCTAGTTCCTCCGGCTTGACATTTGGAGTGCTGACCAGGGGATTGGACTGGAAGCTACATCCAACCAGCATACCGGTTCCGGCAATGGTCGTAACCTTAAGAAAAGTTCTTCTATTGATTCCTTGATCAGGCATTTTGTTTCTCCATCATTTCACCAGCTTTATGGATTGCTTTTCTTATTCTTGGATAGGTTCCACATCGACATAAACCATTCATGGTTCGATTGATCAATTGATCGCTTGGATTTTGATTTCTCTGAAGAAGAGAAACGGCGGTAAGAATCTGACCAGATTGACAGTAACCACATTGAGGGACCTGTTCTGCGATCCAAGCCTGTTGAACCGGATGACTGTTATCCTCAGAAAGTCCTTCTATGGTAGTGATTTCTTTTCCCGCAACTTCCTCGATGGTCACACCGCAGGAACGAACCGGACGTCCCTTGATCAGTACCGTGCAGGCTCCGCATTGCTGAATCCCGCATCCGTACTTGGTTCCGGTTAAATTCAAAACATCTCTTATAACCCACAACAAAGGAGTGTCAGGTTCGACATCCACACGATGTGTTTTTCTGTTAATGATAACTTCAATCATAATGCCCCTTTCTCAGAGTTAATTGCCCGTCAGGTATTCAATGCCACATGAATTCAAAAAAATCAATAATTTATATTTCATAATATATGTCTATCCATAAATTCATAAAAACTGGAATATCATTAATAAAGCATACCAATAATTCTTATATTTTAATTAAAGGATTAATTCAAAATTTCTAAATAAGCTTGACTCAAAGCTCAAACTATGGGTTTATTCCTTTTCATAAAAATCTTCTCCAAGGAGTAACATGCTGAATTTAATGTCAAAAAAACACATCATCTTGACAATCTCATTTTGTTCCATTTGGGGGCTTTATTTAGGTATGATTCAGGCCGGTGAAACTCCTTCAGTGGAAGGGACTCGGGTTTATTTTATCAATATAAAGGACGGTCAAACGGTCAAAAGTCCGTTTCTGGTTCAATTCGGGCTCACTTCGCAGATGGGCATTGCCCCGGCCTTAGCCGACTGGCCCGATACCGGCCATCATCACCTGATCATCGATGCTCCTACTCCCAAACCTA
>CAXFCD010000210.1:0-1585 GCA_964001155.1 uncultured bacterium | reverse complement strand
CATTCAGAGGATGGGCTGAACCCATCGGCCCCGGTGAAACTCCGGTCGCCATGCAGATTGCCGATTGCCAGTAGGTGTGGACAATTCCTGCTTCAAAAAGGGAGGTATCCACCTTTTGTCCCTGGCCAGAGGCGTTTCTTTGAACCAACGCCGATACTGCACCCAAAGCTCCAAGAATTCCTGCAGTGATGTCGGTCAGCGGCGCACCGACTTTCACCGGAGAACGTCCCGGTTCCTCCCCGGTGATGCTCATCAAACCGCTCATGCCCTGGGCGATCAGATCGAACCCTCCCTGTTCCATGAAAGGGCCACTGCGTCCGAAACCTGAAATTTCACAATAAACCAGTCCGGGATTGATTTGTTTCAATTCATCATAACCAAGACCAAGTTTCTTCATGGTATCGTGGCGATAATTTTCAATCAGGACATCCGCTTCGGCTACCAGTTTTCTCAGGATTTCCTTGCCCTGTTCCTGCTTGAGGTTGACCGCGATCCCGCGTTTGTTGCGGTTCATCATCATGAAGGCTGCCGATTCTTCGCCGACCTTTGGCGGAATCATCCTCCGGGTGTCATCTCCACCCGGCATCTTTTCGACCTTGATCACATCCGCTCCCAAATCCGCCAGCATCAACCCGCAAACCGGACCCGCCATGATATGCGCCAACTCAAGAACACGGACTCCCTGAAGCGGGCCCCTTTGTTTGGGAAAATCAAATTCTAGCTCTGGTTGATTCATCATTTACCACAAAAAATTGACGATTATGGGTCCAGCCAGGATCCCTGTGTATCGAAGGGCAACCCCTTAAGAGAAAATGGGGTTGCTTGCTGTCAAATCAAACATAAATCAGTTTAAGGGGCCTAATTCAGGAATGAATGCTTCAAGAGAGGGTATCAAAATTTCTAATTTTGTAACAATGTATTTGCAGCTAGTTTTCCTAATTCATTAGCGGCTAATGGACTTGCACCAGTTATTAATTTTCTATCAATACAGGTGGAATTATCTGATTTTTTATTGATAATTTTTACTCCTAAGTCAGTAAGTTTTTCGCATAACTTCCAAGGCATATGCCCTGGCAAATAACCTACCATGGGTGTTTGCTTATCTACTGAATCAGGAAAGACTGCCATTTGATAATCTTTATAGATAAATGAGTTTGCATCCAAATTTGTTGATAGCAATGCTCCCGGTCCATGACAAAGGGTAATAGTATATAAATCCTTATCCTTTGCCCAACGTAAAACTTTCCCAACATTAGGATCTTCAGGAATACCAAGCATAGCCCCGTGTCCACCAGGAATAAAGACAGCTGCATACGATTGATTTTCATCAAGTGAATTTTCAACAAAGCCTGCTAGACTTCCTGGATTTTGAAATTGTTTTTCATAATCATTATAAAAATTCATTACATTTTGATCTTCACTAGGCATAGCCCACATTTCAAAAACGACAGGTTTGCCAGTAGGTGTTACTATATTAAAGTCAAATCCTGCATCTTGTAAGTGCAACATAGGTAAAATAGCTTCAACAGGATGGTTTCCAGTTGAAAATTTCTTGCCATTTTCCATCTGCATATCCTTTTGTTCT
>CAXFCD010000209.1:0-5986 GCA_964001155.1 uncultured bacterium | reverse complement strand
CTACGCCTGTTTGACCGTCAGCACTCATACCTAAACCATGACTAAAAAATGCATCACATGTACCACCACCGGCCACACCGCCTAAGAATGTGGTTTCACCATTTTCAATTAGAGCAGCTTCCCAATTCCCTTCTTCATTGGCTAATTCAGCGAAAATTCTGTCATTGTCAGAGATGCCCCATAGTTCGCCGGTGCCTAAAACCTGGATTCCAGTGGAGTCAGTCCAATACACTGCTTGCCCGCCGGGATTGGTTCCAACGAGTGCGGTTCCGTCAGATTTGATTTGTAATGGCGGCCCCATTTCCGGGATAGGAATAATTTCAAATTCATAGACAGGTTGGCTAAAAGTAAAAGATGAAATAAAAAAGTAAAATAATGAAATGTTGAAAATTTTATTCATCCTGTATATTCCGCTTTCTGTGCTGTTCTGCCTCGCTTTTTATTTTGTTGGCCATGGCTTCAGCCACATTTTCAGGAATTTTGGGAGAAGTTGATTTTTCTTGGTTTTCTAAATCATGCTTTTTTTCAAGGTATTTCACACGAGAACCATCCAACTCCAATGTTTTGGCCTGCATGTCCAATAATTGTCTTTCCCGTTCGGTGATGGTACCATCTTCCATGGCCAACGCATAGGCATCCAAATACATTTTTTCTTTTGTGGTGAAGGAGTCGGGCATGATGCGGTTTGAAATTTTATGAATAAGGGCAAAAATTGGTTTTCGCAATACGATCATGGGAACACCGATGATAATACCACCGACCCATCCAAATTCGATGAATGTTTCGATCAGTTCTGAAGCAACCAAAACCAGTATAGCCCCTATACTGGCAAATACGGCTGTAGTAAATGTTTTTCTCAGTCGTTCATCAATGCCCAATATTTCATTTTTCAAAATGGCGTAGGTAAACATAAGTCCTTCAAATAAAGATGCGAAAACCATACTAAACAAAAATCCATACATCCCGATAACATATAATATCAAAAGCGGAACGTTTGTCCCCATAGTTGCAACATCTAATAAATTAAATTGACCGAATTTGACTGTGATAAAAATCATGAAAAATACCATGGAACCGAAGAACACTGCTTTCCCTAAAAAGCCGATGGATAATGCACGGGCTTCCTTGGCTTTCTCATCTTTCTCTGGATTTTCTTCCAATGTCTTTTTAGCACTTCTCGTCAAAAATACTGCAATAAGAGCAAATAGGACTTGTCCAAATAAAAAGAACCGTGCCAATCCGGTTTGTTCCGGAACAATAAAATAATAAGGAACATAATCAGGTAAGTTTAAAACATATGCCGTTCCAATATCCTTTGTACCGGGATATAGATGGACATCAGCAACACCGCCTGCTACTGAATTAAAAACATAAGTTGCCCCGCCAAATGTATTAACAATGCCCCCATTTTTCACTAATAAAAAGGAAATAATAATTCCTGAAAGAACAGGCAATGCCCAATATAAATTCTTCCGGATAACGTCCTTTCTCATAAATGTTAATCCTTTCACCGGATAAAAGGAGGCGACTGAGATGTAAAGCAATAAAGATAACAATGCAAAGAAAAACCATACCACTCTATTATATTGAGAAAGGGGAAGAATGTCCGGACCGAATGGATAGAGCATATAAAAGCTCGTATTCATTTTATACCCTTCCGTAATGAGTAAAAGGCTCATAAACCTGTTTTCCGGCGCTTTGGGACGAGCCCGGTATATGAGCGCCGCCAAAATAAACAGGTATATCATGGTAACCGTTGCAACCCAAGAATGGATAATACCTATCCCAAATATTTGACCTGTGTCCAGGTTAATATTTGTCAACATCCTGATATAATAATCCAGTACGTTTTCCATATTACCTTAGCTCACCAGATTTGAGTTTAGAATTCCCGCACATGGATGATTTCCCCATCCTTATTATAATAGATCCATTTTCCCACTCGTTCTTGCCCTTGGAAATTACCTTCTTCCCGTTTTACTCCATTAGTGTACCAGTAGGTCCAATATCCATCTCGAATTCCAATTTTATAGGGTCCTTTTCCTTCTCTTATTCCTCTATTTAGTTTTTTCGGTATTGGCTCATGCCAATAGGTCCAAATTCCTTCTCTTCGTCCATTTACATAGGGACCCTGACACTCTTTTGCACCGCCTTCAAAATATTTGATTGCAACTCCATTATAAGGTTTTTCTTCTCCCATGAAAAAAAGAAATTTTGGTTTATACATACGATCCTTCTTTAGAATTAAATCTTTTTCATCCATAATTGTCAGCCCGCTACTGCAACTTGTATAAAAAATCACAAGAATTAAAATGACGATAGATTTATTCATACCAAAATCTAATGATCTTTCTAAAAATAAACGGTAAATATCCTTGTGTTAAAAATGAAGCAAACACTATCACACTTTTTCAAAACCTTTGACTCTCTCTAGATTACAAGGAGTGTGTTTTAGAAGTATTTAGGCCCTACTATCAGGGTGATGGAGAAAAATTATATTTTTATTGAATCGGCTTTGTAGCGTTTTTCTACCATTCAAAAACTTCCGCAAAGTTTCGCGCCTGTGTTGGAGCCTATGATTATTGCAATCGCCGAGCTAATCTTTTGGATAGGCCAATAACATGGTTGATCTGAACATCCGTCAGCTCAACCTTATTTTCCAAATAATGTTCAAAACGCGGATAAGATTCTGCATCCCGGCCCTGGTCATTAATTACATGAATTATTCTGAGTATAATAGGTAATACCAGGGTTATTTGATCGTCAGTTATTCCATTTTCCGTCAATTTGGCTTTTACGACATCCAATTTATTTAACCCGAGTCGCTTAAAGCGTGCCTCAATGTTGTCATTTGAGTTCTTTAGCGTTTCGGTATTATCCAGCGCAAAAACCATTAATGGAAGAGTTATTAGAGTTATGATGATTGATTTTCTCATAATAGTGTCCTGAAGTTAATCTAATCTACAAAAGATATTTTTTATAAAATTGATTTTATTTACAAGTATAGTAATAGTAAGAACCTCATTGGGACAACACATTTGCAAATAACAATAAGATAAAGAAAATTTTCATCATGGTTCTATTCTGAAAAATGATTACGGAAAAAATTCTTTTTGAGTCCTTCATGAGGGAATTTATTTCAAATACAAGATTTTCTCAGAATGGACCTTATGTCCGCCCTTTGTTAAAACTATATAAACGCCACTGGCAAAACCGGTTGCATCCCAAACCACCTCATGCTCACCACTTACCTGTTTACCATTCACTAATGTCTGTACCTCCCTTCCCATCATATCATAAATCGTAATATTTACCAAGCCATCTTCCGGGAGATTGTAGCGCAATGTTGTGGTTGGATTAAATGGATTTGGATAAGTGGGAAAAAGTTTGAAATCATTGGGAATTTGAGAATTCACAGCACTCAAATAATCTCCGGTGGTGAGAAACACAGGAATAGATACCACATCCCCACTGATTAGGATTAAAACTTGCCCACCATATTGTGCATCATCTTGTAAATCCACTGTGTTTACGGTGATGCTGATTTGATCAGACTCCCCCGCTTCCAGCCAATTCATCGCACCGGAAACCGTTAGCCATTCAGGCGTTGGAACTAAGTCACCATCCCATGATGCACCGGAAATTTCTCCATCATGTCCATTTCCACTTTCATCAGACAACGTCGTCCCACTCATAAGCGTCATGGGATAGAATGCTTCTAAATTGCTCGCGCTTGAATAACCATCATGATTATACGTCAAATTGAAGCTGGGACCAGAATTGAATAATATGTCTATATTTTCCACGGAAAGTGCGTTGGTAAAAAGTCCAACATCATTAATGGAGCCGGAAAAATAATTTTGATGATCTCGCATATCAGCACCAAGATAAGTATGGATACTCCCTGCCAAATTCACCAAACCGCCGGAATTTGCTGCATTTTCCTGTCCATCAACATAAATCCGCCCGCCGTTAATCGTTTCATCCTGGACAACAACAACATGGTGCCACTCACCATCATTGATAGATGCAATTGTTGTAGCCGCCCAACGGTATCCATCTCTATAAGTCCAAAAATTGAGTCTCCCGTTTCCAGTCACATTTAACTGATATTCACCATTGAAACCGCCATTTCGTTGTTGAATGATCACGCCTGCTGATGCTGTCGTCTTGACCCACAACGAAATTGAAAAATCACCATCTCCATCCAATAAATTAGCACCAAGATCTACATTGTCATCTTCACCATCAAAAGATAAAAAACCTTCTCCATTTTGGTTTATATCTATACCTAATTCATAGCTCAGGACAGAACCTATGTCTCCGGTATTTGAAATATCTCGATGAAGCGTTACAGTTGTATCCAAAGGAAGATTCATTTCAATGGGTGTTGTATCTAAGCTCAGTTGAGATTCTGCTGAATTTTGAATCGTGAAATAGGAATTATTAATATCAAAAAAGATGTTATTCAAACTTTTTACCATAATCCGGCATCCATCACTGGTGGGAACTATGGGAACTGTAATATCTTCGCTGCCGTCATTGTAAGTTGCTGAACTCAAAATGATATCAAAATTTTCCCCGCCATCCACTGATAAATAAATCCCCACAAATGGGCTGCTCACACCGGCGGCATTATTCGTGTTTGCAACATCCCAAGTGATTGTCTCCGTTCCGCCTGTTTCCCATGTGACTGCATCGCTTTGAGATGTAACCCGAAACGGTCCTGCATCGCCCATAACATTGAGCTGAATATCTGCATATCCAAAACCGCCGGAAACGTAATCATTATCCCGAGCCAGAAGACGCATATTTATTTCACGTTCAGCGAAAGGTAATTTTTCTATATTCCCTGTCTCATAATTATTTTCCAGAAGGCTCGCTATTTGAGGGAAATATCGAACATGTCCATCCACTTTGGGATCCACACTGCAAAAAAGCGGGCCCGTATCTTCCGGAAAATCAGGTGGACTAAATAAAACTGTTGAAATATCATTTTGCTCCCAGGAAAAAGTTAAATTTTCAGCAGTTTCATCTTCAGCGCTTCCCTCCAAAACAAAAGGTGTTTCCTTTGGGATGTTAATTATTTCAAATGGGATTGATACCTCCGGTGGTGAATTATCTGTAGGAACACGCGTCCAGCCTCGCTGATACAAATAAGCATTCCCACCAAATAGTTCTTGTTGATATTTTATGGCGATATCAATCGTATGGGACGAATACTGATCCCCATTATTTCCTGATAGCGTATTACTGCGGGAACACATAATTGTACCACCAAATGTGCACCGCCATCCACCTTCGGAAGTACAATTATGAGATGAACCCAAGTTATGGCCAATTTCATGATTAAATATGGTATAATAGGGCAAATTTGCCGATGTAGATCCCGGGACATAAGCTAGGCCGCCACCATATCCCACATTAAATACAGCGCCATATTCCCAATTCAATGATCCGATAGGTCCATTGTATCCGCCGCCGCCAACTGTTTCATTGAGATGATTCAAGACTAAGGGCAACTCATCATACATATTATAAAGGGTAAAATCTGTCGGTGTTGGGTTATCATCGGTATAAATCAAAACATCACTGTTTTCAATCAACTCAAGTTTGAAACTCAGTTCTCGAGCCCACAGAAGATTGACTTGATTCACGATAGCATTCATCCAGGCGAGCCCCCCAATCACAGTTCCGTCGGCTATTTCATTATTCGCCTCCGCTGTTAAGATTCCTGCAAACCGAAATGTCACCAACGTATCACCGATGGAATAGCATGGTTCCGGTTCGCCGACGCAGGATGGAAAATTTCTTGTGCTTTGAGTTTCCCGCCCATCTTCTCTTATGATACTATCACCGAAACCACATTGGGAAATTTCGGGCAATTCGGATATGCCTTTTTCTCTTTGAGAAATTCGATAGAAGTTTGGATTGCTTTCAACAGGATCAATAAAAAAGGTACCATCATTTCCCAATATCATTCCTT
>CAXFCD010000208.1:0-4168 GCA_964001155.1 uncultured bacterium | reverse complement strand
TAAACAAAACAGGGACATAGTTTTTTTGATAGGTGGCCCTGATGGACATTCAAAAGCCATTCGACAAAAAGCTGATATGTTGTTATCATTTTCAAAAATGACATTGCCCCACGAAATGGCTTTATTGGTACTTTCTGAACAACTATTCCGTGCTGTTTCAATCAATAAAGGAAGTAAATACCACAGGGATTAAATTATCTGTTTTATATATCAATTTTGACTCTTTTTGTCCGCCCGTGGATCGCCGTTAATAAAACATAAGTTGTGGTCCCAATTGCTTCCGCAATAGTTTCCACCGGAATTTCGTTCTCATCCTTCTTCCCAAAAAACAGGACTTCATCTCCTTCTTTGGGCACCATATCGCCAAAATCCACCATGAGTTGATCCATACAAACCCGCCCGGCAATTTTATAATGTTGGCCCTTATAACTCACATATCCATCTTCGAACCATGGACGGGGGAAACCATCAGCAAACCCTGTTTGAACCACGGCTATGTTCGTATCTTTTTCTGTGGTGTAAACTCCGCCATAACTGACATGTGTACCCTTTTTGACTTTTCGTACATTTACAATGGGCCCGCAAAAACTCATGACCGGCTCAACATCCACACCCATGGATACCTCGTCAGAAGGCGCTACGCCATACATCAACATGCCCACTCGAATTAAATTAAAAAAAGCGGAAGGCAAATTCAGGATTGCGCCACTATTTGAACAATGAATATACTTGAAATCAATCCCGAAATTTCGTCCATTTTCCACCACACCATTAAATTGGTTCAATTGCCACTCAGCATAAGCCAAATCCCCTTCGTCAGCTGTTGCAAAATGAGAATAAATACCTTCCGGTGATAAACTGTTGTTTTTTATAAAAGTGAAAGCAACATTTGCATCAACGAGATCGAATCCTAATCGGGTCATTCCAGTATCAAACTTGATGTGAAATTTTGGGCATGAACTTGATTGATTTTTATATTGAGCTAAGGATTCCAAATCTGTTACTGAACTGGCATTCACCGTCAAATTCAATTCAACGGCATTTGAAATAAGGTCGGGATTGAGTTTAGAAAAAATAAAAATTTCATTATTGATTCCATTGTCTCGTAGTTCAATCGCTTCTTCAAAAGCAAAAACAGCAAAACTTACGCCCGGTTCTTGGGCGATTGCTTTGGCACTCTCAATAGCGCCATGACCATACCCATTCGCTTTGACAACACACATGAGAGGCCGATCCCCAACATGACGGCGGATATTCCACAGATTTTGTTTTAGGCGGTCCGTATGGATGTATGCTTTGGGTCCGGTAAAATTCATGATTGATATTCTCGGAGGAGTGCTTCCTTCAATGCGTCAAATGAATCAAAAGTTTCAGTGGCGCAGGAGGAGACCCAAGCACTCAATTTTTCCGAATCCAATTTGTTCACGAGATAAACCGGACGATCCACCCAATAAGCCATGGTTACTTCCCCATGGGTACCGCCGCCATGAATTACACTTTCATCCCATAGAACGATTAAATAATCTGCTTTCCCGATGACAGCTCGCAAATCCTGGTTAATCAACAGTCGAATAAATTCCTTAAATTTTTGCGGATTTGTTGTTTTCCATTTCCGGTAGTCTTCTGCCTCATGAGCAATCACCATTTTTTCAGATTCCAAGACTGGATCAATCACATCATGGCCAAGGTTGTCCTTCAGCCAACTTGCCATTTCTATGCGCCAATCGGCACCTTCATTTGGGGCATTTTCCATGCCACCGGACAAATAGGCAATCAATGGATGAGTTTCCGTTTTAGGATTATTGTATTGGCAAGAGTCCACAAGATCCCCAGAACTATACATCCTGTTAACAATGCCCAATCCATAATACCAGTTCGAAAATAAACCTGGAAAATCCGGAAAGGAATGGACAAGGGTTGCCACGTGAGAAATGTTTCAACGCCTATTGGGAAAAACCCGAATTCGATTAAATAACCATTCCCGAATAAAATAAAAATAAAAGACAAAGCTGTCATTAAAAACAACGTAGTTTGCGTATCAATCGCCAATCCTAATGTGATGAAATAATTTCCGAGAAAAAACAAATAAACCATCAAACATAAAAACATAACGACTGTTTCTATCATGGTCAGGGGGTAAGTTGCCAATCCTGACATGATTAATAATGAAACGATCCCCAACATCAATGCTTCCAATCCTGCTACGCATAAATAGCCACCGATTAGCGCTCGTTTTCGGTAGGGAGCGAGTGCCACATTAATGAGCACTTTTCTATGGATCCGAAGGTCAAAAAAATCCCTGTATATAAGGGGATAAAGCCCCAAAGATGAAATGATAAAAACCAATCCCGGTATCACCCAAAATTCGTAGGGCATTCCCGATAAACTTTTACCCATAATGTTTTTAAAAGACAAACTCACTAATGAATAGACGCTGAATGGCAGAACCAATAATAGAAAAAAACTGGAAATGAGCCTGTTTTTCCAAAGCCATATCCGGCGCATGAGCAACGCGTAAATCAATCCAAACCTCGTGCGGCAAATTCTGAATCCAACAAATCCCGAAGTCCCAATTTCTTCACATTTAAGTCAACCATCAATTCGTCAGAAGCAGTTCGAATCACATCAAAAAAGACATTTCGTGTCCTGCCATAAAAATGGAAAATATTGTCCAATCTGTTTGGTGAAACTACTGTTGCGACTTGGGTCAATTTCTTATATAAATCATCGGACAAATAATCAAATTCCACTTGGAATTGATGATAATTCAAGGTGCTTTCCAACAGCTTATCCAAATGGCCATCCATGAAGATTCGACCTTCATGGAAGACTAGAATTCGATCGTGAGCCTGTTCAATCTCCGCTAAGGCATTGCTCACATAAATGATAGTTTTTTCCCTTTTCAATTCTTTCAATAGATCCCATGTGAGTCGAATGGATTCCGCATCCATATAACCGGTGGGTTCGTCTAACATAATCACGTCCGGATCATGAATTAATTCACGAACGAGCATTGTTTTTTTCTGTGTGCCGTGCGAAACGTTCATTGCAAAATTGTTAAAATAGGGAACGAGGCCCAATGGTTTTGCATATTTGGCAATTCTTTCAGAAGCAATCTTCTCATCCACTTGATACAAGTTTGCTGTAAAACGGATATTTTGTTCCAAGGTGAGCCATGGATCTAAATCATTTTCATTAGGGACGTACCCAATTAAACTTCGAGTTTCTCTCCGGCGTTTTTCCATATCCAATCCATGGATAAACACTTGGCCATAGTCGGGATTTTCAAAACCGGACAACAGTTTTAATAAGGTGGATTTCCCTGTATCATTCACCCCGACGATGGCTACGATGCTCCCTCGCTCTACTCCAAATGACAATCCGGCGAGAATGGTTTTATCGCCAATCAGTTTCCCGACTTTTTTTAATGTTATACTTGCTTCCATGTTTTTATCTATCCGCTAAGTTCGCGACGAATCGCTAAAAGTTTTCCATCTACTATCTAATGCGCCTCAAACCAACTCTGCCCTATTCCATAATCCACTACGATTGGGACAGATAAATCCATGGCATTTTCCATTTTTTCCACCACCAAATCTATGAGCACTTTTTCTTCTGATTCAGGATATTCAAATAAAAGTTCATCATGAATCTGTAGCACAAGTTTTGCTTCCATATTATTTTCTTGAATTGCTTTTGAAATATCAATCATGGCTAATTTAATCATTTCTGCTGCAGAGCCCTGAATCGGCATGTTGATAGCCATCCGCTCGGCTGCTTGCCTGCGAAGTCCATTATCGGAATCCGCGTCCCAAATAGGGCGTTTTCGCCCTAACATGGTTTCAACCAGTTTTTCATTTCTGGCTTTTTCCAATGTTGTATCAATATAGTCCCGAATGCCAGAATATTGCTCAAAATAGGATTCAATTATAGCTACTGCTTCTTGTCGCGGAATCCCTAATTCTTGACTCAACCGAAACGGCCCGGCGCCATACATGATGCCAAAATTCACCACTTTCGCAGTTCGGCGCATTTCCGGTAAAACATCTTGAATTGGAACATTAAACACATGGCTTGCAGTTCGCGTGTGAATATCATCTCCATTTTGGAATGCGTCTATTAATGCTTCGTCTTTAGATATATGAGCCATGACCCGAAGTTCCACTTG
>CAXFCD010000207.1:0-7212 GCA_964001155.1 uncultured bacterium | reverse complement strand
TTTATAAGTTGTAACCAATTGTGGCTTTTTCCCCGAGGTTTTTTTAAACTGCCGACAGTCACAGGAGATAGAACTATGGGATATCTAAGCTGTATCCTCATTTTTACCACGCTACTCGTGGCTGCTGATCAGCCATTTGGTAAAATTTCCCTCCCCTTGGGTAAGGTGGAGTTCAAGTCCGACACCGATTGGATCCGCGCCAAGCCCAACCAGCCCGTCTTCCAGGGCAATATGATTCGCACCCAAGCCAAATCCCGTTGCGAGATTACCCTCACCGGCGGTGGGAAAGTCCGCATCGGCGAAAATTCTGAATTGGAACTCAATGAAGCAGATGTGAAACCTATGGTGAAAAATTTCAATGCAAATTTGAAAAAAGGCAATGTGTGGGTTTCAGCCAAGGCTGCCTTTGGTGAAAAAAAGAATATCGCCATCCGTACCCCAACGGCTGTGGCGGCCATCCGGGGGACCAAATACCGAGCCAAGGCCGGAGATGATGAAAGTGCTGTACTGGTGTATGATGGGAAGGTGGACGTGAACCAGGCAAAAAATTATATTGAAGAACGGAAGAAAAAACGCCAGGGACTGGCGCCACCACCCACACCGTTTAAATTAGGTCCCGTAAAAGAAATCGCAGCACCCACACAGGTTTCCGGTCCTTATGAGGTCACTTTAGAAGAATGGGTTACCTTAGCGGAAGGCATGCAAATCAACATTCGAGCTGACGGGAAATTCCACATGTTTGAATTTGACCAAACCAAAGATGGCGAAGATGAATTTGTACAATGGAATAAGGAACTGGATGGCGGGAATTAATTGAAAAACTATTTAAACGCAGAGACGCAATATAGCAATGTAAAATCAATCATTTCTAACTCAACCCTCCGATGCAGCTTTTGAGCCAAATCTTGCTGAATAAATTGAAAAATAGAATAGCGAAACATATTTTTATGCTAAATCACCAATATTCAAAAATTAAACACTTGGCGTCTTCGCCCATTTGCGTTACTCATCAATGACAGACCAACAAAAAAAAATAATTATGGGCTGCACAGCGGGACTGCTTGCTACACTTTTGGTTCATGGCGGCACAACCATCCCGGGATTCTTCCTCACAGATTTGATCAATGGCTATGAATATAAGTCTTATGATGCCCGGATGAAGTCCAGGGCAGCCTTCAGCGAAGAAGCATCCATTGATGATGTGGTCATTATTGATATTGAACAAAATTCCGTGGAATCCCTGGGGAATTATCATGAATGGCCACACGCTTATCATGGTCAATTGATTGATGTGGTTTCCTCAGGAAACCCCAAAGCGCTGATATTCGATATCATTTTTGATGAAAAGGCAGCAGACAATTATTATTTGGTGGAAGCTTTAGCATCCAATCAGCCTGCTGCATCTCCGGACTTGCAACAGGCCACAGATCAATATTTGGTGAGCAATGACCCATCACGGTTCGTTTGGAGCACAGCCCAAAGCCCTGTGAGTTATCATGCTTTGGTTTTTGAAAATTCCGACAGCACCAATTTTTTATATGCCATGGATCAGATTCCGGAATATTATGATGCATCCAATCATACCATTGATATTTCTCCGGATATTGCTTCACGACTTCCAACAGCGGAAAGGATTGGGAACACTTATTTTGATTTATTAACAGCATCTCACGGCACCGGCTCAGCCAATTTTCCCCAAGATGAGGATGGGAACATCCGCCGAGCGCCTACGGCCATTCATTTTAAGGGTTCAGGGGAGGTATTCCCCACCCTCACGTTGTCAGCGGTGAAAGATATTTTAGGCATTGCCGACGATGGTTTCCACTATGATTTTGAGAACCATCTGTTGCGCCTGAAAGATACCACAGGAACTATCGTAAGGGAAATTCCCATTGATGACCAAGGGCGGATGTATGTGAATTTTTACGGGTTGTTTAAAACCTTTTACTACATCCCTTACATGTATTGCTTTGATCCGGAAATGCTGGACCCAACTTACTGGGAAGGGAAAGTGGCTTTGGTGGGCTCATCCCTGCCGGGACTTATGGATTTGCGGAATACACCGGTTCAGGAAACATTTGCCGGGGTGGAAATTCATGCCAATGTAATCCATAGCATTTTGCAAAATGAATTTGTGACACGCTCTTCAAGCGAACAGAATTTTTTAGCACTCTTGATTCTTTCTGTTTTGGTAGGCACCTTGAGCGCAACACCGAAAAAGCCCTTTTGGGGATTCTTATTCTTGGGCGCAGGCGCATTGGGTTGGTTGATTTTTTCTTACAGTCAGTTTTTGGACCAGCGTCTCATGTGGGAAGTCATTCGCCCCACCCTATCCATGACCATGACACAACTTGGTGTTTTGTCTTATACATTATTGGTTTTAGACAAAGATAAACGATTTTTGAAAAACACATTTGGTACTTATATCTCTCCAAAACTCATAGAACAAATGGTGGAATCAAAGGAGGAACCCAAGCTCGGCGGTAATGAGGCAGTCCACACAGCTTATTTTACAGACATCCAAAGTTTCTCAACTTTCTCTGAACAAATGTCCGCTACTGATTTGGTGGATTTACTGAACAGTTATTTGACAGATATGACCACTATCCTGTTGGAAAACCAAGGTACTCTGGATAAATATATTGGTGATGCCATTGTTGGATTTTTCGGCGCACCCATGCCGGTGGAAGACCACGAATATCGGGCCTGCATCACCGCGCTTAAAATGGACGCCCAACTGAAAACCTTGCGGGAAAGATGGATAGCCGAAGGGGACCGTTGGCCTAAGGATGTCCATAAAATGCAAAACAGAATTGGGATTCATACAGGCTCTATGGTGACAGGAAACATGGGTTCCACTCAGCGCATGAATTATACCATGATGGGTGATTCTGTGAACCTGGCTGCGCGGCTGGAATCCTCGGCTAAACAGTATGGTGTTTATATACAAGTCTCTGAAGATACCCACAAAGCTGTGGCGGACCGCTTGACCTTCCGGACTTTAGATAAAATGGTGGTAATCGGCAAGACCGAACCGATCCAGACCTATGAACTCATTTCCAATAAAGGAGAGGAGCCGGATATTTATAAAGAGATAATCCCCAATTTTCATGAAGCGTTAGACTTGTATAAAAACCAAGACTGGGACGCAGCACACAATTTGTTTAAACAGGTGGATGCGTTGGAAGATATGTTTCCGGGCCGCAAAACAAACCCAAGCCGTGTTTTTATGGAGCGATGCACCTACCTGAAAAAAACCCCGCCGGGTGACGATTGGAATGGGGTTTGGAAGCTCACCAAGAAAAAATAAAATAATAACAAATTAAGACATTATTAAAAGCTATCTTTATGCCGAAATGGCCATTTATAACATCATGGGCCAAGAAGTAAAAACCTTGGTCAACAATCATCTGCCTGCCGGCTATTATTCCATCAATTGGGAAGGGAATAATAATAAAGGACAAATGGTTGGAACGGGTTTATATTTCTGTCAATTAAGAGCAAAGGGATTTACAAAAACAGTAAAAATATTGCTCTTGAAATAATAAGAGGCAATGCCATGAAAAATGATCCACGGTATTTCACATACCTGATTCAAAACCTTCTTTTTATTGTAATAATCCTTTCTCTGCCCTCCTGTGCCCTGAAGCCCGCCAGCGAGTTGGACTCCCCGGAATACCATCACAAAGCGGGGATGCGTCATGTGGAAATGGGGAAATATTCCGAAGCGCTCACATCTTTTGAGCGTGCCATTGGTTTAGATAAGAAATTCGCACCGGCCTATGCGGGGATGGGGATTGCTTATGCCAATTTGGGTGAGCGAAAAAAAGCAAAAAAATATGCCGGAGAAGCAGAGGACAGGGGCGGTAAAGACCCGGATGTTTTAACCCTTTGTGCCCGGGTCTGGATTGATTTAAGACACCAGGAAAAGAAATGGTATAAACCGGCTGAAAAACTGTTGAAAAAAGCATTAAAGCGGAACAAGAACCATGAAGGCGCCACCTATTATACCGGGGAACTTTTTCTATATCAATATGAATTCAGCCAGGCAGAAGACCAATTTCGTCAAGTGGTGGATATGAAAGGGGCATACAGCGGGAAAGCCAATAAAATGTGGCAAATGAGCCAGAAGATTGTCAGGGCGATGCCTGGAACATCCGTGGGAAAAAAAGTAGCGCTCCATGAAAAAATCACCCGGGCGGACCTGGCGGTTCTCCTGGCAGAAGAGTTGAAAATCAGCACACTCATGGAACGGCAAACCACACCCGCATCCGGTTTCCAAACACCGGAAGAAATCCGAGCTGCCAATGCACCAAAAGGCGGTCCATCAGATGCCAGTGGTCATTGGGCGGAAGTGTGGATCAATGAACTATCTGGCTACGGCATTTTGGAAGGCGCGCCGGGGCAGTCTTTTTATCCGGACCAACCGGTGAATCGTGCCGAATACTGCATGGCGGTTCAGCGATTATTGACCATTGTTACCGGTGATGCCGGTTTGGAAACACGATATTTTGGGGAGAACCCATCCCGTTTTCAGGATGTACCCAGCAGTCACCCGGCCTATAATGCCATGGCGCTTTGTGCAGAACGGGGCATCATGCAGGCAGATATGATCACAGGCAGATTTGAGCCAAGCAAACCTGTTTCCGGTGCGGATGCATTGTTGAGCATCCGTTCTTTCCAGAACGCATTGAGAATCACCTTTTAAATAAAAACAAAAAATATCCTACATGAGCAATAAAATCATAAACCACCCATACCAGAAACTTTTTTTCATCTTCTTATTGACCTGTCCCCTTTCTGCCGAAACAGTGGAAGGTATAGGATATGGCCTCACAAAAGATGCTGCTATCGAGCAAGCCAAGCGGGATGCGGTGGAAGTTGGTTTGGGTGCATATATTTCCTCAGAAACGGTAGTCACCGCCACCACGCTCACAGACAATATTTATTCCAAAGCACAAGGATTTGTTAAAACATTCAACATTGTCAGTGAAAAACAGGGCCCCGACGGGAATTGGGAAATTACCATTTCTGCGGAAATCACCGCCATGCTGGATGAAGTCATGAAGGATGAAGCTGCCTTACAAACATTGTTGAATTCAATGAACCGCCCCAGAATCATTTTCCTAGTCCGAGAAGAAAACTTGATAGACAACGTCCCCACAGATTTCGCAGAGACCAAACTCCTGAGCCTTTTTTACGATAAAGGATTCGATGTGGTGGATCGCCAATTGGTGCAAGCCCTGAAAGGAAAGCCCGATTATGAAGATGCATTGTCAGGCAACGTATCCGCCGCCGCAAAAGTTGCAGGTCAGTTAGGTGCTGATATTATCGTGATTGGCACTGCGAAGATTTCTTCCGGCGGCAAAGTGTACAGCATGACCTCCGGACAGGCTGACATTAACGGGAAAATCGTTCGGGTAGATACAGGAGAGATTTTAGCTGTGGTGCCCAATGCCCACGGCAAGAAACCCCACATATCACCCACCACTGCCGGGGTAAATGCCATGAATGAAGCAGCGGGGAAACTCGGAACAGAAATCATCCGACAACTGATTGAAAAGTGGAGCACCCAACAATCTAATTTCATCAAAACATATATTGTGCTTAAAAATGCTGATTTTATGTCCTATATGGGTTTTGAGGCATTCTTAAAAGCGCAAACTGTCAATGGCATCCGGAATGCATATTCCAAAAGCTTGAACGATGGTGTTGCTGAATATGAAGTAGAATTTGAAGGGAAAGCTATGGATTTAGCCATGGGCTTAAGTCAAACCCAGCCTGACGGTTTTAATATCAAAGTCACCGGAATTGTGGGGAACCGCATTACAATAGAAGTGGCACAATAAAGGAGTCAAATATGAAAAAGTTTCTCATCGTTTCTTTATGGATTTCATTGTTATTCGCCCAAGATAATTTTGTTGGCGATGTGTTTGAACGAGGAAAAATTGATTATGGTAATCGTACGATTCAAGCCACTGGTATTGGGTTTATTCCTGCCAATGTGATTAATGCAGGGCAGGCCCGCCGCTCTGCAATGCGGATTGCCAAGCAGGATGCATTGCGGCAACTTATTGAAATTGTGAATGGTGTAAATGTGACATCAGAAACCACTATATCCGGTGCTATGTTTGATGATATGATTAAAACCCAGGTTCAAGGCGCCATCCGCGGCGCACGGCAGGTGGGAGAACCTCGGTATTTGAGCGACACATCAGTGGAAATCACCTACGAGGTGAGCATGAATGATATTTCTCGAGTCCTTTTGCCCATGGCAGACAAAGCACCAACGCTAACCTACGATGATGTAAGCACATCCACGCCACCGGCAAATCCATCTACCCCAATACAAGAAACAGCCACTGCGGCACCTGCCTCCGGCGGTGTAACAGGTATTATCATTGATGCAACCGGATTGGGTCTCCGTCCTGCAATGTCACCACGGATTTTAAATCAAGGCGGATCTGTTATCTATGGCCCCGGTCAATATAGCCGGGATTATGCTGCAACTAACGGTGTGGTGGGCTACGCCAAATCCTTGGATCAAGCCAAGGGCGATCCCCGGGTCCAGGGAAATCCATTGGTCTTGCGAGCTGCTTCCACTTCAGGTTCTGCCGGTGCCGATGTGGTCATCAGTAACACCGATGTGGGGAAATTAACAGTGGCAGATGGATCAGCGGGGCTCTTGAAAAATTGTCGTGTGATGTTTGTATTAGATTGATTTATATTCACTAAACCCCTAGAGAAGGCAAAATCTATGATAAAACGATTTTTATCGATTATTATTCTTTTAACTTTTACGCTTGCCCAAGACAGGGAAGTGGCAGTCGTACCCGATGACACCACTGCAGACCCGGGCTTAAAGGTCGGGGACATAGCGCCCTCTTGGGCATTGATGTCAGCGCCGGGGAAATTTGAATTTCTTAAAACCTGGACTGAGGAACGGGATAAAAAACTCAGGAAGCCCATGACTCAGCCAGATCGCCACGTAGTATTAATGAGCTTCTTTGCCACTTGGTGTAAGCCTTGCATGAAAGAACTTCCCCATCTGGAAAACCTTTACCAGAAATATAAAAATGAGAAAATTAAATTTTTCTTGATTGATATCACCGAAGCCACCCGCACGGTGAAAGGGCTAGAAGATTCTCCCAAAGCGGGCCCCTTCCTGGCCAATAAAGGCATTACTATGCCCATCTTGTATGATTCCCGTGG
>CAXFCD010000206.1:0-13174 GCA_964001155.1 uncultured bacterium | reverse complement strand
CAACATCGATGTAGATCCCATGTTTGTGGATACCGCCAATGGCAATTATCATCTTTTAGCCGACTCTCGATTAATTGATGTTGGCCACCCAGACTCTACTGATGCGGACGGCACCGTTTCCGATATGGGTGCCTACTACTATGATCAGGCTGGCCAGCCGGTTCGGGTTCAAAAAATCACCACCACCCCTTCCACAAACAATATCGCCCTGAAGTGGCCCGCCAATACAGAAAGCGATTTGGCCGGGTACAACATTTATCGCTCCATCGACCCCAACGTCGATTATTACAATATGAGTCAGTATGCCACTACTGCCGACAGTTTTTATGTAGATGATGCCGCAGTAGATAATACAACCTACTATTATCGAGTATCTGCTGTGGATGGTGGTGGTGACGAAGGAATCCTGGCTTTTGCAGATCATGGCCGTATGGGGAATGACACCACGGCCGTGTTCATGGGTGCAGATGACCGATGGATCAGTGTACCTGAGTCCCGGTCACCAGTATTCAGCCCAGAGCAGGATTACACGTTAGAATTTTACTTCCATCCTCTGGGGTATGAGAACGCAGTGGCAAAAATAATACGTCTTTCTGGTTTATCTATTTACCTGGCTACTGCAATGGAAGATTCATTCCGAATTCGTCTTATGGGTGAAGATGGCAGTGTCTTTGATGGAGATATGAGTGTACGAGACAGCAACTGGCACCATCTGGCAGTGACAGCACCAGCAGGAGAAAATATAAAACTTTGGCTGGATGGACATCTTAGCGGTGAAGCTGGTCCAAACATTTCATTTACAGGCAATAGCGGTGTTGATATCAATAGCTCCGATCCCGCGAACAGTTATGCCGGCATCCTGGATGAAGTCCGATTGTCAAATTCTCTGCGCTATACATCGGCATTTGTACCGCCTGGTGATGAGTTCCAGGTAGATGAAACCACCCTGGCGCTGTGGCGCTTGAATGAAGGTTCTTTTGATGAAGTTATGCCTGCAGTCTATGATTGGAGCGGTAACGGCTACCACGGTATAGTAAGCAGTGCCACTAATCCTGATTGGGTCTCAGGTTCTCCAACCCAGCCAGAAGGGCAGCCGGCGTTTGTAATTAACGAGATCATGCCCAATCCAAGCGGTTCCGACGGCGGCAAGGAATGGATCGAAGTCTATAATAATTTCTACACACCACTGAACCTTGAAGATTGGATCATTTCCGGTGGTAGCGATGATGTGACACTGGGAAATGGCAGTTACGTACAGCCCAATGAGTATCTTGTTTTAGTCCAGAATAGTGATTCAACATCCAATGGCGGCATCGCCGAAGGGTTGGAATATGGCACCGGGATTAGTCTCAGCAATTCCGGAGAATCCATCACATTAACCACAGGAAGCGGACAAATTGTGGACAGCCTCACCTACCATACTGGTTTTCCTTATGGTTCCGGTGTCTCCATGGAATTGGTTGTGCCTCAGTGGGATAATGCCGATTCTGCCAGTTGGGTCGCCAGTGGACTGCCCTATGGCGATGGCGACAATCTGGGGTCACCTGGCAGACGAAATGATGCTTTTTCCGGGTCAATTGTTGTTTCTTTAGATACGATTGATTTTTCCCATGTCACCGAGGGAGAAGAAGTTAGTGAAACATTTTGGATAGCCAATAATGGTGTGGCTGAACTCCATGTATCTTCCATCACTACGGGAACTGAAAATTTCTCTGTGGATCCTGAAGATGCTACGGTAACAATCAGTGATTCTGTAGAAATAACCATCATATTTACACCGCCGGTTGTAGATGAATATGCAGACACAATATCCATCCTTTCCAATGACCCATTCACACCGTTATCCTTAGTAACTGTGTCCGGTGCAGGGATTAATGAATCTGCAGATATTGTGGTTACCGATGGTATTACAGACAGCCTAAGTGTTTTAAATTTTCCATTTACCCGTGTGGATGAATCTTCCAATGATACAATCTATATTGTAAATATCGGTACACCGGATTTGGATGTTGAGGAAATATTTATCGAGGGCGATGCATCATTTAGTACACCGGGAGAATCTGGACTCATTTCTTTTATGGATACATTAGAGATTCCGGTAACATTTTCTCCCACAGCCACCGGTTCTTACACTGCCAACCTGGTTTTAGGCAGCAATGATCCCGACGAGGCAACTTACACTATAGTCCTGAATGGTGTAGCGGCAGAACACATCATTATATCTGTCCCAGATTATTACGCCACCATCATGGAAGCCATTACAGCCGCCTATCCGGAAGATACGGTGCAAGTGGGCGCAGGCACCTACGAAGAAAACCTGAATTTTGCTGATAAGAATTTGGTGCTTCGGTCTACCAGCGGTCCCGATTCCACCATTGTGGAAGGGGACGGGACCACATCTGTTCTCAATATTTTTGGTGGTCAGTCCACTTTGACAAAAGTTCAGGGATTTACTTTTACCGGTGGTGGTGGCGACAATGGCGGCGGTATTCGCATTGATTCAAGTTCGACGCCCGTATTCCAGGATATCATTATTGTGGATAATGATGCAGAGGATGGCGCAGGGATTTATATTGAATCTTCTGCCCCAACTTTTTTGAATACATTCATTCAATATAATGATGCCACAGGTAACGGAGGCGGCATTGCCATCCGGGACAATGCCAATCCTGTTTTTAATTATTGTCTCATTACCGGGAATGATGCAGAGGATGGCGCAGGGATTTTTGTAAGAGAAAGCAGTAATCCTGTTTTTAACCATATCACCTTGGCTGATAATGAAGCCAGCGGAGACGGCGGTGCATTCTATATCCGCGATGGATCCCATCCCCAAATCACCAATAGTATTCTTTGGAATAATGGCGATGAAGCCATCTCATTCTCTTCCTCCGGTTCAGCCAGTGAATTCACGGTACAATATTCCATCGTGGATGGCGGTGAAGCGGGCATTGCTCTGAACGGGAATACAGTGAACTGGGGCTCAGGCAACTTGGAAGATGATCCTTTAATGGACGTATTTTACGCGCTGACCTGGGAATCTCCCGCCATTGATGCCGGTGATCCGGCGGACAACGATGAGGACGGCACAGTGGTGGACATGGGTCAATTTTATTATGATCAAACCAATCAACCTCCTGATCCTGTGGCAAACTTTTCAGGCACGCCGGGCAATGGCGAAAATCTATTAAGCTGGGGTCCTCCTGTTGACCCCCGAGGAAACCTTAACGAGGATATAGTAGATTATACCCTGTATAAAGGTATTGGCGCTGATAGTCTGGATTCATTGGATCTTTTGTCTTATGGCGTTGATTCATATTTGGATACCGGCGAAGGACAGCATTTGATTAATGGGCAGGAATACCGTTATGTTTTGGTGCCACGGGACACATCCGGATTTTTTAGTACGACAAACGATACTATTTCTGTGGTGCCCATGGGCGGGACATTGGTAGTTAATGATACGGTTCACGATTTTGGTTCTGTGGACCATAACGAATTTGCATCCTGGGAGTTGATTATTTCCAATCCCGGGAATGGGTCACTAACCTTAGATACAATTTATACTTCATCATCTTGGTACACCGTAGGTGATTCCGGTTTAACAATTCCTGCCGCAAGCTCAGATACAGTTGTGGTCGTTTTTCAGCCGGATATCACACCGGGTATATTGATGGATACTTTGGTGATTGCCGGCGATGATTTGGATCAACCTGAAAAGCGTATTTCTCTTGCAGGAACAAGCGTCTGGCCCATACTTGAAGTCACAGAAACGAATTTGGCTTTCGGCGATGTTCGTGTGGAAACAGTTAAAACCTTATCAATGACATTGGCCAATACCGGCAGCGACACTCTCTTTGTAGACAGCATTTATGTGGCGGACACATCCTCTGGGTTCAGCGTAGCATTAGGCGAAGAGGCAACGTCTCGTTCATTGGTTAATCGCCTTCGGTTAAAAGCGGGGAAAGAAGCCAAAAAAGCAAAAAGTAAAATGACACCGCAACAACCTAACCAATCTCATGAAGGTTCAAGATCAGAGGAGTCAGGTTCAATCCTCTCAGCAGAAGAACCGGGACGGACAGTCACACCGCCATCATCAAGCAGGACGAAAATAAAATCTTCATCCATGCGGCTAGCCTCTCCTAAGAAAAAACAGGTTAATACGAATCTGTTCGTTAAAGCTTTGGAGATTTCTACCCAAATCATGCCGGGAGAGTCTATCGGTTTGGATGTATCCTTCACCCGTGCAGACACGGCAACCATCACCGATAATTTGCGCATTACCAGTGATGATCCCTTGGGGAATGAAGATGTATCAATTGAACTCAATGGTCATACCATAGCACCAGTCTTAACATTATCTTCAGCTACCTTGGATTTTGGAAATATTTTATCTGAAACTCAACTGTCACTCCAAATAGGAAATGATGGCACAGACACTTTGAATATTACTGCTCTTGATTTTCCCACGGGATTTACAGGCGCCTTGGCCGATTCCGTTTTAGCGCCCACGGAAACCACCCAATTGGATGTGAGTATATCATCGGAAGATAATGGTTATTGGACCGGTGATGTAGTGCTTACCAGTGACAGTTACCAGCAATCCCAACATTCAGTGGCAGCAGCGGCATTGTCAATTCAACCTTTTGTCAATCATGACTTTGGAGGTGTGCTGACAGGTTTGACTTCGGATACAAGTTTTATCTTAAGCAATACGGGCAATACAGACTTGATCATTGATTCACTCAGTATTGATGACGCCATGTTTACCACCGATTTGACACCGGGGACATCCGTTGCAGCCGGCGGGAGCCAAACCATCACCGTCACCTTTGCGCCCACACTGAGAGATTCCATTTCCGGAAATGTCCTGTTTCATACAGCGGTAATTGAATCACCCATTGAGTTTGGATTATTATCCGGTGATGGCTGGTCATGGCCCGAATCTGAATTTGCGGCCAAATCTTTGTCTGTGGTTACCTACGTGGATAACAACACTGAATTCGATATTGAATTAGCAAATCTGGGCGATTATCCCTTGTCTTACACTATGACGGTGGATGCAGACTTTGGCGGCTGGGTCTGGCTCAGCGCAGCAACAAGCGGCGAGATTGCCGGAACAACAATTGCCAATATTCCTGTCAGTGTACTGAATACTGAGAATTTGGATCCCGGGACTTATTACGGCTCCATTCATTTCGGTACCAACACAGGTAGCGATCCGGACGAAATTGTTTCCAATACAGACACAGTGAATATTTTTATGACCCTCTTAGGCGATGATTCACAAATCACGGATACAACCGTAACCGTGCCTGCCGGGAATACCGATCCCATTGTGGTGACAGATTCTGATGGACACCCATTAGGCGTTACCTTGGATTTTGTGAATTCCTCAGGTGGGACAGTAACAGTTCAGGCTGTTGATGCCCTGCCGCCTATAGATGAATCCACACCTTGGGTGGATCCTGACGGCAATATTACTGATCCCGTCTTCCCGGAAAAATATTATGAGATCACTACAGAAATTGAAGGTGATTTTCTCACCGATATCGGCTTTGATTATTTATCTTTGGCAGGCATCAATAATCCATCCACATTGCGCTTAGCTAAGCGCCCAAGCAATTCCGGCACCGGCGAAGCATGGACAATCATTGCGGTGGCAAATACAGAGATTGATGAAACAAACGGAAATGTGGTAGCCAAAAACCAAACATCATTCAGCCAATGGGCTATCATTTCAAATGCATCAGATAACAGCTTTACAGATACTCAAGGTCCCGTCATGACCAGTGTCTCCCTGGCGCCTTCTGCGCCAACCATTTTAGAAGATGTAGTGGTGACAGCCATCATTGATGATGATACGGGCATTGAAACAGCCACCTTATATTATATGACCGGGGGTGGCAGCGTATACACATCAATAGCAATGATAGACAATGGAAGCAATTTTACCGGAACCATTCCCGGGAATGATGTCACCATGATGGGATTGTTTTATTATATCATTGCCACGGATCTATCTGATTCATCCTACGTTACTACCAGCGACACCCTTGGTGTGGAAGTCAAATTCATTGCCGGAACCCTTACCACCAATTCCGCAAGTGGCAGTGCTTATCCTACAGGACTACCCATGGATACATGGCGCTTGATTTCCATTCCTGCTGTCTTGGATGAAGCGGCTGTAGGCCAAGTGATTGGTGATGAATTAGGCACACAAGTGGATACCAGTTGGCGCATTTTTGAATATGATTTAATCAGTTCATCTTTTAAAGCCAATCCCGTGGACTTTACACCTGGTGAATCTTACTGGCTCTACCAACGCGTGGAAGACAATCTATTGGTTGGAACCACACCGGGACAATCAGGCACTATGTTCGGCACAGACTTAACCCTGAAATCCGGCTGGAATTTGATCGGGTCACCTTATCCATTCCCCATTAGTTTATCTTTGGATCAGGTGCAATTCTATGGCCCCATTACCTACGGACTATCAGGTGAAGATTGGAGCAATATAGTTACAGAACTGGATCCCTGGAACGGTTATGCAGTGTATAACAGGACAGCCAGCGATCAAACCATCACCTTGGATCCGTTGTCTGATGGTGGCGCACAATTGGCAAGGACTGTAGATGACGATGACGCAGGCTGGAAACTCATGCTCAGTGCCAAGGCAGGAGATTACGGTGATACTTACAATTACTTTGGTTGCTTGGAAAGTGCAGCCAATGAATTGGATTGGCACGATAATCCGGAATTGATCTCTCCCGGGAATCATTTGTCACTGTCTTTCACACTTCCCGGCGAGGAAGCACCACCTGCAACCTCCGATATCAGGGAATTAGGTTCAGATGTCCAAATTTGGTCGGCAGAATTAAATGCTGCAGGCATTTTGGAACCGGTGGAACTCTCCTGGTCCATTCAAAAAACACTGCCCTCCGATTTTGCTGTCATGTTGGTTGATTTGAGTACCAAACAAAAGATCGATATGCTCTCAGGCCAATCTTATGACTTGGGACACATCAATGAACGGTATGCGCATCAGATCAGGCTCGTAGCGGGCACACCGGATCAAGTGACTCTTGCCGTGGATGAAATCTTAGCCGCCATTCCGGAAGAACTTTCTTTGGATGGAAACTATCCTAATCCATTCAATCCAATTACAACGATTCGCTTTGGCTTGCCGGAACCACAAAAAGTTCGAATTACCGTGATTAATCTTTTGGGACAGGAAATCACCGAATTGGTGAATGGTTGGCATGATATTGGTCGCCATGAAGTGGTTTGGCGGGGACAGGATCATTTAGGACGACCCGTAGCCTCCGGGATGTATTTCACAGTCTTGAGCGATGGGAACAAAACGGTTGTCCAAAAAATGCTCTTATTAAAGTGATAAAGAAATTGGTTTATCCTATGGATTGCTTTAACCATGTTAAAGCACCACCGACGCGGTCGATGGAACCCATAGAGAAAACCAAAACAGCAATAATTTGTTTTTTATTACTGGTTGTTTTTTTACTAGGACAAGGCACCGCAACGCTGGTAGTTACCGGAAGTGTCCACGGCCAATTGGATCCTTGCGGATGACCTAAAAAACCACTGGGCGGTCTGTCCAGAAAATATGTGACCATCAACCAAATGAAAACGGAGGGTAAGAACCCTGTCATCCTGGATGCGGGAGACCTCTTTTTTACCACCGCAGCACTACATGACACCATCCGCTCTTCCGAGGAATACCGGGCCTCAGCCATGATCAAAGGTTACGAACAGATCGGCTGTCATGCTATCAATGTGGGACACTTTGAACTGGCCAACGGATTGCCCTTTCTTTTAAAGATTGCCAATACCACAGACATTCCATTTATATCAGCAAACCTGAAAGATGCCAAAACGAATAAACTTTTATTTGATCCTTACATTATCATTCAAAGATCGGGACTGAAATTAGGCATCATTGGTTTAACAGATTTGGTGCCCGATTCAGTGGAAGGCGTGGTCATGGATGATTATATCACCACAGGCCAATCCATGATTTCTAAAATAAGAAAAAAAGTGGATCAAGTGATTGTTTTGGTCAACAGCGGCCGAGGGACATACAAAGATTTACCCACCCACTTTTCTGATGCAGATTTAATTTACACCAGCGGTAGCACCACCATGACACGTCCCATGATGAGGCAATTATTGGACGGACCTTATTTGTATTCCACCGGGAGAGAGGGTCGTTATTTGCATGTAACAGAACTGACGATCAAGGATAAATCCCAGCAGGTGACCAATGTGTCTTTTTTGGAAGGCAATATGAAATATACCAAGAGAAAATTGGACCGGCTTCAGGACTCAGATCCTGAAAAGCCGTTAGAGGAAATTTATGCAGGACAAGCGCAAGTTTTGGAAAAAATTGAAGAAAGCCGCAGAAGCATTGTTCATACAGAAGAACGACTGAAATCTGCTGTAAATACGCTCATTTTTGAAAATATCCCCATGGATTCCCTAATTGTAGATGATGATTCCATGCTTAGTTTTGTAAATGAAACCTTATCCAAATGCGGTGAATTAAAAAACCGATAACCGATAGAAGGATTATCCCACCCGCACAAACCAAAACGGTTCATGGATATTCCGCCGCCAATGCTGCCCTACAATAGCCGTATAAATCCATCCGGCCAACCACAGTGCCAACAGTCCCGGCAGCACAATATCTATCAAAAGCGAAAACAATGCTATCGTAAAAACCAGGGTAAATGGCAGAATGATGATAATGCTTAACAAGGGATGTTTAAGCATAAATGTTTGAATTGTATTCATAACCTTTCTCTTTTTCCACTGTACTGCAAACCCTGTGCTAAAGTTCCAAAGGTGACAATTCGGCAGGACTACGTCATGGCTTTTGCAATTTCTGCCCCCAGTTTAATATTATTCAAGGCCAAGGCTGTATTGGCTTGCAAACTTTTGCCACCGGTTTTTTCTGAAACTTCTTTTAATAAAAAAGGCGTTAATTCTTTTCCAATAATGTTTTGATTCTCTGCGCTTTTACAAGCCAAATCAATGACACTATCTAATTCAGCCTTGGGAATTTCATCTTTTTCCGGAACAGGATTTGCCACCAGCACTGCTGATGAAAGTCCAGCAGAAATATTTTCTTTATAAACTTTGGCTACGTCTGCGGCATAGTCAACTTCATGAATACCAAAACAACCCGATTCCCTTGAATAAAATGCAGGAAACTCTTTAGTGCCATAACCTAAAACAGTGACACCCAATGTTTCCATCATTTCAATTGTTTTGGGGAGATCCAGAATTGCCTTTGCGCCTGCAGAAATAATTACTATAGGAATTTCTGCTAAAGCAGATAAGTCTTGCGAAACATCAAAGGAATATGCCACACCACGGTGTACACCGCCAATCCCACCGGTAGCAAATACATCAATGTCCGCTTGGTGAGCAATGTGCATTGTGGATGAAACAGTGGTAGCGCCGTTCCAATTTTGTGTCATAGCTATTCCCAACTCTCTGCGAGAGACTTTCGCCACAGTATTGTTTTCCGCCACGAATTCCAGGGTATTGTTTTCTAGCCCAACATGAATATTGCCGTCCAAAATAGCGATCGTTGCGGGCACCACGCCATTTTCTTTGCATACAGATTCAGCTTTTTTTGCAAACTCATAATTATCAGGATAGGGCATGCCATGGGCAATAATTGTGGATTCCAGCGCCAGAATGGGTTTCCCCGATTCTTTAGCCGATTGAACTTCTTTGGAATAGTTTAATTTCATAGGCAAATGACCTGAGACACGTGATTAATTTCCCCGCTGTTTTAATGCTGTTATGAAAAATATTGACCCACGAAAATACAACCTTTCTCCCCGAATTCAGCTTCAACAAAACTCTTCCGGACATCTTTTTATTGTCATAGATCGAAAAAGTAGAATCATTATGAAGGATGGTCACCGAATTTTGGAGATGGTACGTACCATTCAATTAGTTGAGAAAAACCAATCTGTTTCTGTTTTAACCTCAGCACCTGTGTGCAGCAAAACAAAATTATTTCTCAATGAAAACAACATTGAGATGAATGAAATGGGCTAATGTTTAAATTCATTTTCCCACAAGACAAAGCCATTTCGAAAGAGGTATTGAATTTGGCTTTCCCGGTCATATTGAGCAACTTGAGCCGGGTGCTCATGAGTATGTTTGATGTGGCCATGGTAGGCAGACTTGGCGCTGAAGCCCTGGCAGCAACAGGGATGGGTGCCATGCTTCTTTGGGGCGCTTTAAGTTTGGTATTGGGGATTCGGACCGCTGTTCAAACTGTAGCCTCCCGCCGTTTAGGTCAGAAAATAGACCATGAAGCCGGCACAGCCTTTCACAACGGACTCATCATGGCCACTATTTATGCTTTGCCTGTTTCCCTGGCGGGCTGGCTCTGGGCCAAAGATATTTTACCTTTCTTTATTGATGATGCCACCGCAACACCCCTGGCAGTGGACTATGCCTCCATCGTTTTTATTAGTTTGCTGTTTTCAGCCTATAGTTTTGTTTTCCAAGGATTTTTCACCGGAGTAGAAAAAACCAAGATTCACATGGCTGTCACTGTTACCAGCAATATTCTGAATGTGTATTTAAATGCGGGACTCATTTATGGCACGGAGGGCGTGACCAGGTTTTTTTCCGAAACAATTCCCCACTTATCTTTTTTATCAATTTTTTGGCAATGGATGGAGTTCCCGGCTCTGGGCGTAAAGGGCGCTGCCATTGCAACATTGATCGCATCCACTTGGATGACACTCCATTATTTTACGTTTCTGTTTTCGAAACAAATCAAAAACCGGTTCGCTGTCTTTACTTTATCTGCAGATCGATCAATGATGAAACGACAGTTAAAGCTAGCAGTTCCGCAAGGCGTGCAAGAGGCAGTGATTGCCGTGGGCTGGTCTGTTTTTTATAAGATCATGGGGATGATCGGCCTCATTGAATTAGCCACAACTCAATTATTGTTCACTATTATGCACGCATCATTCATGCCGGCTTTGGGAGTGGGGCAAGCATGTTCAACGCTTGTGAGTAAATACATGGGGGAAAAGAAGATACATAAATCTGAAACCAGCATTAAGGAGTCCATCCGTTTAGCGGAATATATTATGGGCGTTATGGGGTTGAGTTTTATCTTGTTTCCTAAATTTTATCTTTTCCTTTTTACCAACGATCCGGAGATTATTCGCATGGGTGTTTTTGGTTTAAGAATGATAGGCGCAGTTCAATTTTTGGACGCCATTGGCTTTGTTCTTTGGTTTGCCCTTTCCGGCGCCGGGAACACATTATTTCCGGCCATGGTTGAATCCTGTTTAACCTGGGGTGTGATTGTTTTAGGCAGTTATGTTTTTGGTGTTGTTTTGGAAATTGGCTTCGCGGCGCCATGGATGCTTTTTCCCGTTTATATGGGACTCTTTGCCGGAATCATGGTTTGGAAAATCCTGCAAGGAGATTGGAAAGAAATCGAAGTTTAGATTATAACTAATCCCAATTTATTTTTGGCAAATTCAATTTCCCTTCCGTGGATAAAGAGTATATTTATCGTAACTTCAGGGTTTGAATTAACAGGCTGAATTTTAAAATATTCATGACGAACCTTTATAAAGACCCCGATCCACAGGAGACGCAGGAATGGATCGAATCTATCGAAGATGCTTTGGAAGAGCACGGGTATGAGCGCACACGGCACCTATTAGAAACCCTCATTGATTATGCACAATCGAAAGGCGCTCGTTTACCTTTCAACACCAGCACGCCATTTGTAAACACAATATTACCGGGTCAGCAACCGGAATATCCCGGTGATCGTGTTATCGAGCGAAAAATCAAATCCATTGTGCGCTGGAATGCCATGGCTATGGTCACTAAAGCCAACACAGAAACTCCCGGAATCGGTGGTCATATTTCCACTTATGCTTCAGCGGCCACCCTCTATGAAGTTGCCTTTAATCACTTTTTCAAAGGAGCGGACCATCCCAATGGGCAAGACTTGATTTTTTTCCAAGGACATGCATCACCGGGCATTTATGCTCGGGCTTATTTAGAAGGGCGCATTGGCAAAGAAGAGCTCCACAATTTCCGCAGAGAGTTGTCCGATGAGGGCGGATTATCTTCTTATCCCCACCCCTATCTTATGCCCCATTTTTGGCAATTTGCCACTGTATCCATGGGTCTCGGCCCAATCATGGCCACATATCAAGCCCGGTTTATGCATTACATGGTTGACCGAGGTTTTATGGAGGATACGGGCCGGAAAGTGTTTGCTTTTCTCGGTGATGGCGAAATGGATGAACCGGAAGCCCTGGGAGCGCTTACGTTGGCCTCTCGGGAAAATCTTGACAATTTGATTTTTGTGGTAAATTGCAATCTACAGCGATTGGATGGTCCTGTTCGCGGCAATTCGAAAGTGATTCAAGAATTGGAGGGCGCTTTCCGGGGCGCTGGCTGGAATGTGATTAAAGTGATCTGGGGCGAGGACTGGGATCAATTTTTAGATGGCGATCATGGCGACCTACTTCTACAACGACTGGAAGAAGTGGTGGATGGTGACTTGCTGAAATATGTGGTGGAAGGCGGCGCTTATATCCGGGAACATTTTTACGGAAAATACCCGGAACTGCTTAAAATGGTGGAAAATATTTCCGATGAAAAATTGGCTAAATTGCGATTGGGCGGCCATGATCCATTGAAAATTTTCGCTGCTTATAATGAAGCAGTGAATTTTAAAGGGAAACCAACAGTGATTTTGGCACGAACCATCAAAGGTTATGGTTTGGGTGAAGCAGGCGAGGGACGAAACATTACCCACAACCAGAAAAAGTTAAACCAAGAAGAACTTCTGTATTTCCGCGATCGGTTTAATGTTCCCTTTACCGATGAGGAAGCCATGAAAGCACCCTTTTATAAATTTGACACATCAAGCGAAGAGTACAAATATCTACAAGAACGCCGAAAGAAGTTAGGCGGCCCACTCCCCATCCGCACCGATAAATCCACACCGCTGGACCTGCCGAATATTTCAATTTTCCAGGAGTTGTTGGATGGTACAGGCGACAGGGAAATATCCACCACCATGGCGTTTGTCCGATTGATAACCATCCTGACGAAGGATAAAACTGTCGGTAAAAATATCGTTCCCATT
>CAXFCD010000205.1:0-2220 GCA_964001155.1 uncultured bacterium | reverse complement strand
AGCTATAGTTTAAATACCATTCGATAAATTTTGGAATACCATCGGCAATCTTAGTTGTGGGATTATAATTCAATTTTTGTTGGGAATGCCCAATTTCTGCAAATGTTTTTTTCACATCTCCCGGCTGCATCCCTTCAAACTTGATTTCAGCTTTTTTCCCGATTTCCTTTTCAATAAGCGAAACCATTTCCATCAAGTCCTCTGATTTACTATTTCCTAAATTGAAAACTTCACATGGATAATTATTTCCGATTGCAGAACGTGTCCCTGAAATTATATCATCAATATAGGTAAAATCCCGTTCCATTTTTCCATGATTGAAAACAGTAATTGGTTGTTCTTTCGAAATTTTATCTGCGAAAATGTACATGGCCATATCCGGACGTCCCCATGGTCCATATACTGTGAAAAACCTTAATCCTGTAGTATTCAGACCATATAGGTGGCTATACGTATGAGCCATCAATTCGTTTGACTTTTTCGAAGCTGCATAAATAGAAATTGGATGATCTACCTTATCTTCCACAGAAAAGGGAATTTTTTCATTTCCACCATAGACAGAAGAACTTGATGCATAAATCAATCCTTCTACTTCATTGTGTCTACAGCATTCCAGGATATTCATGAAACCAACAACATTGGACTCAATATATGCATGGGGATTTTCCAAACTATATCGTACACCAGCTTGAGCAGCGAGATTAACTACTTTTTGCGGTTGGAAAGAACTAAACTCATTTTGTAGTGTTGAATAATCTGAAATATCAGTTTTACAAAATGAGAAATTAGGTTGAGGCGTGAGTTGATCCAGCCTTGCCTGTTTCAAAGCCGGATCATAATATGAATTAAGGTTATCAATGCCATGGACGATAAACCCATCTTCCAAGAGGGATTGACATAAATGGAAACCAATAAATCCCGCAGAACCAGTTACAAGAATTCTTTGGCAGGAATCTTCTATTTTATATAACCCATTTCTCTAATTCGTATAAAAATTTGGTCCACCAATTCTTCAGGTGGTGTCCCACTGGAATTCACTACAATCTCAGCATCTGCCGGTGCTTCGTAAGGATCGGATATCCCGGTGAACTCCTTGATCACGCCTTTGCGTGCCAATTCATAAAGACCTTTCACATCCCGTTCTTCACATTTTTCCAAGGTTGTATTCACATAGATCTCGATAAAACCGCCTACCGTGTTGATCAATTCTCGATTGAATCGTCGGTCAGAATCGTAAGGGGCAATTGGCGCACAAATGGCAATTCCACCATTTTTGGTGATTTCACTGGCAACAAATCCAATTCTTTGCACATTGATGGAACGGTGTTCCTTTGAAAAACCAAGTTCACTTGATAAATGGGTTCTTACAATATCTCCATCCAATAGCGTAACTGGACGACTGCCCTCCTCCAATAATTTTACAAGTAATCCATTGGCAAGGGTTGATTTCCCTGAACCGGAAAGGCCCGTGAAGAAAATTGTAAATCCCCGTTCTGTCAATGGCGGCCTGGATTCTTCCAATTCTTTGGCAACTTCTTTGTATGAGAACCACTCCGGGATTCCTTTTCCTTCATCGAGCAATTGTCTCAATTCTGTTCCGGAAATGGTTTGGAACTCTGTCCCTTTTTTAATTTCATCAATGGCTTCATATTTGTCTTCTTGTGGCAAATACACCATGAATTTGAATGGAACCATTTCAATCCCAATTTCATCTTGATGCTTCAGAAGCAATTCTTGGGCTTCATAGGGTCCGTAAAATGGTTGGCCATTTTTATCGTTTCCCGGACCGGCATGATCTCTGCCTACAACTAAATGAGTACATCCATAGTTTTTCCGTATCAATGCATGCCACAATGCTTCTCTTGGACCGCCCATTCTCATGGCTAAAGGCAGTAAACTCATCATTGCAGAATTTTTGGGATACTTTTTAAGGACGTGCTGGTAACATCTTACTCGGGTATAATGATCTACATCTCCAGGTTTAGTCATACCAACAACCGGGTGAATCAAAAGTTTTGCATCCAAATCATTTGATGCCCGTCGAGTCATTTCTACATGGGCGCGATGCAGGGGATTTCTGGTCTGGAAAGCGACAATTTTTTCCCAGCCATTTTCCTTGAAATAATTTCTTAATTCTTCCGGTGCGTGACGATCATTTTGATAATCATAGTGGTGTGGTAATGAAATTCCTTCAAGGCTTCCGCCAACATATACTTTATT
>CAXFCD010000204.1:0-4491 GCA_964001155.1 uncultured bacterium | reverse complement strand
TTTGATACTGCCGTTATATCCAGTGGATAAAATCGTTTTTTCCCGGACGATGACAGCCCCAACATGCTTCCGATCACAGGTGGATCGCGTGGCCACTTCCGTTGCAATATTCATAAAATATTTTTCCCAACTGACCCGCTCATTCGCCATATTTATAAATCCTTTCTATTAAAAATTTTGACCGCGTATCGTGGCTCACCATAATAAATCTTATCCGCAACTTGGGCCACACGAGACGTTAAAATTAAATAAGCCCACGTGGGAACCGTTACACTGGCACATCCTTTGATAATAACTTTTTCATTTTCATATTCTGAAAAATCAAGGTCATCCACCATTTGCCGGAAAGATTTTTCTCGGATGATGCCTTCATCTAAAAAGTCGTCTAATAAAATTGTTTTCATTTTTTACTTTTTCTTTTTCCCTGCAGGGAAAACAGAATAGAGGATTTAAAAATACCTCTTTATGGTTTCTATTGATGCGCAAAATTTATTCACATCCCGCTCATCATTATAAATATAAAAACTCAATCTGGCCGTAGCGGTTTCGCCCAAAGTTTTCAGTAATGGCTGCGCGCAATGATGCCCCACACGAATTGCTATATTATCCTCATTCAAAAATTGAGCTAAATCATGGGGATGGATTCCATCCACATTAAAACTGATGACGCCACCACGATTTGGTGCAGAACCATGAATCCGTATGCCATTAATTTCATTCAACTTTTTTAATGCATAATCCGTAAGGGAATTTTCATGTGTTTCTACATTTGACATACCAATATTTTCTAAATAATCTATGGCTGCGCCCAGTCCAACTGCTTGGGCAAAATTCGGTGTTCCCGCTTCAAATTTATAGGGAATATCGTTCCAAGTGGATTCTTCCATGGTCACAACATTAATCATTTCACCACCACCCATGAAGGGTTCTATCTCATTTAATAATTCTGTCTTCCCCCACAAAACGCCAATGCCCGTTGGCCCTAGCATTTTATGTCCGGAGAATGCATAAAAATCACATTCCAACTCCTGAATATTGACAGGTATATGAGAAGCACCTTGGGCTCCATCCACAATCATAATCGCATTAACATTATGGGCCAATTGGGATAATTCTTTTATTGGATTGATAGTGCCCAACACATTGGACATTTGAGTTAAGGAAACAATTTTTGTATTGGCAGTAAAATATTTATTTGGCTCAGATAGATCCAATTCACCGGATTCAGTAATGGGAATATATCGTAATGTTGCACCGGTTCGTTTGGCCGCCAATTGCCATGGCACAATATTGGAATGATGCTCCATTTCAGAGATCAAAATTTCATCATCGGGCTTTAATGTATTGCCTATGGATCTGGCTAACAGATTGATGGATTCGGTGGTGCCGCTGGTGAAAACAATTTCATTTTCTGTTAGGGCTCCTATGAATTCCGCTACCTTTTTTCTTGAACCTTCGTATCGTTTGGTGGCTTCGCTCCCTAAAGAATAAATAGCGCGATGGACATTTGCATTGGCTTCCTTGTAAAGGGAATCAACTGCATCCAAGACGGATTGTGGTTTTTGCGATGTAGCTGCATTATCCAGGTAAACCAAATCAGAGTTGGTGAAAATGGGAAAATCTTTTTTTATTTCAATCGGCGACCACATAATAATTACTTAACGCAAAGGCGCAAGGGCGCAAATAAGGTCTTTGATTTTGTGATTAGAATATTTCAATTGAAAATTATGTTTTAAATAATTTTGCGACTCTGCGTCTTTGCGTTCAACAAGTTCAAAACATTCCCAGTTCAAGTTGGGCTGCTTCACTCATCATATCTCGGTTCCATTGCGGCTCCCAAACTAGTTCCACTAACACATCTTCCACGCCGGTCAAGCTTTTCACTTTTCGATCCACTTCACCGGCGATCACTGGGCCCATGCCACATCCGGGAGCAGTCAGCGTCATTTTGATATTCACCATTTTTCCATCATTCAAGTCTGAAATATCAAGTCCATAGATTAATCCAAGTTCAACAATGTTGATTGGAATCTCCGGATCGTAACACGTTTTCAATTGATCCCAGATTTGGCTTTCTAAATCTCCCTTTGGGACGGTTGATTCATCTTTTTCTGGGACATCAAACCCAAGCGCATCTGCATTTTCTGATGTGATTTGTACCATGTTCCCATTAATGAGAATTGTGTAATTCCCGCCAAGAGCTTGGGTGACTCTCACCAAATTTCCGGCTAAGAGTTTCACTTCATCACCTGATGGAACCATATAGGCATCGACGTCTCTTAATAATCTGATAGCTTCGTTGGGTACTTGGTTCATGATACGATATCCTGAATTTTTTGAATCGCACTAGAAAAACCGTTCGTCCGTTGACTCGTCACTGCACCATCCAATCCAACTGATGATAAAATATCTCGACTGTTGATAGATAAAATTTCTTCCGGAATTTGATTATTAAATATTTTTTCCAATAAAGTTAAAAGTCCTTTCACAATCATGGCATCAGAATCCGTTCTAAATGTATATGAATCATTTTCATTTTTGGAGCCCACAACCCAAGCTTGGGAGGTACAACCATAAATTTTATTTTTTTCAATCATTTCAGAATCACTTAATCCTTCAGATTCTTTTGCCATATCCATGAGTTGGACAAATTTGTCCTTTGGATTATCGAAGATTGAAAACAATTCATTCAATTCGTTCAAATTTTCTTGAATGGTCATGATGTTGTATTCCTTGTGAGCCAATCGTCAAACCGGTCTGTGATAAATGTTCGAATCGATTCATGCTTTATTTTATCCAATAATTCATTGGCGAAACCTCGAACCAACAATGCTTTGGCAGCCAACATATCCAATCCACGAGATCGAAGATAAAATAAGGCATCTTCATCCAATGCGCCAGTGGTGGATCCGTGGGCACACTTTACATCATCAGCATAGATTTCCAGTTGTGGATTGGAATTCATGAGGGCTTTTTTCGAAAGGAGTAAATTCTTATTAGACTGAATTGAATCCGTTTTTTGTGCATCTTTTCGCACAATAGTTCTACCTACAAATACACCTGTGGAATTATCCTGAAGCACAGATTTAAAATTTTGCGAACTGGTGCAATGTGGAACTTGGTGATCCGTAATAATATGATTGTCCAAATGTTGTGTATCATTGGAAAGAGATATGCCATTCAATGCACAATCGGCCCCTTCGCCTTTCAGGTCTGCATGAATATTGAGTCTGCTCAATTTTCCACCATCAGCAAATTGAAAAAACGAATATCGACTGTCTTCAAATTGTTCCACATTCAGATTTGCATTATTGATTAATTCTTGGGAGTTAGATTGAATACGAATGTGATCCAATTGGGCATTTTGCCCCAAAGTGACATAAGTGGATCCATTTTGAAAATACCCATCAGTTTCTCCAAAATGATGGTCAATAAAAGTCGCGCTAGCTGATTCTCCCAATTCAATATGGACAACAGGAGAGACCATCAAATTTTCTTTTCCTGATGATAAAAATACCATTCGAATGGGTTGGGACACGTCCACATTTTTTTCAATTACAATGGACATACCACTATCCATGAAAGCAGTGTTTAACAAATCAAAGGGGGAATGTTCAGCGGATTCAAATGTCCATTTTTTCATCTCTAAATAATCAACTCCAGACATGAGTTGAACACCGTCCGGAACTGAGGATATATCTTCCTGAAAATGGCCATTATAGATCACAATGTCAGCCACGCCATCTATTTCAAATTCGGAAAGATCTATAGGATTTATTGGTGCATCCTGAATCTCAGAAATACGGAAGTCACCTTTTGAAATGGACGATAAATTGGTGAATCGCCAATCTTCCCATTTTTGGGTTGGCAGTCCGGTTTCAAGGAATTTTGAAAAAGCGGCTTGCCGCATAGGATGAACCTTGTCCAAGAAATAGTCCCTGTTCATCATTTTATCAAATTCGGATTGGAAGTGGACGAGATTCATGACTCTAACCAGCGATATCCTTTTTCTTCCAATTCTACTGCCAATTCTTTTCCGCCGGAACGAACGATTTGTCCGTCAATCAATACATGCACATGATCCGGTTCAATATATTTTAACAACCGTTGATAATGTGTGATGACGAGGAAGGAACGTTTTCCATTTCGATATTGGTTCACGCCATTTGCCACAATTTTTAATGCATCAATATCCAGCCCGGAATCGGTTTCATCCAAAATCGCCAGGGAGGGTTCCAAGGTGAGCATTTGCAAAATTTCATTTCGCTTTTTTTCGCCACCGGAGAATCCTTCGTTTACTGCACGCTGGAGATATTTTGGATCCATGTCCACATCATTCAATTTTTCTTTAATGAGTTTCAAAAATCCGGCAGCATCCAATTCTTTTTCGCCATTATGTTTCCGTTTTGCATTCAGGGCAGCTTTTAGGAAATACGTGTTATTCACACCGGGAATCACAACAGGGTATTGGAATGACATAAAAATGCCTGC
>CAXFCD010000203.1:0-3665 GCA_964001155.1 uncultured bacterium | reverse complement strand
TAAAGAACAAAAGAAACACATATCTTCTCCGTCTTAAATTCTATGACAACCAAATAAGAAATTTTGCATCTGAAATATTAACGGCCACCCCTTCCTATAATAAACAACTGATTCAAATCATGAAAAAAATATTTATTCTTCTTAGTCTTTTTACCGCCATTAATGCACAAAGCACTTGGGCATATTCCAATCGCGTTCACCCAGAATTGGAATGGCAAACCATATCCACAAAACACTTCAATGTTCATTATCATCAGGGCATTGAAGACATTGCCAAAAGGGGAGCAATCCTTGCAGAACATTATCGGCCAACCTTGCTGGCGCAAATGGATCTGGATACAATTCCGAGGATCGATATTGTCTTTACAACTGAAGACGAAATCATGAATGGGTTTGCCACATGGATGTATAATACTTTTATATGGGTAGATCAAAACGATGCGTCTATTTGGCTTGAAAAAGATAAGTGGCTTGAGCAAGTGCTTGCCCATGAGCTTCAACACATTGTCCTGCTTCACAAAACAAAATCTTGGTTTCCCGATCCATTGGGTCGATTATTTTCAGGCATGCCAGGATGGGTTGTTGAGGGGACAGCAGAATATGAAACAGAAAGTTGGCGTCCTTATCGAGCCGATCTTTCACATAAATACCATGTGCTTAAAAATAATATGGGTTCAATGGACCCTCACCACGATGGCTTTTCAAAGATGCTATATTGGGCCGATAGGTTTGGAGATTCAACCATCACCCAAACTTTAGCTTATCGAAATGATCTCAAACTATTTTCGTTTGGAAAGGGATTTAAAAAATCTACCGGAATTTCTGTTTCCCAATTCAACGAAGATTGGCGGCGTCACATGAATACTTATTATTATGGATATCGATCTCAAAAGGAGACCTATAAAGAGATTGGTGATGTTTTCACCGTCCCAATAAAAAAAGGGGGGGCCTTTTTGTTTCACTCTGACAGTAGTCAAATTGCGCTACTAGGAAGATATGATAAAGATCAATTAGATATCTCACTCATTATTGCTTCGAGAGACACAACTAAAGAGCGAGAACGTTTTGAGGGGTGGGAAGAGCGGATGGAAAAGCTGAAAAAAAAAGAGAAAAAAACCAAAAGGGATTCCATTGCCTTAGAAAAAGCTTTTAAAGAAAAAGTGGTGTGGAAAAAAGATGAGGTAGATTTTGGTCAATTTCACGGAAGTATGTCTTGGTCTGAAAATGGTAAAAAGGTTGCCTATTCGAAATATCATTATGGAAAAAATCAATCCATGGTCTACGACATTAAAGTCTATGATACCGAAACAAAAAAACACCGGTGGCTAACAAGGTCTCTTAGAGCAACTTATCCAGTTTGGTTGGATTCTATAACCATTGCATTTGTAGCTCATCAAAACAATGTATCCAATTTATACAAGATAAATTCAAATGGTGGTGAAACAACGCCTATAACTAATTTTGAAGATAATACTCAGATTGTAGCACCCTCCCTATCTCCTGATGGTGGCTCTCTTGCTTTTGCAATGAATCCTAAAAATGGAAATATGGATATTTATACTTTAAATCTTCAATCAAAAAAGTTGGAAAGACAGACAACAGACGCCATGGCGGATATAAATCCCATTTGGCATCCGAACGGTGAATTAATATCTTATACTTCTAATGCTAATGGTGTGCCCAATATTTATACAAAAAACTTGCGCACAGGAAATATTATAGCAAATACGGATGCCGGCGACGGCATCTGGGGCAGACAATGGGCACCCAAAGACTCCTTGTTGATTGCTTCGTCCTTAGATGATGTGGATTCTGTTCGACTGGTTAAGGTAGACCCCTTCCGCACTCCGAATACAGAACCTTTATCATTGAGAGAGAATTATACGTCTTGGCTGGATGCGGGCCCAGATGTATCGTTCGTAAATGAAAAACCCGACTCCATTCCAGAAATTTCCGATCCAGTAAAATATAATTTTACAAAACATATGCGGCCGTTCATCGCTTTGGCTTTACCATTGCCAGCTCCATTTGGTTTATTTTCATGGACAGATGCAATGGGTAGACATATTTTTACGACACTTGGTTATATTAATACATCCAATGTTAAAGACAGTGGTTATTTGTTAGACTATACCACTGCGGGGTTTGGACCCCTTTGGTCTGTGACCTATGCTCATAATATTAATGGTCTTTATCGGCGATACCAAAAAGCCCATTTCATTGACAACCAAAACGGGCTTTCCTTTTCGCTTCAATCACCGAAAAATTTTGGCGAATCGCTCGTTGCTGACCATCGCTTTTCTGTTTCTGCAACGTTTATAAAAAATAACGTAACGGTTGGGAAGAAAACCGATGAAAAAACTGGTGACCTCATTCCAGTGGATGCCTCGTTTTTTGATGAATTGCCCATACCTGAATCAGGAAAGAATGGGTTTATTTCTTTTGGTTATAATTGGACAAATCGGAGGCCCCACAAATCAAATACCATTTCACCAAAGCAAGGGTTGGGGCTGGATGCCAGAACAGATTTTGCGAATAAAAGTTTGTTTGGAGATTTTAGCTATACACGTTTTCAAACAGATATGTTTGCAAATATTTCATTAAATAAATCTGGTACTCAAACCTTATATGCCCGGTTGAAAACGATGGCCGTTACCGGCAAGCCGCCGGCACAAGACTATGTGGGTCTTACAGAAGATGCGCCCATGTATATTGAATATGGTGCAAATAATTTTATCAGAGAATTGTATAACCCCCGGGGGTGGACTGGATATCGGCTCGGTGAAAAAATGTTTTTTGGTTCAGTTGAACTCCGACAATTAATGGGATCTTTTTCTATTAACCTCATTTCTGATTTTGGCAATGCCTGGTCCAGTGGCGCTGAAAAACAAAAGATGATTGTTACAGCTGGCTATGAATTGCGTTTTGGATTAGGACCGATTTCATTGTCTGGTGGCGAAGCTCAGTTAATAGATGATTGGAAAGCAGATAAAAAACCATTGCGCTACCTCCGATTAATGTTAGCGAATCCATTTTAATCTAAAAAATTTTCTGTTTTAGGAAATTGCCACTTTCCCGTTAATATGAATTGAATGTAACCTTATCGGCCTTATTTATGTAAATAATGCTTTCTTTCCACATATCAAAGGCCAGCCAGCAACCCCATATAAGTGACTTCACGCTTATCTAAAATCACCGCAATTGTCGGCGCCCAATGGGGCGACGAAGGCAAAGGAAAGATTACTGACTTCTTTGCCGGCGATTCCGACTATGTCGTCCGGTTTCACGGCGGCAACAATGCCGGCCACACCATCATCGTGGATGGCACCACCTTCAAACTTCATCTCATTCCCTCAGGCATTGTGTATGGCACGCCCACGTCTGTCATCGGCAACGGCGTAGTTGTGGATCCTAAAGCGCTTCTGGATGAAATTGCTTATGTGAAAGAAAAAGGGATTAACCCCAAACTCATGGTGAGTGACCGGGCCCATGTAATTATGCCCTACCATATTGCATTAGACGGCGCACTTTCCGGACACCAGGGGAAACTGGCTGCCGGCAGCACGAACCGCGGTATCGCCCCTGTTTATGCGGATAAAATGTTCCGGAACGGCATCCGTATGATCGACCTGTTAGAACCGGAGGTGTTCGAAGAAAAATTGACC
>CAXFCD010000202.1:0-31700 GCA_964001155.1 uncultured bacterium | reverse complement strand
TCATAGGAAATGTCTTCAGTCTCTACCTTTGGATGTTGGTAATGAACTGTATTCACCACGTCCGTGATTCCTTGTTCAGCAGCATGTTCCAACATGGCCAATGACATGTCTAAAGATTCTGATCCATCGTCCACATTCGGTAAAACATGATTATGGAAATCAATCAAATTATAATTCTTTGTTTAGTATTCTTTCTATTTGCCATTTCCTAATCCTATCTCCGGACAAAGCTCCGCCCTGTCAGTCCCAATGGCACTGGAAGGGCAATTATGTTTTCGGGCTGAAATCAGCCTTTAATTCGAAATATGTCCGAATTATGACAGGCGATTCATTGCCCGAGACATCAAGACATCCACAATCTTGGTGGTATTTGTCCATATGATGTCTGCGATTTGATTTTTTTCCTTGGTTTTACGTACCAATTCATCGGCAAAGGCCGGACCAATCAAATCAATATTTTTAAAATCAAATTCAATTTTGGTTAAATCTCTGATGTTATGTAATAAATTTTGAGCTTGAGTTCTGGAATTCACTTGTTCGCCATCCCCTCGAATCAAATTAACAGGGATCCGAACCATATTCTTTTCCTGGTCAAATAATTGGCTAAACACTTCTTGACAAGTTCGATGAGAATTGGATTTAATCTCCAAGTGAATTCTTGTCCCCTTTTGTTGAGAAGATGGAGAAACTTTCCACTCATTTTGTTTATTCAAATAAGTCAAGCAAATCCCGGAGGCATCAATGGTTACTTTATCAAAAAGGTGAATCACAGTCATTAATTCATCACCGGAATGGTTTTCTGGGTCTGTTGTAATGTGCCCTTTAGCAATTTCTACAGCTGCAACTTGGGCATCTTTTAAATGAAGGGATTGATTTAATTTTTCAAATATTCCAATGCCATTATCACTGAGAATAAAGTGGACATCGGAGGGCGACACATAGAGTTTATAATTGAGTTTTGTTGCTTGGGCATGATCGAGAGCATTCACCAAAACAGCCCTGATGGAATATTCGCAAATTTCATAAATATTGAGAGCTACAGAATCTAATTGGGGCAATAATTGATTTTTTAAAATTTCACCTGCGGATAATCCATTTTTGACATCAATGGTTTTTGTAAAATTAACAAGGGGTTTTAACTCGTAGAATCTGTCCCTTGTTTTTCCATGGGCGACAACGCGGTCTTCGCTAATCAAGGTATGCATATGCTTCAGGATGGCTTGCCGCGACAACCCGAATTTCCTTATGGAAGCCTTAATAATATCCTTCTGGTGGACGGTAAGATTCTCAAGGATAAATTGTTTAATCTGTTCAGATGAACCCATGGGGATGCTAGTTATGGATTATTATCAACCTAATCCATCATTATTATAAACCTAAACTGTGTATTTTATCAACTGAAAAATGAAAATTATATTCGTAAAATTGGATAAGCAGAATTGGATTGAAATTAACAAATCATGGAAACAATTGAACAAAATTTGAAATGGATCGCGGTTTATACCAAACCACGCCATGAAAAAACAGTTGAAAAACAACTATTGAAAAAAGGATTCGAAGTTTATTTACCTATATTGAAGGAACGGCGTAAATGGAGTGATAGAAAAAAATGGGTGGAGTTCCCTTTATTCCGTTCTTATATCTTCGTCCGTACAGAAACAAAAAATGCTTTATTCGTCCTGCAAACAATAGGTGTTGTCAAAGTGGTGAAATTTGGTGGTGAAGTCGCTGTAGTACAGGATGAAAGTATCCGAGCGATACAACTTATGATTGAAGGCGGTTACAATCCGGAAGCTACAGATTATTATGTAAAAGGTGATCCTGTTGAAGTGAAGGACGGACCCTTAAAAGGCCTTATTGGAGAAGTGACGCGAGTGGATAACCACGACCGACTCTTAGTGAGAGTGGATGCGATCCAACATTCTGTCTCAATTCAAATTGAACGGGCCTACCTAAAACCCTCGTAAAAAATGGCAGCTGATTATCAGGTCGTTATCATTGGCGCCGGCGTAGTAGGCCTCGCCACTGCCAGAGCACTGGGAAATAATGGCGTTGAATCAGTACTAATTATAGAGAAGGATCAAAAATTTGGAACAGGTATTTCAAGCCGAAACAGTGAAGTTATCCATTCAGGTATTTATTATCCTCTTGATACATTAAAATCAAAATATTGTATTCGTGGTAGAGACCTCCTTTACGACTATTGTCCTGGCCAAAATGTTTATCATAAACAATGTGGTAAAATAATCGTCGCCCAAGAAAACCAAAAATCGGATCTTGAAAAATTATTTCTTTTGGGTAAATACAAAAATATGGGCGATATGAAATGGCTTGAGAAAAATGAAATTCAAGATTTTGAACCTTCTGTTAGCAGCTCTTTTGGTTTATTCATTCCTAAAACAGGGATTATTGACTCCCATGAACTTATGAACGCATTTTACCAAGAATCGACTCAATCTAATCATGATTATTTATTCAAGTCTGAAGTCCTTGATATATCTTATAAGAATTCTCTCTATACAATTGAAATCAATTCGCCCAATGGTGAAAGTGAATTTGCAACCTGCAATTGGGTGATTAATGCAGCCGGACTTCGAAGTGATTTGGTGTCTAATATGTTGATACCCACGGATCAAACACCCACTTTGGTTTTTTCTAAAGGTGTGTATTTCTCATTAACCCCAAATTGGAGCAATTTGTTTAATCATTTGGTTTATCCCCTCCCGGATAAAGATCATCGCTCCTTAGGCGTACATATTAGTTTTGACAGAATCGGTCAGGTAAAACTTGGACCGGATGCCCATTTTTTAAAAGAAAGAATTGAGGATTATTCGATTGATGAATCATTGAGGAACATCTTTTTCGAATCAGCATCACAATATTTACCGGGTTTACAGATTGAAGAATTAAGTCCTAACTTTTCCGGCATCCGACCCAAGATTGATTCTATCAACCACACCTTCCAGGATTTTTATATCCGTCATGAAACTGATAAAGGATATCCAGGATTTATTAATTTGATTGGCATTGATTCTCCCGGGTTAACCTCTGCCATCGATATCGGTGAAGATGTGGCAAGTTGGGTACAAAAATAAAGCCTCGAAAAATCGAGGCTTTTTTGCGGGAACGCCTGGGAATCGAACCCAGCTCTCCGCTTTAAACGGAGACAACGGCTTTGAAGGCCGCGGAGAGCACCAGCCACTCAATCATTCCCAAAATCTAATGAGTTAACGGATTATCTTAATATTTTACTTCTTATAGCTTTTAGGCCTGTATAAAACTCTGAATCCTGTTCCCAATTTTTTCTTGATTACATTCCCCACTCGTTCTGCTTCGGACTTATTTTTAAATCGCACCACCCGAACCGCATGTAATTTTCTCCCATTGGTCTCCACAGGAGATATCTCTACTTCATACCCAATCTGGGATACTTGCAATTTTAAACGTTTAGCATTCCCCACATTACCAAAGGCTCCTATTTGGACTACATACGGTTTAGGCTCTGACAATTTAGGTTTCAATTTCATGGGAGTTGAAGGTCTTTTTGGTGAAGTCACACCGTAACCATCCACAACAAGTTCAGGGAACATACTTTGATAAATTCCAACATAATACCGGACGGAATCTTCCTCTCCCACCGCCTGATAAGAACTCACCAACAAATCCACTACACGCTGAATATCCGGAAATCGCGGATACCGCCGCGGAATCTGGCACAACTGCCTGCTAGCTTGAGTGTATAAACCCCGAGCATAAAAATATTCTCCAATTTTTACATGCGCATCCGGCGCATATTTGGATTCAGGAAATTTTTCAATGAGGCCACCGTACATTTCCAGAGATTTCATCCCATCCGTGGTCATAAGTGCCTGGAGATACAGGACACCGGGATCATTGGGATATTTTGAGATCAGTTCAGGAAGATGCTCCTTTACACCATCTGTCTGCCCCTCATGAAGCAAGGACAAATACATGTCCACATTTTGAGCAAAAAGAAAAAATGGAATGAAAAAAGTGATTACCCTAACCATTGTCGGTATCGGATAACTTGTCAAAGATTGAATCAATCTGGTGTGATAATTCCACAGGCGTTGATGTGGTTAATGACAGTTTTAATTTCATCAGCTCCCCTCTGACATCATCGCTATTGGGATCAATGGCACCCTCAACCAAGGCCAAGGCAGCGCTGTCTTCGCCCTTTTCCTCCAAAACATTGGCTAAACGAATAATGGCTTCAAAATTGGATGAATCTATTTCCAGGATACGCCGGTAAAAATTTTCCACCTCGCTGTATCGTCCAAGATCAAACAGGGCGGATTCAATTTTACCAAAAACCTGGGCGCCGTTTTCTTGATCACGAATCGCAAATGCTTCCCAATTTTCCACTGCTTTAACTAAATCCCTGGTTTGTTCATACACATCCCCAAGATATCGATAAGGTAAACCAAAATCAGGAGAAGATTTAATGGCTTTTTGGAAGAAGGATTTAGCCTCATCAGGAAATCCATTCTTCAATTTTTCCAATCCTTTATAAACCTTGAACCGGGCCAAATCATTTTCATCGTGTTTTCCGGTGATTTTCTGAATTTGTTTAGTCCAACTGACAGCTTGGTCCCAATTTTCTTCCTTTTCCGAAATTGATAATAAAAATTGCAAAGCCCACAAATTCCTTTTTTCTATTTTCAGTACTTGTTCTGCCTCCCGGACTGCTTTGGGATATTGGTTGATCTGTTCATAGTCCTGAGCCAAGGCTTGGTGGATATCCACTTTTAAATCCGTTGAAAGGTTGGGACGGACTGTTAAGGATTGATGAATTTTTGTTGCTTGTTGGGGATGATCTTCCCGGAGAATATTCCCTAATTGGAGATAAGCCCGCACATGGTCAGAATCCTGTTTTACCACATCCCGTAAATGTCGAATAGCTTTCCCTTTGTCTCCTTTCACCATGGCATTGAGTGCCTCGGTGAACAACGTGTCCGTTTTTGGTTTTTGAGAAGATTTAAAAGAAAAAATGTAGGAGAGTAATCCTGCACCAGCGATTAAGGCCAAGGCAAGATAAAGGAGTGTAACATCCAAGATTAATATTCTCCACCCTCAGTATCGTAGATTCCCTCATCAATGGCAACATTTCGAAGATCATTTAATTCATCTGTGAGCCGCTGATTTTTTGTTTGGAGACTCCGGATTTCCGACTTCGCGGATAAAACACTAAATACTGCTGAAAGATAGCCCACTAAAACACCGATGGTTAAAGCACCCAAAATGATCATGGAGACGGAGGCATTTTCATACTGTTTAAAAATCAGGTCAACAAATACCTTTGAATTTTCGTCAGCATTTTTGGTTAGAAAGTAAACCAATCCCAGAATCAGTAGCATGGATGCTAAAATCTTTGCCAATTTCATTAGGCAGCCTCCGCATGCTTTAATAATTCTCCATGGAGAGAAATGCCTCTAGCCTCTGTGATTTGCACCTGAACCATATCCCGAATTTGGGACTCTTCCTTATTAAAAATCACCCATTTATTTGCATCCGTTCTTCCAGCCCATTGGTCAGATGATCGTTTTGATTCCTTCTCTACCAATACCGTTTGAGTCATTCCTACTAAACTTAAATTTCGTTCCAAGGTGTGTTTTTTCTGTAGATCTATGATTTGCGCCAACCTTGATTGTTTTATTTCCTCGGGAATTTGGTCATCATATTCAGATGCTTTTGTACCACGGCGGGGAGAATATTTGAAATTGAAAGCTGAATCGAATTTAATTACTTCCATAACATCCATCGTTTCACGGAATTCATCATCAGTCTCACCGGGGAAGCCTACAATGATATCCGTAGAAAGACCAACCCCAGGAAGAATCTCCCGAATCCTTTTTGCTAAATTCATGAAATGTGCCTTGGTGTAGGTTCGATTCATGCGCTTCAAGATTCTGTCATTCCCGGCCTGCAATGGCAAATGGACATAATTGCAAATATTGTCATATTGCGCCATTGTCTCAAGTAAATCATCTGTCATATCTTGGGGATGGGGCGAGGTATAACGAATTCTCTTTAACCCCGGAACTTGGGCAACTTCAGCCAATAAATGATGAAACTCCTGACCCTCATACCGATATGAATTTACATTTTGCCCCAATAAAGTAATTTCTGAAAATCCATCTTCCACCGCTTGGGTAGCTTCTGATACAATTCCTTCAATACTGCGGCTTCGTTCCCGTCCACGCGTAAACGGTACAATGCAAAACGTGCAAAATTTGTCACAACCGCGCATAATGGAAATCCAGGCATTGACCCCTTCCTTTCGGCTGGGGAACAAGTCATCATAGACCTCAAAGCGAGACAAGGTAGTGTCCACAAGACTTTTGGCATCTTCCACTTTCCGGTTTAATAAATCCGGAAGCTTGCGGTATGAATCAGGTCCGAGAATAATATCAACATAGGGTCTATTTTCTAGAAGGTCGTGTTTCAGGCTTTGTGCCATGCAGCCTAACACACCAATAATGGTGTCCGGTTTTTCTTTTTTGATTAAATCATAGCGTCCCAATTGGGAATGTACTTTTTCTTCAGCGTGTTCCCGAATCGCACAGGTATTTACAAAAATGGCATTTGCATTATCTATTTTGGATGCTGGAGAGTAACCCTCTTTTTGGAGCAAGGACTCCACGAGTTCAGAATCGGCCACATTCATCTGGCAGCCGTATGTTTCAATAAAATACGTCTTTGTCATGGGTTGAATTTAAGGACTATAAATTAGTTTACAGCGTCTGTAAAAAAGTAATCCAACGGATTTTGCGGTGTGCCGTAATAATGGATCTCATAATGCAAATGGGGCGCAGTAGAACGGCCGGTATTCCCTGTCAGACCAATAATATCTCCCCGTTTGACTTTTTGACCATATTTGACTTTGAATTTGGAAAGATGCGCAAATAGCGTAGAATAGCCTCCACCATGATCAATTCTGATATGATTCCCGAATCCACCTACATAATAGGCACGTTTCACAATGCCATCGGCCGGTGCATAAATCGGTGTACCTTTGGGTACAGTAATATCCTGGCCCTGATGGAAACGGCGAACATTATCTATGGGGTCCAGCCGATATCCATAACTTGAATTGAGATATCCACCATCAACAGGCCGGATTGAGGGAATCTTTGCGATCCTGGAAATGTCTTCCTGGACTTTTGCATAAATGGATTCATAGCTGTTTAATTCAAGATTTACTTCCCGAGATAAGCGTTCCACATCCATTTCCAATATAGAAAGTTCTTTATTAACTGCAGGAGCAAGATTGTCTGAGAAAATTTTAGATTCCAGGGAACGTCCTCCAATGCCCAGTTTGCGAATATCTTGATCAATTTCCGGCATGCCGGCATAAGTTCTAACCGCTTTATCCTTTTCCTCAATCTTGTCCATTTGTTGATCTATTTGCTCTAATCGTGTCCGGAGAAGTTCCAAGTTGTTGGCTACATTTGTATAGTTAGACCGGAATTCTGAAAGCCTTTTTTCATAGAGATAATTGCTCAGAAAATCTGCGGTTAAAAACAGAAATGCCGTCAAGACAACAGCGGTGACACTCATGAGCGCAATGGCTTGGTTTTTATTGAAATGCCACTGGCGCACACCACTTTCAGTCTCTTTCTGAAAGATAAAATTTTTGCTCGATAATGGATGTTTCATTGATCAATAATCCCGAGGGATTCGAGTATGTTACGTTATTTCAGCGGGAATTAAAACTGATTTATTCAGGGACGGATTCTTCTGGTTTTTCTTCTTGTTCTTCCGGTGAATCTTCCGGGGTGCTTTCTTCAGAGTCCACTTCTACGACGGGTTCAGGTGTACTTTGTGAGGGTGCATCCTCAATTTCATGATCTTCGATGCCATACTCTTGTTTGATTTTTTCAATCTCAGATTCTTTATCAGTTATATCACCTTTAATCTCATCTACCCGGTTCACAATGTGAAAAAAGTCAGTATTTCCAGAAAAGGTCGCCATGTGATCTTCTTTAGTATGTGTATAAGCTAGTTTCCCTAATTCCTCATATTTGCGGCCCATTTCCCTCTGAAGTTGGTGAATCTCAAATTTGATCTTTGAGATCCGGGTCATTTCCTCAGTTTTGGCCATGGCGATACGGCTCATTTCCTCGGCCTTTTCTACAGCGGAATTACTCCACTCTTTCATATTTTCTTTAAGATCGTCCCAGAGTTTTGACATTTCTCTTCCTGTAATTATTTTAATTATATAGTGAAATTATAAGCTTGAATTTACCAATAAATTCGAAGAATTAATTGATTTCAGTTTGATGTATGAATCTGTTTTATAGACTGGATATCTTCAATTTCGGAAAACTTTTTTAAGTCCTCATCTGTCAATGAATTATCCACACGAATCACAGCAAATGCTTTCCCTTTTTCTCCATTTCGATTCAAAAGATAAGCAGCAATATTAATATTTAAATCACCCAATAAGGTTCCCACTTTTCCCACGACACCCGGCACATCATTATTTTCCACAAGAAGCATTGTCCCCCGTGGCGTTACTTCCATTTCCCGACCTAAAATATTCACCAACCGTGGCAGATGATCATCAAAGACACTACCATCCAATCGAAATTCTGAATCGCACACCGTCACCTTGGTTGAGATCAGATTTACATAACTGGATTCCGTCGTGGAATAATGAAGATCAACTTCCACGCCCAATTCCTTTGCAATGGTTTCAGCATTGATATAATTAATCCGTTCCGGTACATGAGATTGGAGTAATCCTTTCAAACAAGCTAATAAGATCGGTTTTATTTCGTCTGCTGTTCCGTGACATTCAATGGATACATGGCTGATGGGGCCTTTTGCAATTTGTGATTGTAAATCACCCAAGAGCTCCGCCAAATCGAGAAATGGTTTAATCTCCTTGAGTTTTGCCAAATCAGAAATGGGCATGTTTAAGGCGTTTGTTAATTTTTCATGCAACAAGCAATCCCTGACTTGTTCGCAAATGGCTCGACTGACACCTTCCTTTGCCTCTGTTGTTGACGCACCCAAATGAGGTGACAATACAATATTCGGAATTCCAACCAATGGATGATTACCATCAATGGGTTCCACAGTAAATACGTCGACCGCAGCGCCGGCAATCTTTTGTTCTTTCACTGCCTTCGCTAAATCTGCCTCATTGATAATGCCGCCACGAGCAACATTTACAATACGTGCTGTTGGTTTCATTTGGCAAAGACGGTCATAATTGAAAAGATCTTTAGTCTGATCATTGAGCGGGACATGGAGTGTGATATAATCCGCCTCTTGGTTTAACGTGTCTAAATCAACTATTTTAATCTCATCTTCCCGAAACATATCCTGACTCACATAGGGATCGAAACCCATCATGTTCATGCCGAATGATTTACATCGTTCCATCACCTCCCTGCCGATTTTCCCTAATCCGACTATGCCCAATGTTTTATTTCGCAATTCAGTTCCAACCAATTGATGGCGATTCCATTCACCCTTTTCCAAGCCGCTATGTCCACGATGAATATTGCGAGACATGGTTAACATTAACGCCACTGTATGTTCCGCAGCAGAAATTGTATTCACATCCGGTGTATTCATGATCACAACACCTTTGCGGGTTGCAGATAGAAAATCAATATTGTCAACACCAACACCGGCGCGGCCAATTACTTGCAGGTTTTCCGCAGATTGAATCATTTCCGCTGAAATTTTGGTGCCGCTGCGGATGATCCAGCCATGAGCATCTCGGGCAGCATCTTGCTTTTCAGCCGTCGTGCCGTCGGGTAAATAAATAATGTCCAATCCGGCATCTTTAAGAATGGACATACCGACATCCGTAATAGGATCGGAAACAAGAACTTTCATGTGGGGAGGTAAAATTTTGCTAATATATTATTGTTGTGCCCGAATCAGATTTAGGGCGGAGCCGGCCCTGAACCATGATATTTGGGTTTCATTATAAGTATGGTTACAAAGGATCTCATGTGATGAACCATCTGAGTGTTTTACTAATAATGTCAATGGTTTACCGGGAGAAAATTGATTCAAGTCCAGAAAATCAAAGGTGTCATCTTCTAGAATTTTATCATAATCTTCAGGATCGGCGAACGTCAATCCCAGCATGCCTTGTTTTTTCAAATTTGTTTCATGGATCCTGGCAAAAGACCTCACCAACACAACACGCACACCGAGGTGACGCGGTTCCATGGCTGCGTGTTCACGGGAGGATCCTTCACCATAATTTTCGTCTCCTATAACAATTGTCGAAATACCGGAAGATTTATAGGCGCGCTGTGTGGAGGGAACAGTTCCATATTCACCAGTTAATTGGTTCTTGACAGAATTGGTACTACCATTGAAATAGTTTACAGCGCCGGTGAGCATATTTTCGGAAATATTATCCAAGTGTCCCCGAAATCTCAGCCAAGGTCCCGCCATGGAAATATGATCGGTTGTACACTTTCCTCTCGCTTTGATCAGCAATCTCATGTCGGTAATATTTTCACCATTCCAAGGATCGAAAGGTGTCAATAATTCAAGTCGTTCTGAATCCGGATTGACTTTTACCTCAATGGAAGAACCATCCTCCGCCGGAGATTGATAGCCTAAATCTTCCACAGCAAACCCATTTTGGGGCAGGTCATGTCCCTTAGGCGCTTCTAACAAAACCGGTTCGCCTGCTTCATTCACTAAGGTATCCTTGGCTGGATCAAAGGTTAAATCACCTGCAATGGCCAGGGCTGTCACCAATTCGGGTGAAGCCACAAATGCATGGGTATTAGGATTACCGTCGGCACGTTTGGCAAAATTCCGGTTAAAAGAATGGACAATGGTATTTTTTTCTTCTTTTTCAGAGCCGGCCCGTGCCCACTGCCCAATGCAAGGTCCGCAGGCATTTGCAAAAACATCAGCGCCCAATTGTTCAAAAATATTAATATACCCATCTCGTTCTATGGTGTACCGAACCTGTTCCGAACCGGGAGTGATGGTGAATTTGGCTTTTGTCTTAAGTCCTTTATCCACGGCCTGTTTTGCGATGGATGCCGCCCGGGAAATATCTTCGTAAGAAGAATTGGTACAGGAGCCGATCAATCCCACTTCAATTTTCGTTGGCCATTCATGTTCTGCCGCTGCTGATTCCATTTGTGAAACCGGTGTTGCTTTGTCCGGAGTAAAAGGTCCGTTCAAATGAGGTTCCAATTCCGATAAATTAATTTCAATAACTTGATCATAATATAAATCAGGATTTGCTAAAACTTCTTTGTCAGCACGCAAATGTTCCCGTACAGAATCAGCAAGATCGGCTACCTCGCTACGGCCCGTTGCCCGGAGATATTTTGCCATTTGATCGCCATAGCCAAAGATAGATGTAGTTGCACCAATCTCAGCGCCCATATTACAAATGGTTCCTTTACCGGTGCAGGATAACCTATCTGCCCCCGGGCCAAAATATTCAACAATTGCGCCCGTTCCACCGTCCACAGTGAGAATACCTGCCACTTTCAGAATCACATCCTTGGCTGAGGTCCAGCCGCTCAATTCACCGATGAGCTTCACACCAATTAATTTAGGGAATTTCAGTTCCCAGGGCATGCCCGCCATCACATCTACAGCATCAGCGCCACCGACTCCAATGGCCACCATACCCAATCCGCCGGCATTGACTGTATGGCTATCGGTCCCAATCATCATACCGCCCGGAAAAGCATAATTTTCCAATACAACTTGGTGAATAATTCCAGCACCGGGTTTCCAAAAACCAATCCCATATTTATCGGATACAGATTCCAAAAAATCGTAAACTTCTCCATTGTTATCCATTGCTTGGGCTAAATCTATTCTTGCACTTTCCTTGGCTTGAATCAAATGATCACAATGAACGGTAGAGGGAACAGCGACTTGTTTTTTCCCGGCCATCATGAATTGGAGCAAAGCCATTTGTGCTGTGGCATCCTGCATAGCCACCCTATCAGGTGCAAATTCAGCATAGGACTCACCCCGGACAAATGCTTCGGGTGGGATTCCCTCAAACAGATGGGAATATAGCACTTTTTCTGCCAGTGTCATGGGATGTTTCAAGACAGCGCGAGCCGCATTGATCTGATCCGCCATTCGGGCGTAAACGCCCCTGATCATTTTCAGGTCAAACATGAATAAATTTTCTCCAAGTTCGGGTTAAGGTTTGCAGGAACAAAAACGGAAAAAACCGTTATAAATCAAGATTCGAATTTACTTGAGATTACCCATACTTTCCAATGCAGTTGATAGAACCTATCCGTAATTTTCATGTGATGGTTTACCATTTCACATACCTTTTTCTTTTATCCGGTATTTTGTTTGCATCCGTTGCCAAAACAGTTCTGAAGGATGATACCAATCAATTGGTGATGTTAATTACACTTGATGCAGAAACAGAGGCAGACTTACGGCCCACCTCTCTCATGGTTGGTTTGCCATCTGCAAAATTGCCCAAAACACAAATCCAATTATTAAATAAAACAAAATTGCCCTTTACATCACAACAGGAACAACAGGGTAGTTTTGAATGGATTAACCAACAAAAACTGCAAAACTTGGAAACAGCTACGCTCCATGTGTCTCCCTTAGCCGACCAAGATGAATATTATCAAACAATACGATTAACCCTAGAATTTGAGAAATCAGATACGCGTTTTAGACTTCCCACAAAAACGGAATCTACTCTTTTAGAACACCGGATTATCAATTGGGTAACAGCTCGGAATTGGATTCAAAAAAAGGAAAGGCAACTACCAAAGATAACCTCTTATCCGGACGGACAGTGGATTCAGTTTTATCTCAGTGAGGATGGGATGACATCCATTTCTTATACATCCCTCTCATCCATCCTTGAATCAATGTCAGACGTTGATCCGCGATCCTTTTCAATTTATATGAGTCAAGAATTCGGTCGAGCCAGAACACAAGCCACAAACCAAGATATGGCTGAGAATTTAGTTGAAATTGGAATTTTGATTGAGGGTGAAGAGGATGGTTCCTTTGATTCCGGTGACCGCATTATTTTTTACGGGCGCGGCCCTTCCGGTTTCGATATTGAGGGCGATGACTTGGATTGGCACCAAAATATATATTATACAAACAATTCCTGCTGGCTCTTTATCCCTGAAGATTCCAGCTTGAGAGGAAAAAGAATACTCTCAGCTTCTCAACCATCATCCGTCACTCTTACTTTGGATTACGGTATGACAGCGGTCCATGAAGAATTGGACTTGGTAAACTTGAAGGGCGAAGGGACCGTTTGGCTCAGCAGTTCCATTGCTTCGGGAGGGTCTCATGCGATTGTGGTTGATTTGCCTGATCCAAAGCCCGGCGTGGACATGAAAGTGCAAGCCCGGATATATGGAAATTCCACGCCGGATAACGCTGATGCAACCCACAAAATTTCCTTACATTATGAAAGCTTGAACGGTACTACCATTGGAAATATTACCACTTGGGGTTTTTCGACAAAACGGGACATTATTGATACCTCACCTGATATCACCTTAAACAATGGCTCTAATGTATTTTATATTAAAAATATTTCAAGCGACACCAAATCTCTGCCATATTTAGATTTTTTTGAACTTCATTACGGCAGAGAACTTTCATTTACAGATTCTTATAAATTCATTTCTCCAATTACCGGACAAGATATTCGTTTTTCATTTTCAGGGACAAAAAGCAACTCTCATTATTTATGGGACATAACAGATATGGGAAATCCCGAATCCGTACTATTTACTAATTCTCAATTTATAGATGTTTCGGTTCCCAGTGGTTCATCCCGACATTTCATATTATTTGATGCGGATGCTGTTCCCTCAGTTACAGACTTAATATTGAAAGAATCGCAGGAATTTTTCACTTTGAGACAAACAGGAATCCAAGCCGAGTATATTGTGTTGGGACCTGAAGCATTCCGAGAGGAAGCTCAAGAGTTGGTTAATTTAAGATCCCCTGCTGTCTATGCGGGATTGGAAACCGTTTATGATGAATTTTCTGCAGGGAATAATGATCCAATGGCTGTACGCAGTTTGATTCAATGGGCTCAAGAAAATTGGGTGGAGCCGGTACCGGGATATTTAATGATTCTTGGTGATGGCGGCTATGATTACAGGAATATCACCGGTCAATCATCCATTGTGGTTCCCACAGTCCAAACAACGTCTTATGCCACAGATGATAAATTAGCGACACTCAGTGGCAATGTCCCGGAAGTGGCCATTGGGCGGTTCCCCGCCAGGAATGAAACAGAAGTCACCACATTTGTTGAAAAAGTCATTGAGATTGAAACTAATCCCAATTTTGGGCCTTGGCGCCAACAAGTAACATTATTAGCCGATGATGGCGCCAGGCCGGAGCCCAAAAGCGGTTCTATAGCTACGGGAAAATCCCATACTCAAAATACTGAAGTTTTAGCCAATCTTGTCCCACCTATCATCGCCGTGAATAAACTTTATTTATTGGAATATCCTGAGGTGAGCGATGCCTCAGCTTTTGGTGTTGTAAAACCGGATGCAACCCGGGACCTCTTAAAGGCTATAAACAAGGGAACGGCTCTATTGGCTTACATTGGACATGGATCGCCCTATCAATTGGCACAGGAAAAATTATTGTCCTTGAACCGGGGTGATATCAACCAAATGAATACGGGAGCAAAAATGCCGCTTTGGATTGTTGGCACCTGCTCCTTTGGCCATTTTGATGATCCACTGACGGAATCCTTTGCAGAAGAACTTATCCGCGAACCGATGAATGCTGCCTCCATGGTTATTGCTACCTCCCGTGCAATTTCCGTAAACGGAAATTCTAGGTACACGCGGGAATTGTTTGAAAGAATCTTCGATGATGATCAGGTGACAGCATCACCCGTGGGTGCTGTATTACAAATTGTAAAAGACGGCTATTCGGAAGGGCAATATTTCCATTTATTCGGAGATCCGGCGATGCTCATTCCCATGCCCAAAGACATTTTGACCATTGAGGATGTAACACCGGACACCTTGGAAACCCTCGGTATCGCTTCCTTCAACGGACAACAATCAAGTATCACAGGTAATGGTGATGGATATGTTACCTTAATTGACGCAAACCGTGATGTGACACGGGAATATCAAATAAGTTCTCAAACCGAATCTTTATCCTATACTCTTCCCGGGGCGACCCTGTTTCGGGGCCAATTTTCCTTTTCAGGTGAAGGGTTCTCCGGTGAAATACGGATTCCTCAAGATATTGCCTATTCCGATGATCCTGCCCGTCTCATCATCTATGTGCATGATGAAGAAAAGGAAGTGGTGGGTGTCATGAGTGGGCTGCAGTTGACCGGCGGTGAAGGAACCACAGATAAATTCGGCCCGCGAATTTCTTTCGAAACACAATCGGGACAACTTTTGGAAAATGGCGATCATTTTCCCGAAGATGAGGATTTGGTCATTCGCTTATCTGATCCGCTTGGCATTAACTTGACCAATGAAACAGGACATGAAATTCAAGTCACTGACATTAAAACCAACCTGTCTGAGTCCATTACCTCCAATTTTTATTATGATCAAAATAGCATTATCACCGGAACGGTTGCTTTTTCTCCTGTGGACAGAAACGAGGTAAACATTCGTATCAAAGCCTGGGATAATGCAAATAATCCAAATGAGAAAGAAATTCGGTTATCGAGATCAACAAAAAGTGAGCTACGGATTTACAACGCTTACAACTACCCAAATCCATTTTCAACCTTTACGCAATTTGCGTTTGAATTGACTCAAAGCGCCGATGTTAAACTTGATATTTATTCGCTAGGTGGACGTCGAATCAAATCTTTCGATGAATTCACTAAAGAGCCGGGTTATCACACCATTGATTGGGACGGATTAGATGCCTATGGGGGACACATTGCAAATGGTGTTTATTTATATCGTCTGAAAGCCATTGGAGCGAAAGAGTCAGAAACCTATATTGGCCGCTGTGCAAAATATCAATAAAATATCAACATGAAATTGAAGCCACTCATCCTTGCTTCGGGCTCACCCAGGCGAAAACAACTCTTGGCGCAAATTGGGATTGAGTTCTCCGTCATTCAAAGTGACATTGATGAGGATTTTTCTCTGTCTCTCCCTCCGGAAGCATTTACGGAACATTGGGCTAGGGAAAAAGCCAAAAATGTGGGAGAAAAAAATCCAGATTCCCTGATTGTAGGCGCCGATACTGTTGTGGTTTTGAATGGAAAAATATTAGGAAAACCGAAAGATGAAACAACTAGTTTTTCCATGCTGCGATCTCTCTCCGGAAAAACCCATGAGGTGATTACCGGTGTATCTTTTTTCAGCATGGAACCTCAGATTGATGTAACCTTCAATGAACGTACATTTGTTTCATTTAAAACTTTAAGTGATTTCGATATTCAATATTATATTGGCAATTATCAGCCATCTGACAAGGCAGGAAGTTATGGTATCCAAGATTGGTTTTCTGTCCACATATCCAAAATTGACGGCTGTTATTTCAATGTGATGGGTTTACCCTTGTCTTCATTCTTTGCCCAATATCGGCGCTTGTCAAAATCACATGAAGAATCATGATTCCTATCGTTGACGCCATTGCAATTCATGAGGATCAAATTACCTTTCAAGCAGTTCGATCTTCCGGTCCCGGCGGTCAGCATGTAAATAAAGTTTCTACAGCTATTGTTTTAAAATATCCAATAGAATTCAATGATTGCCCAGGATGGTTCGTTCAGCAATTAAAATCCAATGCGGGCTCCCAAATATCAAAAGAGGGTGTTATTACGATCAGGGCACAATCCCACCGCTCCCAAGCAAGGAATAAGGAAGATGCATTGAACCGTTTAATCGAATTATTTAAAAAATCGGCTGTAAAGCCTAAGCACAGGAAAAAAACAAAGCCTCCCAGAAGAGCAAAGGAAAGCCGACTATTACAAAAAAAAAGACAAAGCGAAAAAAAGAATTTGAGAAAACCGCCAAAACTGGATGATTAAACTTTTTCTATGTTGAAACTCGCCTGTAATTTCATCTCCTATTTTTTACTACTATGGCACAGTTTTATAAAGAATTAAAAGAATTAAGGGAAGCCCGCGGCATCTCTGTTGAAGAAATCCACGACCGGACAAAAATTAACATCCGTTATATTCAAGCAATTGAATCCGGTGATTTTGATACTATAGAAACACCTTATCTGCGGTTGTTCCTTAGAGCCTATGCAGAAGAAATTGGCGGTGATTCAAAAAGAGCGCTGGATCAATTGGATTCCTTTATGGGCACCAGTAACTCGCCGGTGCAGGCAATTCAGCCTAATCCCGAAGACCATCCGGAGGATCATGAAAACTACGGAGCAGACCATAACTTCATATCAAATTTGGATCAAAAGCTTCGGCAAGATCTCATAAAAGGCGGTGTCCTTTTGGTGGTGTTTATTTTTGCAATTTTGATTTTTAAAAAAATATTCAGTGAGCAAAGCGCTGCCATGGGCACTGAAAGCGGTCCCGTCATTCAGGAAACAGTTAGTTCCATTTCCGATACAGACATTGCCACCAATTTTATTTTGGATAATACGCGGGAAGAATTATTGTCTGTTATACCGCCTTTTTCCATCAAACTCCGGTCATTGAACCAAACCGCCTATTCATTTAAACTTGATAAATTGTCAGCTGTATCACAAATGATCCAACCCAATTGGGAGCAGGATCTGGAAGCATTCGTGAACCCATCTGAATTATTGTTTGCCCATACTAAAGGACTCACGATTTTTATCAATGGCGTGAATCTCCAACGCATTTCCGATTACAGCCACCCGCTTCGATTAACCATCAAACCGAACCCTCCCTCCATGGTTATTCAGCGGTACAAGCCGCTTCGGTAGATTCCCTCCTCTACAACCCACTTTCTACCACCGAGAATCTTTATCGTCGGTAGAGTTGCCTATTTTTCAAAATATTTCTGATTAATTATTGACATTTTTCCTTCGTGTGGGTAAGATTGTGGGTAGTTGTGGGTAATTTCCCCTAATAAATCATGACCTTGACAAACAATACATTTATCGGCGAATACGCCTATTCGCTGGATTCCAAGGGCCGTGTAAATGTCCCGGCAAAATTCAGGCAATCCTTATCTGATGATAATGAGAATACATTTGTCATCACCCGCGGAATGGACACGTGTATCTGGGTGTATCCCATGGTCCAATGGTTAGATATCGAGTCCAATCTCCGCAATCTTTCTTCACTATCAAAAATTAACAGGACATTCGTGCGGAATACTGCGCGGTATGCTTCCCCTTCCACATACGATAAACAGGGACGGATCACGTTGACTCCGTCCCTGATTGAATATGCAGGATTGGAAAAGGAAGCGCTGATTATCGGCATGGTCAATAAAATAGAAATATGGAACCCGGATCGCTTGAATGAAACGGACGAACAAAGTATGGAAATCGATGCGGCAGCTTATGATGACCTGGCTGATAAAATTATTCTTTGATGACAGTAAAGCAGCAATCAGGAACGCCGATTCACGTTCCGGTTCTGCCGACGGAAGTTCTATCCTGCCTAAATATTTTTACCGACGGAATCTATCTGGACGGAACCGTTGGACTTGGAGGGCACGCTACGCTTATCCTCGACCAGTTGTCTGCTCAAGGGCATTTTATCGGGATTGACCGGGATCATGAGGCTCTGTCATTTTGCAAAAAACGTCTCTCTGGTTCATCGACACCCGTCTCTCTATTTCACGATTCCTATGACAATTTTAAACCCATCCTGGATGGAAATGGGATTAACCAGGTGAACGGTATGTTGCTGGATCTTGGGCTTTCGTCCCTGCAAATGGATTCTTTCGAACGAGGATTCTCCTACGCAGTTGATTCAGACTTGGATATGCGCTTTGATGCTTCCCAAAGCTTGAAAGCATCCGATATATTGAATCAATTTCCTGTGAATGAATTGGCGGATGTGATCTACCAATATGGTGAAGAAAGGCGATCCAGGGCTATAGCCAAGAGTATTGAAAAAATGCGGCCATTAAATACGGTGTTCAACCTGGTTGAAGCCATCCGACGGTGTACACCGCCCAACCATCGAGACAGAACATTTGCTCGCGTTTTCCAAGCGATTCGCATTAAAGTGAATGGTGAGTTGGATAAACTTGAAAACTTTCTTTCTACCTTTTTAGAAAGGCTAACAATTGGCGGCCAAATCGCCATTATCAGTTTCCATTCTCTTGAAGATAGAATGGTAAAGCATAGTTTTAAAAAATTGGCAGCGGATGGAAATCTATCCATCCTGACCAAAAAACCAATTGTCGCTTCTGAAGAGGAAATGCGGGAGAATCGCCGATCAAGAAGCGCAAAACTTCGAGCAGCAAAAAGGATAAATTAAATGGCAAGGAAAAGAATATCGAAACGAACACGGGATGTGATCCAAAGTCTGATCTTTTTTATGTCAACGCTGGGCATCATTTCCTGTCTCATCATATACCTTTGGGTTTATACCGAAATTGATGAAACACTTTTAGCCATCGAAATCCAGAATTCAACCGCTAATGAATTACAAAATGAAGTGAATGAGCTTCAGAGCATAATTGAATCATTGAGCCGCCCTGACGTTATTGCCAGAAAAGCTCAAAAAGAATTGAATATGGTATTTACACAACCTGAAACCCTCCAGATCGCTATCGATCCTCACTTGACCAGCGCACTGTGACGAAAACGTACTTGAAATACAGAACACGGATCACCATTCTTGCAGGATTTATCATTCTGTCATGGGCGGGGCTTTGTGTGCGCTTGTTTCAGGTACAAGTTTTGAATGGTGAACGGTACCAAATTGCCGTTGTTAAGCAATCCCAAAAAAAACAAAATCTACCGGCGAATCGTGGGAATATTTTTGATCGCAAAAACCGGCCACTGACCCGGAATATTATTCATTATACCTTATCCGTTAATCCATCCAAGGTCAAAGATAAATCCGGACTTGCGACGGCCATTAGCGAACGGACGGGTCAACCGAAGGACAAATATCTCAAAAAACTGAATTCAAAATCAAAATTTGAATATTTGGAGCGGAACCTTCAACGGGAGACGCTGGGTACATTGGAAACAACCGCATTCGAGGGATTAAACATTGATCGGAAATACCGGCGATATTATCCCCATAACCATGTTGGTGCCCAAGTTCTTGGATTCACCAATGTGGATGATGAAGGTATTTCAGGTATCGAAAAGGATTTCAATTCTTATTTAACCGGATCACCGGGCTGGGTTTATAAAACAAAAGGTTGGAGCGGAAAAGTCCAGCATAAAAGTGGCATGCCTTTTCAAAACCCCGTGGACGGCAGTAATGTTCAATTGACAATTGATTTGGAATATCAATCAATTTTAGAAGAGGAATTGACCCGACGGCAAACAGAAACCGAAGCTGTGTCTGCGACTGGAATTATCATGAATCCCCAAACTGGTGAAATCCTTGCCATAGCATCCACGCCGGGATTTGATAACAATAAATATCAAGGATCTTCTCCTGCGCTTCACCGAATTCGGTCCATTACAGACCAATTTGAACCCGGGTCCACTTACAAGGTCGTTTCGGCAGTTTCGGCCATCTCTGAAAAAACTATCGGACTCAAGGAAGAATTCAATTGTGAAAATGGTGAGTTCGATTATTATGATATTAAAGTGCGGGACCACGAACCGTATGGCATGCTCACCCTCCCTCAAATCATGCAATATTCCAGCAATATCGGTATCATTAAAGTTATGGAGCGCATGGGCCAAAAAGCCTTGTACCAATCCAGTAGAAACTTTGGTTTTGGGTCAGCCACTGGAGTGAGCATTGCCGGTGAATCCGTGGGAAAATTGAGCTCTATTAAAAATTGGAGCGCTGTATCACTAGGACAAATAGCCATGGGACATGAAGTGGGCGTTACCGGGCTACAATTGGCTGTGGCTTATAGTGCAATCGCAAATGGTGGTTACCTTGTCACTCCATGCATCGTTCGGCAAGTCATGGATCATAATCAGGAAGTGATCTATGCCGAAGAGTCAAGAATCATCAGAAAGATAGCTGATGAACAAACTATGGCACATCTCCGGAAAATACTTCGGGGCGTTGTGGTAAACGGAACCGGGCATAATGCTGAGATTTCCGGATGGGATGTGGCAGGCAAAACTGGAACAGCCCAAAAATGGCAGGATGGAAAATATTCCAATGATCAATTTATTTCTAATTTTGTGGGATTTTTCCCCTATGAGAATCCTCAACTCCTAGCCTTCATTATGTTGGATGAACCGGTACAGCCTTACCATTGGGGTTCAGAAGGTGCAGCTGTAGCGTTTAAGCGGGTGATGAATCGGATAATCAACATGGATGATGAAATTGTGCCACCGGTCAGGAAAAGTCCCCGTGTCGAGTTTGCATACGCGGCTCTGAAAAATGATTTCGTGATCCAAAATAATCAACCCGTAGCCGTTCAAGCATCCACGCTTCCATTAGGATTATCAACCGTAGCAAGATTTTCAAATAAAGTAGAAATGCCGGAAGTCCGAGGGTTTAGTATGCGGAAAGCCATGACTACCCTTCGTGAACGAGGACTAAAAATTAAAATTCAAGGCAGTGGGAAAGTAGCCTGGCAAAGTCCAAAACCCGGAACAATTTTGAACAAAGGGCACACCTGCATCGTAGGATTAAAATGACAAAATCTCTGCATACCATTGTCCAAACCCTTGTTCCTCCTTCACAGGATATACCTGATGTGGCGATTTCCGGAATAAAACTGAATTCTGCTCAAGTGGAAGAAGGCGATCTTTTTATCGCAATTTCCGGGACAAAGCTTGATGGCCATGATTTTATTCACGATGCTATCCATTCAGGTGCAACGGCTGTTATCTCAAATGGGCGGGATATGGGTGAATTATCCGTCCCGCAAGTCGTTGTTGCAAATCCAAGGCGGGCAGCTTCCATTGTGGCTGCTGAGTTTTATGGACATCCTACCAAAGATTTAACTGTCATTGGCATCACGGGAACAAATGGAAAAACGACTACCGCTTCCCTTCTTTTTTCCATCTTAAAAGAAGCGGGACACAAAACTGCGCAGTTAGGAACCATTGGATTGATTGCAGATAATTTTTCCCAAGATGCAACACTGACAACGCCTGATGCTGTTTCTTTGCACCAAACATTTTCAGAATTGAGGGATGCGGATTTCTCACACATCGTCATGGAAGTATCTTCCCATGCGTTAGATCAGTATCGAGTTGCTGATGTGGATTTCAATGTGGCGGTTTTCACGAACCTAACACCGGAACATTTGGACTATCACGCCACATTGGAATCCTATTATCAGGCTAAGGCCCGGCTTTTCAGGATGCTGCCCATGGAGGCCACAGCTATCATAAATGAATCGGATCCCAACGGTATCAGAATGGGGGCTGAAACAAATGCGCCAACCTTAGTTTTCTCACGGGAAAATGGATCTTCGGTTCATTTTTCCGGTATTAATATGGTGCTTTCCGGTATTAGTGGGACCATCTCTGCCGGCAATTTGACCTTTGATATTGAATCAAACCTAGTGGGTGATTTTAACAAGGAAAATATTTTGGCGGCTGTTTCTGCAACCCACGCGTTGGGACTTGATCAACATGCCATTGAAAACGGTATCAAAAATTGTCCTCCTATTCCCGGGCGTATGGAATCCTTTCAACTTGCTTCGGGTGCAACGGCTATTGTTGATTATGCGCATACACCGGATGCTTACGAAAAAGTACTGGGAACCCTAAAAGAGATGAGGACTGATAGAACCGAACTTTTTGTTGTCTTTGGTGCGGGAGGCGATCGCGATGCAACAAAACGTCCGGAAATGGCACGGATTGCTGAGTTATTTGCATCACATTGTTTTATTACACCTGATAATCCACGAACGGAAGATCCTGATCAAATTTCAAAAGAAGTGGTGTCTGGTTTTACTGTTGAAGAATTCACTGTTTATGCAGATCGTGAAACAGGATTAAAAGCTGCCTTGGATCGAGCCAAGGGAAATGACATCGTTGTTATTTTAGGGAAAGGCCGGGAAGAATACCAGGATATCATGGGTAAAAAGATTTTTTATTCAGATTTGAAAATCATTCGGGAATACCAATGAGAATAGATATTAAACATCCGGAAAGATTTTCTAGTGTTTTTGAAACAGTCACCGGTCAAAGACTGCATCATCCAGTCCTGGGAATAGCAACAGACAGCCGAGAAGTAAAAGCCGGTGATTTGTATATTGCTTTAAAAGGCGAACGGGTGGACGGTCATTCATTTTTGGGGTTTGTTGAAAAAAATAGCGCTGCTGCTGCATTGGTTTCCCAAAAAAATGATGCGTTGGAATTCCAACAAATTGAAGTGAATGATCCCTTGGAAATGATCGGGAAAATAGCAACCGCCTGGAGGAATAAATTTGACATTCCCGTGATAGGGATCACCGGTTCAAACGGCAAAACATCCACAAAAGAATTACTCGTACATGTGCTGCAAAGCAGTTACACTGTGCACGCCACACAGGGGAATTTCAATACAACTATTGGACTTCCCCTCACCCTCCTCCAATTGGATAATGACCATTCTGTTTCCGTTCTGGAAATGGGCGCCAGCCTGCCCGGTGAAATTGAGTTGCTCTGCAACATTGCGGAACCAACCCATGGTATCATTACAAATATTGCACCGGCGCACCTGGAAGGATTCGGATCCATAGAAACCATTGCCCATGAGAAAGCAGCCATGTTCCGCAGTCTTGAAAACGGCATTTCTTTTGTGAATTTGGCTGATGAAAAAATTGCTGCAATGAGGATTCAAGGTGAAAAAGTCACCTTCGGTCTATCGCCGGACTGTGACTTTCCTGCGGATATTCACCAGGAAAATGACGGATCGCTTACCTTGATCTTGGATGCCCATGAAATTCCTACAGGAAGCCAGAATCTATCCTTTATCAAAAACAGTATTGCTGTATCTGCAATTGCGGTTACCTTGGGATTGGATTGGGAAAACGTCATAGAAAATATTCAGACTTTTTCGCCTCCTTCAGGTCGCTGCCAAGTCAAGCAGTATAATGACATTACCATCATTGACGACACCTATAATGCAAATTTGATTTCATCCTTGGCAGCTTTGGATTATTTGAAAGCGTTTTCCGGGAATGGCCGGCGTATTTTTGTTTTTGGTGATATGTTTGAGTTGGGTCCCACTTCTGATGAACAACATCGGAAAGTGGGTGAAAAATGTACAGAACTGGGATTGGATGGCGTATTCACCTTAGGAGACAATACAGTCCATACTGATTCCGCAATCAACAGTGGCATTGATCATATTCATTTTGACACCCGTGAGGATTTAATAGAGAATCTTCGAAAAAACATCCATTCCGGTGATAAAATTTTATTCAAAGGATCCCGTGGTATGGCCATGGAGAAAGTAATTCAAGGCGTGTTTACAGACTAATGCTTCATCACTTTCTCACACCGCTGCAGGATTCTATTTCTGCACTCCGTATTTTTGAGTACATCACATTTCGTGCTGCATCCGCAGCGATTGCAGCGCTTATCATAAGCTTCATTGTGGGGCCCTGGGTTATCCACATACTACATAAAAACCAAATCGGCGAAGAGATTCGCCCAACAGGGCCTGAATCCCACTTGAAGAAGAGGGGCACGCCAACAATGGGAGGAGTCATCATTTTAATGGCCGTACTCCTCCCAACCCTCCTTTTCGCCAAGTTGAACAGTCCACTGATCCAAATCATTATGGTTGCTACGCTCTGGATGGGCTTTTTTGGTTTCATTGATGATTATTTAAAAGTGGTTAAAAAATTGAAACGAGGGCTGGTAGCGCGATACAAAATGGCAGGCCAGATTGCTCTGGGATCCATTGTAAGTCTTTGGATCTTACAGACACCGGAATTTGCGGAATTCAGCACCAAGACAACGGTGCCGTTTTTAAAAAATGTCGAAATTGATTTGGGACTGCTTTATCCACTCATGGTGATTCTGGTGATTACCGGAACTTCTAACGCAGTTAATCTCACCGATGGGCTTGATGGATTGGCAGCGGGATTATTAGCGATTTGTTTCACCGTATTTGCAGCAATTGCTTACATATCAGGACGTGTAGATTTCTCTGATTATCTAAACATCATCTATATACCAGGTGCAGGGGAGCTGACCATTTTTACGGCAGCCATGGCTGGAGCCTGCATTGGTTATCTATGGTTCAATTCTTCTCCGGCCGAAGTTTTCATGGGCGACACCGGCTCCCTGTCTACCGGTGCCGCCCTGGGAACATTAGCTGTACTGCTTAAAAAAGAATTGCTCCTTTTTATCATAGGTGGTGTATTTGTCTGGGAAGCAGTCTCTGTGATGCTCCAAGTGACTTATTTCCGCTGGACAAAGTCCCGTACTGGTGTAGGGAAACGCTTTTTCAAAATGGCGCCGATTCATCACCATTATGAATTGATAGGCTGGCCGGAAACGAAAGTGGTGGTCCGCTTTTGGATCATTGGGCTTTTGCTTGCTCTATTTTCACTCACAACATTCAAGATCAGATGATTGATATTTCGAACAGAGCAAATATTGATATCCGTGATAAAAAGGTTACAGTCATCGGAATGGGAATGAGTGGAACTGCAGCTGCGAAACTGGCAAACCATTTGGGCGCTCGTGTCTTTGCCAGTGACCCATCTTCTGAATATCATGTAAGTGATAATGCAATGATCCTTTTAAAATACCATATTGAAAGCGAAACCGGTTTGCAATCAGAAAAAATATATGATTCAGGTTTATGGATTATTTCTCCTGGTGTACCTAAGGATGCAGACATTATTAAAAAAGCACAAGAAATGGGGATTCCAGTGGTTGGCGAGATTGAATTTGCCAGTTGGTACACAGAGGCACCCATTATTGCTGTCACTGGATCGAATGGTAAAACAACTACCGTTCATATTTTATCGGAAATGTACCGGTCGGACACCGTTCAACCCCTCATGGGCGGGAATATGGGTATTCCTTTTTCTGAACGTGTCCTGGAAGAATTACAAAACCCAAAACCAAATTTGGCCTATGTGTTGGAGATTTCAAGTTTCCAGATGGAATTTGTGAAACATTTTTGTCCAAAGATTGCCATTTATACCAATCTTTCACCGGATCATTTAGACCGCCACGGTTCCATGGATGAATATGTTAATATGAAATTAAATATGGCTAAAAATATGGGGCCGGACGCACACATAGTTTTTAATGCGGATGATGCTCAATTAACCTTGGCGGTAGAGGGGCATGGTGCCCAGTTAACGCCATTTAGTATTATCCGATCGGGACTTACCTATTCCTTGGATTCCAACCATGTGAATACTCTCGATGGAAACCAGTTAATTGCCGTAGAGGACATTGCCCTTCCGGGTCAACATAATTTATCCAATATGTTAAGTGCAGCCACGGCTTCTCATCTCATGGGAATTTCCAATGATCATATTGTCCACGTCATGAAAACTTTTACTGGTGTAGAACATCGGTTGGAATATGTGACCACTACCAATGAGGTCACCTACATCAATGATTCCAAAGCCACCAATTTGGATTCCGTCAATGTGGCGATTGATAGTTTTAAAAAGCCTGTTGTTTTGATCTTGGGTGGACGAAACAAAGGCGCAGATTTTCGGCTACTCCTTCCACATATCAAGTCAAGTCATGTAAGGGATATTATCTCTTATGGAGAGGCCGGTGGGCATATTCTCACTGCAATTGGGGATGCGGTAAGATCAGTGCAAGTCACGGATCTTAAATCTGCAGTAGAGACAGCCCGGACTCTGGCTGCTCCCGGGGATGTTGTATTGTTATCTCCGGGATGCGCCAGTTTTGACCAATTTTCAAATTTTGAAGAACGTGGACAATATTTTAAAACCATGGTGATGGAGTTAGCAAAATCATGATTGATATGCTCATTCAACGATATGACCGACAACTCCTCATTTATCTTGGTATTCTTGCTGTTGTGGGGACTGTCATGCTTTACAGCGCTAGTTGGTATGAGTCCTTTTCATATTCCAATGGACGGACAGAAATGCTTTATTTGCAGGGTCATCTCAAACGGATGCTTGTGGGTGTTTTCTTTCTGTTTGGTTTTTTAGTTTTGGATTATCGTCATCTGAAAGACATCGCTCCCTATTTTGTGATTGGGGCTATCCTTTTATTGATCATTACTAAAGCTGTGTATTTAGCCAAGGGGTTGGGATGGTATAAACCGGCAAGATGGCTCTATATTGGTTCATTTTCCTTGCAAACCTCTGATATTGCCCGGATGGCTATTATTATTTACATGGCGTATTACGTGGATAAAAAACGGGATCAACTCAAAGATTTTCAAATTGGGTTATTGCCTGCCTTAAGTGTCATTGCTATTACCATGGGTTTAATCATTATTCAACCGGATTACAGTACGGCGGTTATGATAGGTTTAATCGGTGTTTTAATTTTGTTCATTGGCGGTGCAAAATTTTCTCAATTATCACTTGCCGGTGCAGGCGCTTTATTGGTTGGTATTCCTATCCTACTTTCACGGGAATACCGCCGCATCCGAATTCTTTCTTTTTTTGGTATTGGCGATTCACCGGATGTGGGTTACCAAGCCAGTCAATCACTGATCAGCCTCGGAAATGGGGGCATTTTTGGTGTCGGTTTGGGAAATAGCATAGAAAAAAATCATTTTCTGCCGACGCCCCATACAGATTTCATTTTTGCCATTATCGGCGAAGAACTTGGATTTATGTTAGGAACAGTTCCGGTCCTCACACTCTATTTACTTATTTTCTTCCGGGGACTGAAAGTCGCCAAAGAATGTACAGATCCTTTTGGCGTATTTCTTGCTGTGGGTATTTCGTTCAATTTGATTTTGTATGCATTTGTAAATGCAGCCGTTGTTACGGGAATTTTCCCCGTGACAGGATTACCTATGCCAATGGTAAGCTATGGTGGTTCAGGGATGGTGATCAATATGGCTTTGATTGGCATTTTATTAAATATATCCCAGGCGAGGCGATCGGTAGGTGGCAACCGCGGGTGGAGTCCGGCTCTTTATGCTTGACCGGAAAATATTGATAGCAGGCGGCGGAACTGGTGGACACCTTTTTCCGGCATTGGCCATCGGTGAAGAAATTCATCGCCGTGAGCCCGATGCAAAAATTCATTATGTTGGCTCCAATTTTGGACTGGAAGCTCGCGTATTTCCTGTGAAAGATGTGTGGCATACCCTTCTTCCCATTCGCGGCTTACAACGAGGATTCAGTCTAAAAAGTATGGGACGAAATGTATTGCTACCGGGACGTATCTTTCGATCCATGTTAAAGATGCGTTCACTCATGAAAGAATTCCTGCCCCAAGTTGTAGTTGGGACCGGTGGATATGCTTCTGCACTGCCTCTTTACATGGCTTCTAAAAAAGATGAACCATTACCCATCATCCTACAGGAACAGAATTCCATTCCGGGAGTAACGACGCGCTGGTTTGCCCAAAAGGCAAAAGCAATTTGCGTCGCATTTTCCGAAGCAAACGATCATTTGGAACATGAAACTATTCTTACCGGAAACCCGATACGGCAAGGAATCGCCGATGGCTCTCGTAATCAAGGCATTAAGGAATACAACTTTCAACATGACCACCAAACGATATTCCTTTTTGGTGGGAGCCAAGGGTCAGCTTATCTCAATAAAATGATGAATCAAGTGGTCTCCAACATAGCTGGTGCCGGACTTCAGGTTCTTTGGCAAACAGGCGATTTGGAATACAATAAATATAAACATCGGGAAGCGAACAATATTCGTGTGGTGCCGTTTATTCATAATATTGCGGATATTTATGCCATGGCTGATCTCATCATTTGCAGGAGCGGCGCCCTAACCCTAGCGGAAGTCACTGTTTGTGGAAAACCCAGTATTTTGGTCCCATTTCCTGCAGCTGCGGCGGATCATCAAACTAAAAATGCCCAAGCTTTAGTCAATGCAGGTGCTGCACGAATCTTATTTGAAAAAGCGCTTCATCCTAAGGATTTTTTCCATTCGGTAATGAATTTGATCCATGATAAAGCTGAATTGGAAAAAATGAGTGAGGCATCAAAAAAATTGGGCCGGCCAGATGCAACACGGGAAATTGTTGATCATATTTTCGAGGCCGCCGCATGACATTCAGAAAAATTGACAATGTATATTTTGTGGGCATAGGCGGCATTGGCATGAGTGGCATTGCAGAACTCCTCCTCAATTTAGGATTCAAAGTCTCCGGTTCCGACATGAATGAGAATGATAATGTTGTTCGACTCAAGAGCCTTGGAGTTGATGTTAAAATTGGCCATGATCCGGCAAATTTGACCAATGCTGATGTTTTGGTTTATTCCAGTGCAGTTCCCTTGGAAAATCCGGAAATCATTAAAGCAAGACAAAAAGGGATTCCTGTGATTCGCCGTGCTGAAATGTTAGGTGAATTGATCAATGTGAAAGAAACTAGCATCGCTGTTGGCGGCACCCATGGTAAAACCACTACCTCTTCAATGATTGGAGCCCTTCTGTCTCATGCCAAAATGGATCCAACACTGGTTGTGGGTGGTTTAGTCCAAAATTTGGATACCAATTCAAAATTAGGCTCCGGAGATATCATCGTGGTAGAGGCAGACGAATTTGACCGCAGCTTTTTAGCCATGAAGCCCACCATCGGCATTATTACCAATATAGAATTAGAACATACCGATTGCTATGAAGATTTAGCAGATTTGCAAAATGCATTTATTCAATTTTGCCAATCGGTCCCCTTTTACGGTGAGGTGATTGTTTGTGCGGATTCACCGGCAGTTCAAGAAATTTTACCCAAAATTGAGAGGCCCATGACCACCTACGGACGGTCAAGGGATGCGGCCTATCGAGCGGAAAACCTACGATTTCACGAAAACAGCTCCACATACACTGTTTTCCGCGCGGAGGAAAACATGGGAGATATTCAGTTAAATGTTCCTGGTGAACATAATGTACTGAACTCCCTTGCGGCCGTTGTTTTAGGTTTGGAAATGGGCCTTTCTTTCAACACAATCCAAGGTGGGATAGCATCTTACCAAGGTGTCCGACGCCGGTTTGACATTAAAGGTGTGCATCAAGATGTGATGGTTGTGGATGATTATGCACACCATCCTACAGAAGTTGAAGCCACATTGAAAGCTGCAAAAGCCGGATGGGACCGGCGGATCGTTGCTGTGTTCCAACCGCACCTATTCACCCGGACTCAAGCATTCTTCAGGGAATTTGCTACAGCACTTCAAATTGCGGATATTGTTGTGATTACAGATATTTATCCAGCCAGAGAAAAAGCAATTCCAGGCATTACAGCAAAACTTGTTTTTGATGAATGTTATAAAAAAATGAATAATAATTGCTTTTTCGTCCCGGATTTGGATGACTTGCAGACAAAATTGGACGAAGTTGTCCAGCCCAATGATATGATTATCACGTTGGGTGCCGGAAGCATTTGGCGTTACAGTGAATCTTATGCACTGCATTTGGCTTCGCTGACAGAGGGAGTAAACGGTTGAAGCATATGGCAGAACTAAAACAAATCGTAAAGGGAACACTGCTTGAGAATGAGCCCATGTCTCGTCACACATCTTATGGAATCGGTGGACCAGCTGCTGCTTATGTTACACCCAAAGATCGGTACGACTTGGCTGAAATCCTGAAATTCGCTGATGAACATGAAATTCAAACCCATTTTGTGGGGTCCGGATCCAACCTCCTTGTTTCCGATTCGGGGATTGATGGTATTGTGATTACGCCGGCCAAAGCACTGACCCATTTAGAATTTGATAGTGGATCTGTTGTGGCAGAATCCGGTGTCATGTTAGGCCGAATGGTAAAAGAATGTGTCAAACGCAACTTAACCGGTGTGGAGAGTTTGATTGGGGTTCCCGGGACCTTAGGAGGTGCCTTGGTCATGAATGCCGGTGCTTTCGGCGGAGAAATCTCCAACTACTTAAAATCAGTGGAAATAATGAATATGTCCGGTGAGGTAAATACCTATTATCCCGGTGATATTGATTTTTCTTATCGATTTTCAACTATTCGATCAAATGAATTTGTTTTATTGGCTCGATTTGAGCTAAAGGAAGAAGATCCTGAGATCATTCAGGAAAAAAGATATAAAGCCAGCAAAGGACGAAAAACAAATCAACCGCTCAAATTCCGTTCTGCAGGCAGTGTTTTTAAAAATCCAAAAGAACATGCAGCAGGGTATTTGATTGACCAAGCCGGACTGAAAGGTACACGAGTTGGGGAAGCTGAAATTTCACCCCATCATGCCAACTTTTTTGTGAACCATGGCGGGGCAAAATCATCTGATATTACAGCTTTGATTCGCTTAGCCCGGAAAACTGTATTTAAGAAATTTGGCATCAAATTAGAATTGGAAGTGAAAACAATTGGGTTTGACCCCAAGGAATTGGAAGCAGATGACGCGTAAGAAAAAACAACAATTCAATTGGCTCAAATTGGTCATAAATCTAATCTCTTTTTCATTGGTGACTGGGTTGATCTGGACCGCATTCTGGTGGTCAGAATTCAGGAATTCATTGGCAATTCACCAAATAAAATTTGGAATAACGTCTG
>CAXFCD010000201.1:0-1907 GCA_964001155.1 uncultured bacterium | reverse complement strand
GAAAAGATAATTAATAAATGTTTCATAGTTTTCTCTTTAAATTGATGGTTTAAAACACAAATCCGATACCTGAATTTAGAATCGGTTGTGCCTTTTCAGTTCCTGTTATTGGCATTTTTAATTCGACTCTCGCCATGATGTTTTTTCGATAACCTACCAAAACTGGCCCAGAATGAATCGTAGATGTATTTCCAGACTTTCGCCAAGACACATCTCCCATGAGAAAGAATCCGGAGTTGGTCTCATTTTTATGATAAGGATGCCAACCCAGATTACCATCAAATCCAATGGATGTTTTACCATCAAATCCTTTCCATCCAAAAAAATCATACATCTGGTAAAATATCGGATCTTCTGAACTATAGGAAAGGCTCAAGCCGGCACCACCCTCTCCACCTAAAGGGAGTTTCACTTGGGGTGTTATTCCCCAATTTTCCGTATAACCGGGATGGTTCTGATATTTTTTTAACGGCAATGCAAGAATGGGCTGCATCAATGTATTGCTTGATTCCACAGGGATTTTGAACGTGAATCGTTTTTCCCGGGACCAAGTATAAACACCTTCAAACCAATTAATTGTCTTGGATGTGGAGATAATCTCATTTCTAATCTGGAAACCATAGCCGCCACTCCATCGAGGCGCCATATCCATGACAGGCTGATGTGCCATCAGAATGGATAAGAATAATAAGATTCTCATGACAGACTCCATGTTTCAAAAAATTGAAGGACTGGAACCAACCCATATGCAGAGAATGCGCCGATAGAATACACGCCACAGGACACAAAAAACATCCGGCGGTTGAATCGATCAACGATCTCGCAGGCCGTTTCTTCTCCAACTTCACAGGCAACTTCCTTTTTGGTCCTAAAGACAAAAGATCCATTCAGGATCAAAAGGAGTCCACCAATGAGAAATATCCATCCTTTGGTTTGGGAAATGGGAATCAGCACCGGAAAGGCTGCCACCATACCGGACACTGCCGCACCCCCAGCCAGCGTTGCCACCAAAGCTGGCAAGGCACAGCAAATCAAAGTTCCTGATGATGTAAAGAGAGACAAGATTGAAAGTGCTTTATTTTTCATTTGGTGCCTCTTTTATTTTATGTCTCTCGATACCTTCTCCTTCCGAATTAATATAATAATCGTACACCTCATATCCGGAACTTTTGATGATCGAAATTGCGTCATTGATATTTTTATCCAGATTGGGTTTTATACCAACCATGACATATTGATTGTTGATATCGGCAAAGACACCTTTATCATGTTTTGATTTGTCAATCCAATCCAATTTGGACAATCCTTTTTGGAGTCCGAATGAACAGAATGAACAGACAAGACCACTGACAGAAAAGACTAAATCATTTTGGCCAATTTCAACTATGGCTTTTTTAATTTGTATTGAATTATTGTTTTGTGCATTTACCGAAATAACTGATGTTACAGCTATCGCATAAATGACTTTATGAAATGTTTTCATACTAAATCCTTTTATTTTTTTTGTGACAATGCTTTCTGATTCGTTCAAAAAGCATGAGTTGAAAAAAGGATTTAGTTTAACAGATTAGGGGTATAAAATATTCCGGTGGGTGTTGGAAAGAAAAGATATGGATGGGTTGAATCGAACCACGGAATTGATTCAACTCAAACCGAATGTGCATTAATTCGGAAATGTCATATTCTTTGGAAACATTTACTTCATTCAGCGGCGCTGCCATGAGCGGAATGAATGAACTGAGGCGACATTCTGACATTTCCATTGGACAATCCATGGGTTTGTCTTTTTCGCAGCAAGAGATTTCAACAGTTTCACAGCAGGGCATATCACACCGTTCAATGGAAAACAATGGTGTGAGTGATATGAGTCCTACAAGAAGGATTGAAATAATGGATGTGAATTGTTT
>CAXFCD010000200.1:0-21069 GCA_964001155.1 uncultured bacterium | reverse complement strand
TTCATGACATGTGTCACAGGCTGAAGAAATGTATAGGACTTTCCTAAGTTCCCTGTCAGAATACCTGAAAATTCCTTTTGAAATATGACTGCATCCATGGAACCATTTTCATTGATTTGATCTATATTGGCATGCCAGGCATCACTCAGTACTCCGTCTTTTTCATAGACAAGCAGTTTATCTGAATCTTTTACATGCACATCAACTTTCCAATATCTCCCATCTCTCTTACCTACACGTTTTTCATAGACATTTTCACCTTTCCCAATAGTAAAGTCTCTGTGTTTAATCTCTCTTGGCCACACGCCCAGCCAAATTAGATATCTTTGGTAGATAGGCTTGTCAAATCCATAAAACCTCTCTAATTCTTTTAAGGCTTCTGGAGGAAGTGAAACCGAACCACCTATATCACTAGATGCACCACCGCCGCCTTCTGAATCCATTCCTCCACCCATCTGCAGTTCTAACATTATTTGCTCTATAGGTCCGCCCGGAGCCATCTGCAATATTGTAAATACAAGTACCGTGGACCCAAAAAATGTTGGGATCATTAATAGAATACGTCTTAAAAAGTAGGTTAACATTTATGTGTTATAAATTCTTTGATAAATACTCAGGCCAGAATTTCATATCTATCGGTTTCAAAGGTAGATTTATCTTTTGCTCAATAGCATCATTTAGGGTGTGGTTTTTTGTTTTATCATACCACCAATAACTAAAAATATCCCAGTGCTCGCCTCCATATCTCGTGAGCATCCAATCAGGAAAACTAAATTTATCCCACCACATAATACGCGCATAATTTCTAGCAATACTATATGCTATCGGATGCTGATCGTGAAATATGCCATCAATCTCTCTGATGATTTCAATTCGACGTTTTTGGTCAAAACATATATCATACTCATCTAATAGCTCATCAACGCGATCACTCTTAAATCCCCAAACATTATTATTATCATTTTGATCTGCAAGTTTTGACCTTAACGTACCCTCTGGGTTGGGATATATAAGCCCAGAATATGCTAATGTTGCGATTTTAAAATTTCGGGCATTCACATTCTTTATCATTGTGTTATAGTCTATGAATTTAATTTGCATATCAATGCCATATTCCTTTAGCATCTGCTGAACTGGTGTGACCATGTACTCGCGGCCTTTTTGAATCGGAATTTCAAAAGATAAGACTCGGCCAGTCTTGCTATGAAACAACCACCCATCTTTATTTCTTTTACGGTATCCAGATTCAGCCAAGAGTTCTAAGGCCTTCTTTGGATTATATTTGAAAGGGTTATTATTTGGATTTTCATAAACACTGCCCGAATAAAGAGAATTCATCATGTCGTATTCACTGTAATACATTTCTCGATTCATTTTTTCTCTATCATAGAGATAACAAAAGGCATATCGTATATTTTTATCATTAAAAGGCCACTCTCTCATATTAAAATAATAACCCTGCGTACCTGCTGGTTTTTCTGAAAAAACTCTTTGTTTTTTGATCCAACCTTTTTGGGTTGCTTCAAAATCAGTTTCTTCAACCCAACGCCTGGATGCATAACATCGGAATATATCCATTTCACCTTTTTTAAATTTTTCATATATCAATGCATCATTGTCCTTAATCGCAAAAACCTTTATTTTATCAAAATTAAATCTGTACCTAACGAATGGGTGATCTATTGCCCAGTAATCGTCTCTTCTTTCAATAAGGTATGATTCCTGATTACGAATATTTTCATCGCGAATAATATATGGTCCAGTTCCGGGTATCACACTGAATGCATATTCTTCCAAAAATGCTGTCCCATCCAAATCTTTTAGGATGTGATTTGGTAGCAGTCTCATTGATGTAGCAAAATAGAGAAAATTTCTCCAATTGATTGAATTTGCTTTTACGGATACAATATATTTTGATTCTGCAATAGGTTGCTCAAATTTTGAGTATGTTATCTGGTATGAAGGCGCAAGAATAGTCTCATCCATTAAAAGCTCCCATGTGGCAATGACATCATCAGATGTAACCGGATATCCATCCCACCATCTCGCATCAGGATTTATTCTAAATTTAAATGTCAGCTTATCTTCGGCTATGTACCAGTGCGTTGCCAATCTTGGCACAAATTCTAATGTAACGGGGTGTGTTTCAAGGAGCGCTTCGTAGCACAATTCGTGAATCGTTCTTGCATTGAGTACCTGACTGCCGTTTTGTCCATAGTATCGCATTGTTCTCGGGAACAAAGTATGTATATAATCTAATTGTCCACCTTTTGTTGCTTTCGGATCACCGAAAAATGTACCGTCATTTTCTTCAGACCAAACATAAGTTTCATAGCCTAAACTTTCGGCAATCTTATCGAAGCCATACCCACCTTGTTCTGCTGGCGTGGTTAAATCTTTAGATTGTATTTCTGTTTTTGATTGTTGTTTTGATGCGCTTTTTTTCTCACCGTTACCGCCGCAGCCGACCATCACGAGTGTGATACATAATAAAAATATTTTTTTCATTGAAATTTATTTGCGTCCAAAATCCTAAATAGTTTATTAAAAAATGGGTCGGAACTTAGGGCATGGATAAACTTAATAATATCTTAAATCAATGTAGATTCCGGACAATGAAATTGCCTGAAATACAATTGCTACAATTGAGTTTACGTAGTGGCTAAGACTAAACCTGCAAAATAATAAATAGCGACCAAAAAAACACAGATTGAAAATGTGGATGTCCAGGAATCCATGAGTTTGGCACGCCTAAAATCCCGCTCCCAATCCCGATAAATAATTTGTTCAATTTGCTTTCCGCCCCCTTGCTCTTCACAGGATTTCATTAATTTTTTGAAACGGTACATATCCTTAATCGGGATTGATTTAATCCCTTCCAATTGTGCAATTTTCAATAATGGATCATCACATGGATGAATGTCTTCCACTTCACCATTTTGCCCAAATAACAATGAAGACATTATCAAACAGAGTATCAATAATCTCATTTTAATCCATAAATAACTTTAATGGAAAAAATGGGTATTTTTGTTATCGTCATCGCGGGACCAGTTACCTTAACAGTTTGAATCCGCCAATTTTCATTATTATAGTAATTATTCATAAAACCCATTTTCGCATCCAATCCAATACGAGAAGAGAAATAAAACCGAAATCCAATCATACCTGCATAACCTAACCAATCCACCAACATAGCATCTGTGGTCCCCATTTCATCCATTGGATCTGAACTACCAAAACTATTTAAGAGGAAATTCCAATCTTCTGCTTTGTCCCCCGGAGAGGTATCCACAGTAATGCGACCACGTCCCCAAATGGGCGAAAGTGTAAAATTCAATTCAATTTTCGGCCTCCAACGGAAAAAAGTTTCCAATGGAAATAGTCTGTATCGAATCGTCCTTCTAAAGACCGATTCAGCAGAATTAATCAACCCTAACTTTCCAAATTCAATAGATGTAAAGGACGTATACCCAACTCTCGCATTACTGAAAAATTCATAATATATACCCCAATTTAAAAGCAAATTTCGATTCAGAATGCCACCTGCTGGGAAGGGGACACTCTCATTCTCATCAAATCCTGTGAGAGTGGGTTGGTAAAAACCCAATCCCAAATCTAAACTGAGATTGGGCTGTGCAGGTGTTAATTCTCCTATCCAAATGGCTGAACAGAAGATTAAGACTTGAATTTGACTCTTCATACAAGGTTGTTAATTTACGCCCCATGAAACAAATGGCGAGCATATTCCTTTTTGTAATTTCATACGCATGGTCAAATGAACCGGAAACGGATGTAATGCATATGCTAGTGAATTACAATGGTGAGACCATTATTGGATCAATAGATTCTGTTGGACAGGAGTTTATCCGATATATTCCAAGAGATTCTGTTGATTTTGATTCGGTGTATGTTCGAGATATTTATTACATATACAATGATTTTGGTCGGACATTTCATTATAGTTGGAGTTTTGAACAAAACATAAATAAAATGGAAAATCGAACAGGGCATTTATTTACCTTGAGCGGAGATACCCTTGAATTTTTCAATATAAAATTCAATGAAGATATGATTCATCCAGAAGTATACATCAATACAGGAGTAAATCGTACTAAACTGATTTCTTTATATCAAGTTGAAAAAATTGTTACGGATTATTCTATTTTGGAATATTCCATTCGCAAAGGATTTTATTATTCATTCTTTTCATTCTTAATTGCCGCAACAATTGATGTTCCATTAAAATGGGATGACTCACGTAGGTCGGCACCTCAAATATGGGATCAATTTAATGATTTACTTCCAAAAATGAGTCTTGTGGGAATGAGAGAAACGGGCGTGACCTACGAATCTGTTTCATTTTTAATTCCCATTTCTGTTTTATCCTCTATGGTTTACGACATTTGGAAGAATAAGAATACATTTTATTTTACACCTGTATGGGAAGAAAAAAAGTTCGGAAGAAATATGTATGTTTTTTCCTTTCGACATATTGCTTACACGTATACACAAAGAATGATTTTTAGAATTGAGAAAACAAAATTCGGCGGAAAGGTCGTTGGGTGGATTCGTAAAAAAGTATCGTAAATTAGAGTCATGGTACGGAAAATAAATTTCAGTCTCCGTTCGGGTGTTCTTCTTTTGAGCCTTCTATCAATGTCTTGTGAAGACCTCCCCAAAGAATTGCCCATTGCGGATACAACACCGCCTCAGGCCGTCATCATTTATCCCGTTGATGGTGTGTCCGTTAACGGAGATATAACAGTCATTGCTCGTGCCACAGACAATGATAAGGTGGATTCTGTTCAATTTTATATAAATCAAAAATGGGTAGGGACTGATACAACCGGCGAAGAGGACATGTATGAGTATGAATGGAAAACGCGTGATTATGAAGAAGATGAATTTCATTTTATTTCCATTGTGGCTTATGATGCTGTTAATAATGATTATGCATCCTTTCCTATACGGATTAAGGCAGACAACCATGATAATGAACCACCGACAGCTTTTTTTCTTAATCCATTTGCCGGGCAATATGTACAAGATGTTGTTGAAATCACAGTAGAAGCATCCGATAATGACAGTATCCAATATGTGAGTTATTATATAAATAATATTCTCCAAGGCTATGTATTGGAACCGCCCTACACCTATCTTTGGAACACGGCCACTGTTCCCGATGATGAGTATTATTCAATCTATGCAGTGGTTCGAGATATGAGTAATAATATAACCACGGTGCCACCTATTAGCGTGATTGTTGATAATGATATACAGGACGATGTCATGCCGCCAACAGGATCCATTACAAGCCCGCCTGCAGGTCTAACCGTTAGCGGTGAGGTGGCAATTATCGTAAGCGCTACTGATAACCGAGCCATGAGTGAAGTCGCCCTCTCCATAAATGGTACTTACATCACAACCATTGAAGAAACTCCTTATTATTATATTTGGGATACCACCATTGAAGAAGAAGATACGGAACATACAATTAGTGTTGTATTAATTGACCTTGCCGGAAATGAAGCGCCATTGAATCCAATTACAGTTTTTGTGGATAATGAACCGCCAGGAGATACAACACCGCCAACAGTGTTAATCATGGAACCGGCTGCAGGGCAGGATTTGAGCGGAATTGTTTCCATCGAAGTCCATGCTGAAGATGATACGGGCATTGACCGTATTGAATTTTTTGTTGATGGCGACTCTGTCCATACGGATGAAACGGAACCCTATAACCATTCTTGGGACACAGAAACCGTTGCGGATGATATGGAACACATTATTGCCGTTATGGCATTCGATCTGGAAGGGAATGCCATGTTGGGTACCCCAATCGCCGTTTATGTGGATAATTTTGATAATATTGCCCCATCGGGCCAAATCCTGAATCCTATCGCCGGGCAAACAGTATCCGATACAATTACTATTGAGATTTCTGCAACGGATAATGTTGCCATTTCATTTATTGACCTCTCAATTGATGGTAATCACAGAACAACCTTAACGGATTATCCCTATACCTATGAATGGGATACAACCGAGGAAGCAGACGATGAAGACCATGTTATCAGCGTTGTGGTGTCTGATTCTTCCGATAATATTGCCTATGTGCAGCCTGTAAGCGTTTTCGTTAATAATGTTTCCGATGATATTACCCCACCTGTTTTGGCAATCACGAATCCACTTTCCGGACAAACCGTTAGCGGGACAGTGTCTTTCACTGTCATTGCCAATGATGATTTTGGGGTAAGTGAAGTTGAGTTTTTTGTAAATGGTGAATCTATCGGATCTGATTCAATTGAAGATTATCAATTAGAATGGGACACATCAACTTTAGAAAATGGCTCCCAGCATACCTTATCGGCTACTGCGACTGATGGTGCAGGACACACAACCATCGCCCAACCTGTTTTAGTAACGGTTTCTAATTAATGTCAAAATTATTTCACTATATCTCGCCTATTCTTTTATTGCTTTTAAGTTGTGAAGAAGGACCATTTTTTGAAGTACCGGATGAACAGGATTCTATTCCTCCAACTGTGACACTGACGTTCCCACCTGATCAGGCAACTTTGTCTGATACAGTTACAGTTTCAGCATATGCTTTTGATAATTTGGAATTAGAAATAGTTAACATCTATCTCAATGATTCAGCAATTTTAGCACAAAAAGAAGGTCCTTATGAATATTCCTGGATTACAACAACTGCTGCGGAAGATGAATACCATACACTTTATGCCAAAGCTAAGGATTTAGCTGGGAATATAAACCGAACCAATCCTATTCAGGTATTGGTAGATAATGTGGACAATGTGAATCCCACCGGAACTATAATATATCCATTTACAGGGCAAACACTTTCCAATGAAATCACAATCATTGTAGAAGCAGATGACAATGAGGAAGTTGCATTTGTTAATATATATATTGAAGGTGATACCGTAGCCACATTGACAGAATCACCCTATACACATAAATGGAATACTGTGGAAGAGGTTGATGATATTACCTATACTATTCATGTCCATGTACAGGATGTTGCTGGAAATCAAATAACACTAGGTCCCATTTCAGTTCTCATCGATAATTATGAAGCGGAAGACAATATTCCACCCACAGGCAATATCACAAACCCGGCTTCCGCCTCCACTGTTTCAGGTACGATTGATATTGAAGTTACAGCTTATGATAATGTTGAGATGGGATTTGTGGATTTTATCATTGATGGTTCCCCTGCCGGACAAGATAACACATCGCCATATACACACTCTTGGAATACAACAGAATCTGCGGAAGATGCGGATCATACCATCAATGTGAATATCACCGATGCCGCCGGAAATTCCACAGCATTATTCCCCATCACTGTGCGGGTAAATAATATTGAAGAACCGGATGTGACAGATCCCACAGTTGTTATGTATGAACCGGCAGCAAATCAGACCGTTTCCGGGACGGTGAATATCACAGCCATTGCCTTAGATAATGTTGGTATAAATCGCGTAGAGTTTTACCACAATTACGTGTTGGAGACAACGATTAATTCTTATCCATACACTTATGAATGGAACTCCACAGCCGTGGAGGATGATTCAGAACACACTTGGTATGTGAAGGCATTTGACACCAGTGAAAATGATGCCCAAACTCAACCCATTGCTGTTTATGTCAACAACGATGATAATATACCTCCCACCGGATTCTTCCTTTACCCTTACGCTGGCCAAACTGTCAATGAAGTGATTGAAATTCAAGTTTCAGCTTCTGACAATGTGGGCATTGAGCAAGTGGAATTCTTTGTGGAGGGAAGTTCCATTGGGATTGATACGGGCGATCCATTCATTTTCAGTTGGGATACGGAAACAGGGACGGAAGATGAAGAACACGTTTTAGGCGCAACGATCAAAGATTTAGGCGGTAATGAAACTGATATTGCGCCCATCTCGGTTTTAGTCAACAATGTGGTCACGCCCGGGGATGATACCACCCCACCTGTGGTTGCCATCTTAACGCCAGTCTCCGGTCAAACAGTAGGTGATTCAGTCTTTATTTCTGCATTTGCCTCGGATAATATGGGCATACAGGATGTCAAATTTTTCATTGATGAAGAATTGGCTGCTACAGTAACAGATTCCCCGTACACTCATCTCTGGGGAACGTATGACTTAGCCAATGGCAGCGAACATGCAATCCAAATGACAGCCAGTGATCTTTCCGGGAATATAACTACAGCACAACCTGTGAGTGTAACCGTTCAGAATGAATATGAAGGTGAAATTGAAAACTTAAGTTTATCTATTTCTGAAGAGACTGTTTCTCTGAGTTGGGATGCGCCCTATGATGCAGTAACATTTAAAATATATCGAGACACTGTTTTTCTGGCTCAGACAGATAATCAATCCTACGATGATTCCGTTTCAGGAGGCATTGAATATTGTTACCAAGTTTCAGCCATCAACGGAGTTGGAATTGAAGGACCCTCCTCAAGTGAATCATGTGGTATTCCCTTGTTGCGAGCACCGGAAACATTTAGCGCTACCATTTTTGAAGATACAGTCACTTTAATTTGGGATGGTTTAAACCATGCATCCGGGTACATAATTGAACGGGATGACTTTGAAATTTGGAATGGAACAGAATTAACATTAACTGATACTGGATTGGCATTTAATACAGTCTATCTATACACCATCACGGCTTATGATTCATTGGGTACCAATGGAACGGAATCCGACCCTTTGAGCGTCACCACTCATGAAGAAATGACAGCGCCCACCCTTTCGTTATCTGTTTCAGATTCTATTGGAACTTTGACATGGACATCGGTCTCCTCCGCTTCAGCGTACCGAGTTTTTCGGGACAGCACTTTTATAGAGGAAGTCACTGCAACGAGTTTTGAGATTGAAATGGAAGGCGGCGTTTCCACATGCTTTTTTGTAACTGCCATAAATGAATATGGCTCTGAAAGTGATCCTTCCAATCAGGAATGTGAAGTGCCCACCTTACCTGCTCCGGCTTCATTTAGTGCAACCATTAATGATACAAATGTAACATTGGTTTGGTCTGCCGTGGATAACGCAGCAGGATACACGATTGAAAGAGATGATACTCAAATATGGACCGGAGAATCATTAACCATGACTGATTCCGGATTGGCCTACAATACAACCTTTATTTATACGGTTACTGCTTACGATTTTGAAGGGACCCAAGGTGAAACTTCAGATCCGTTAAGTGTTAATATGCCAGAAGAATTGACACCGCCTGTACTCGCACTCTCAATTTCTGGAACAGATGGCAGTTTGAGTTGGACTTCTGTCTCCTCTGCTACGGGATATCGTGTATTTAAGGACAGTGTTTTTGTAACCGAAACTACAAATACTGATTATGAAACCGAAATGACTCACAGCATTGAAGCTTGTTTTTCTGTAATAGCGATTAATCAGTATGGTTCTGAAAGTGATCCATCCAATGAAGAATGTGGGACTGGAGATTTTACACCACCAGTCTTATCGCTGACAATTACAGATTCAACTGCAACCCTGAATTGGAGCTCTGTCCTTTCCGCAGAGAATTACAAAGTTTATCAAGACAGTATATTCCTTTTGGAAATTACCGATCTTACCTACGATGTTGAGATCGGTACAGCGGATACCACCTGTTTTAACGTTTCAGGGGTAAACGCCTATGGAACCGAGAGTGACCAATCTAACGAGGAATGTGGCGCTGGATCTTAAGGGAAATACGGAATCCCATCACAATCCTTCACGGTTTGGACTAATTCAATAGATTCGTATTTACCGGATAAAAAGAAAATTATTCCCGAATCCGGATCTAAAAGTTCAATTTGATAATATTCCGGTAATTTATTTGCGGTAATTGTTTCGTATTCCTGATTATTATTTAATTCCAATGTGGTGTAATTAAATACCATCCACCCGTTTCCAATCCATTCGATGGAATCCAAAATACTTTCTGAAAAGGTCATGGTCCCAACCGTATCACCCAATCCCATCAATGAATCACCCACATCAAGTTGAAAGTTTGAAGGTATATCATATATAATCGGATCAATGCAAATAGACAGGGAATCATAATTGGGGAAGGCCCATTGGCCCACTGGTTTATAACATTCGATAAATAAAGAATCAGAGAATTCACCAATATTCGCGGATTGATCCTTTGCCCTGATCTTATACCCAAATGATTCTTGCCAAGCGACATTCGTATCTGAATAAGTTAAAACAGACGGATCGACTGTGGTCAGCGAGTCAAAGTTGCCTTCTATTCCTATTGCTCTAAAAATATGGTATTCGCTCACATCGGGCGAAATAGATCCCTCCCATGTTAATTGGATCCTGGGATTTTCATTAGCCAATGTGAAAAATCCTCTGAGATCCGTGGGATTATCCGGTAAGTCCTCATCCACATCACAACCAAGAATCAGGAGAGAAAAAAGAAAAATGAAATTCCTATTCATAACGGAGATTATAAGAAATATCTTAAATAACAAAGCTTCTATTTATGATTTAATAATGTGCAAGAGAACCGCACACGTCCATCAACTACTAGGTTGCATGAGTTAGGCGAGATTCACATGTAACGATTCATTTTACAAAAAACCCGCCTTTCGGCGGGTTCATTGATGAGCGAGAGACGAGATTCGAACTCGCGACCCTCACGTTGGCAACGTGATGCTCTACCAGCTGAGCTACTCTCGCAATGGATTTTATATTTCAGCCCAATATTGAGCGGCGAAAATTACTGTTCGCTTCTTAGTCTGACAACGTCGTTTTGGGGAAAATTTCCAAAAGTTTTTTCTGCCGCTGCCACACTAAAAAGGATGCACCTAAAAAGACTAAATTTTCCAATATTTTGTCCCATCCCACTAACTGGCCTTCCTTTAAAGCACAACCGCATTCAATATCGAAACCACGTAAAATCGCCTGAGCAATCAGAACAATAAATAAAGCTAATAATCCACCACTTATCAATGCAGCGCCATCAACCATAACACCGATAATCAGTCCAATCCCTATAAGCAGTTCTAACCATGGAATTATGAGAGCGATTATATTCTCTAAACCAAACGGTACAATATGATAATTGGCAATGTCACGGGCAAATTTTCCGGGATCAAGGATTTTATCATAACTGGCATAAATGAAAATGGCCCCTAGTAAAATCCGAATTAAAATAATTAAATATGGTTGCAGCTTATTCATGAACCTCTGTGTCCAATCCTGCTTCTGTCCATGATTTCCAGCCTCCCGTAAAAACAAAAATATTCATAAAACCAAAATCTTGCAATTCGTAGGCCAATTCTTCGCTGGAACCACAATCATCATCACTGCAATAAATAACAAATCCTTTTTCCACCCCGCTGAGAAGGTACTCAATTTGTTCAGACAGCATACCTACATCATCATTGGCAATGGCTCCCGGAATCATCCCCTCAGCCAAATATTCTTCCGCCCGTGCATCCACAAACAACAATCCTTTTTCATGGAAGGATTTTGCCATATCAAGATTAATTTCACGAATTTGGGGATCGGAAAGAATTAATAATGCATCATCAGCATTTTCCACAACCTTTAATGGCGGTGAGATCCAAGGGATAGCATCTGTTCGGATTACATTGGAAATCAAACCTACCAAAAGGGAGGCAACGATATAGAATGAAATCTGCTTTTTATAATTCAATACCGAAATGGAGCTCAATTCGGCTCAATGATTATGGCCAGCATGGCTATCGTGTTTTTTAGAATTAGGTTTGCGTTTTTTCTTCTGTTTTGATTTCGGAGCAACTTTTGCAACTTTTGGTTTCAATGAAGAACAAGTTGCCAAGGATTCATCCACAAAAGCTAAAAATTCAGGGTTATCCTTGATTTTCTTATTTAAGGCAACTGTCTCAAATTGCATCGTATTCACTGCTTCCTCTATCACATTTTCAGATTCCTGAATATCCATTCTGTACTGCTCAATGAGTTTTAACACATTTTTCTGGTTGGCATATAATTCTTCCAACGGTTTTTCAGGGTCTTTCTTTTGCAACCTTTCAAAGCGTTTTTGAATTGATTTGATATTTTTCTCATGAGAAGACACATCCACAATAGGTTCATCATCATCTGCATAATTCACTGTTAGGACAGACAGATATTTGCCTTGTTTCCCACATGAGTAAATGTAAGGGCCTCCCTCTTTTTGCGGTGTATTTGGGCGAGTCATATTGGTGCTGCCGCTGGTGACAATAAAATCAGCATTGGCAAATTTCACTGGTAAATCGCCGTATGTTTTCCGATCGCTGTTTACCAAAATGACGACCAAATCTGCTTTTTTGGAAACTTCATTAATATACCGGTTCCCTGCCTCGATGTAATCATCCGTGATCATAGATTTGGACGTGTCTGGTAATTTATCTGTCACGCCAACGATGCCCACTGTTAAGGTGCCCTTTTCCACAATGCGATATGGTTCAAAAATAAGGTCATTCGTTTCCACGTCCCGCAAATTTGCCGACAGGAATGGAATCTCGCACAGTTCATCCATTTTTTTCAAGAAGGCTAAACCATTCAGCATTTCATAGTGGCCTACATTGATGGCATCGCAGCCGATTCTACTATAACCATCTAACATAGCACCGGCTCGATACTGCTCTGATTCAATATTGGTGGGATTCAGTTTGGGTGTACTTAAAAATAAATCCCCGGCGTCTACAATAAGAGGATCAATCCCCGATTCCCGGAGTTCATTGATTTTAACATATCGTCTGGACAGACCGCCCAGTTGATTTTTCTTTCAGCCGCAAGGGTCTAATTGACCGTGTACACTACCGGAAAGAACCATCGTTATCGTTCCATGTCCCGATGCTTCGGAGCAGGACCAAAACATCATGGTTATCATCAAAGCTGTCAATGAATATTTTATTACTGTTTTCATAAATATTTATCCGCCACTAAGTTTGGCGTTGTATCCTTTTTTTTCTAAAATTTTTTGAATTTTTTCCCGATGATTTCCCTGCACAAGAATTTCACCATTTTTGACTGACCCGCCTACACCACATCCTTTTTTCAAATCTTTCGCTAAAACTGATAAAGTCTTCAGCGGTTCTTCCAAGCCTTTCACCACAGAAACGATTTTACCACCACCTTTACGGTCTAAATGTATTCGAACACGTTGATGAACTGCATCTATTGCTGCAATCTCCGGTCCTTCTGCCTCCATGGAAAAAGATTCATCCGTGGAATAAACAAGTTTGGAATTGGTTTTCATTGTGATTTCAGAACAAATAAAGGGAAAAATTGTTCCCGTTTTAAACATCAAAAACTACTAATTTTTTAGACGGAATAAATAGAACCATTTCAAACCTTCTCCAATTGCAGTGTTACCAACAAAAATTAATGCATTGAACTATCGCTTCTGCCTTTTTTTATTAGGCATCTATGTTCTCCATGGGCAAATACCCGGCACGGCAAATGGATCTTTGGCAGAAACAGGTATTTACTTAAAAAATCTGCATGTTGATTTAACCCCTGATCATGAGCCAGAAGGAACAAGATATACATTTGACCTGGGTGAAATAAGTTTTGGATTCTCTGATTTATCCATCTCTCAAAAACAAAAGGGCGATACCCAATTTTTCAGCACAAAGATCTCCGGACCCAATTTTAACCTCAATCAATTGAAACTGAGTGCTCGCCTATCTATGCCAGATTGGGTCACTGGGGAAAGAATTAAACGATTGGAAAAAAGAGAATCCATTCCCAAAGAAGCCATTGGTCTTATAGAAGATGCAGTGGATCTTTTTAAACTTGATTTGGAAAAAAACCCAAAATCCCTCAATGACCTTTATATTCAAAAATATTTGGATTTGGATGCTGATCCATTCAGTGATCAAACTTGGTCTTATTCCCTTGCCCTACCGGATCAAATCATCGCCCAACCCTCTCAGATTCATCCGGTTGCCGAAACACAGCCTGTTTATTTTGACTGGCAAAGCAGGACATTTCAAACAAACCCTCTCCAGGATTCTCTGTATCAAATACCCGATACATTTTGGGATTATGTTTTAGAAATCAGAGAAATTTCTCAGCACTATTCATCTCGAATTGAAATTGTAAATTATCCAGAGAAAACAAAGTTTGATTTCATCCTTGATCGTGGCCAATTCAAAATTGAAAATATTTCTTTTACAGCAACGCCTGCGAATAATCTTAACAATCACTCTAAGATTCATTTACCGAATTTGCTACTGGAAGCGACAAAAGTCGCTTTTGAAGGTGATGTATCCACTCAGCCCATTCTTCATCATGGAACAGGGAAATTCTCTATTCGAAATTTTGAAATCAAGATTCCGGAAGATTTGAAAGAAGAACCGGAAATCCAAAAATTATTAGAAACCTTAGGTATTTGGAATAACGCATTTAAGGTGCGCTTGGTGGAACTGGCTATCAATCTCATTAATGAATACACAGGTGATATTCATTTTGTTTTTGCTACACCCTTTTTAAAAATTAATGTAAATGGTGATTTTTCACTTCGCCAAGATGAAATTCATCCGGAAATGTTGCTCCATCAAATGGAAGTAAGAATCCAACCCATTGCGTTGGGCGTTAGAAAATGGATCCGGGAATGGGAGAAAAAAGAAGGAAAAACTCTGCATCGGAAAGGTGCGACTATTGTATTAAAATTAGAAGGGCCGCTGGAAAAGCCCGTGATCCATGGATTCGATTAAACCTTTGAGTGTTACCCTGACCTATATGGTGTAAAATAGAATTATTTAATACGGTATTCGCATTTTACCCCTGCATTTATACAGGGTAAAAGAGCAAAAAAGAAAGGGCTTTAGCCCAAATAAAATTCAATTGATTATTTTTTAACAATTCGAGGTTTTCACTAAGTAATCTTTAATCCTGAATAGGGGCGTTGCTTCCGCTGATTGGCGGACAGGCAACGAGTAATTAATTTGATTTTCTTTGGCTTAAAAGCCAATCCATTACGTCAGGATTCTCATAGGTTTCCGTCCAGGAATCGTGACCAACACCTTCATAAATTGTCATTTTTACCTTTGGATTTATAGGCTCTAGAATTTTAAAAACATTTATGGAATTCTCAACGGGAACCAAATTATCCGCATCACCATGAAAAATCCAAATCGGCATATCTTTTAATTTGTTCACTTTTTTTAAATCCGCTGCACCACAGACCGGTATAATAGCGGCAAACAGATCCGGACGCTGGATGGCAAGAGAAAAGGTTCCGTAACCGCCCATACTGAGACCGGTAGCATAAATTCGTTGTGGATCAACTGGTAATGTGTTGACGCAATATTTTGTTATTTCAAGCAAACTAGTGACCAATTCCGGTTCATCCCACCATCGTTCTTCAGGACATTGCGGGGCAACGATTATAAAAGAGAATTCACTGCCTTCTTTCACCATTTTAGGATAACCATGAATTTCTACCAAATCTAAATCATTCCCTCGTTCCCCAGCGCCGTGAAGGAATAAAACGAGTGGAATATTTTCATTTAATTCTTTTGGTTTATAAACTAAAAAGTCAAGGCTGATTCCTGAATTTTGTTGAAAGGTATGTTTAGACTTTAACATCGGCTTGCTTGCAATTGAAAAATTCATCATGAATAGGATGAGAAATGTGATTTTATTTAACATTGGCATTTGGAATTTCTTACAAAAACTCAAAATATCACAATCTTTATATTTTTCTTTTCGGTAGGTGGGGTTAAGGACGGTAAATAATGGTTTTTGCAACCCTTTAGTCAACTCTCCTGTCGGATTTTTAACTCAAGTCCTGCAATGAAAAAAACCCCAGTTTCCCGAGGGTTTTAAAGTGGAGCTGATCAGGATCGAACTGACGACCTCTTGAATGCCATTCAAGCGCTCTCCCAACTGAGCTACAGCCCCAATTTGTATAAATTGAAGTATGATGCCAGGAAAATATATATTTCCTGGTGCAAAAATGAGCGAGAAATTAAATAGAAATAATTCAATTATTTATGGAATTGTTTTGGATATTTCTGATTTCAAGTTTCTTCTTTCAGACTTTCAAAGCTTTTCATTAAAAAACTCAATCATTTTCTTATAAAGATGCGTCCGGGCGCCTTGACCATAAATACCATGATTCCGGTTTGGATATTGCAACCACTCCACATCTTTTCCTGCCTTCAATGCCGCCTGGACAAAATGAGTTGTATTCTGGGAATGAACATTATCATCCCCCGTTCCATGGATTAAAAGTAAACTTCCCTCCATCCGTTTGATCCATGAAATAGTATTGGTGGAATCATATCCCGCCTTATTTTCCTGCGGCAAACCCATGGAACGCTCCGTATATGCAGTGTCATACAAATGATAATCTGTCACGGGCGCTACGGACACACCGGCTTTGAAATGCTTTCCATTTTTTGTGAGCATGAGACACGTAAAATATCCACCCCCGCTCCAGCCCCAAGCACCGATCCTTTCCGTGTCTGCATAGCCCTCATTCACTAGATAGTTCAATCCTGCCAAATGATCTTTTGCTAAATAATGAGCCATATCACCGTAACTTAGGTTTTTGAATGCTTCCCCACGACCACTCATCCCACGGGCATCCATGGAAAACACAATGTAGCCTTGTTGGGCTAAATATTGGTTCCAAGTCCGTCCCCAGCGATTCCAAACGATTTGCGTACCAGGCATGCCATAACCATACATGATGACAGGATATTTTTTCTCTTTGGTATAATTCGGTGGAAGCGTCACAATGCCATCCAATGTTTCTGTCCCATCCTCTGTGGGAAATTGAACAATTTTGGGCGTGGACCATTCGTATTCCTGAAATTGCTCTTTATCGGTCTCTCCAAGATTTAAAACAATTTTCCCTGTTTCTAATTCTTTATATAAAATCTTACGCGGGGTTGATAAACTTGAAAATGTGTCTATAAAATGCTTTTTTGTTCCCGACACATAAACACTATGTGATCCTTCATCAGGCGTTAACAATCTTAATTCTGTCCCATCAAATCGAATTGAATAAAATCTGTTCTCGAATACAGATTCCTTATTCGCCATAAAATAGATTTGCTCATTTTTTTCATCGATATGTTTGATACTGGAAACTTCCCAATTTCCTGCAGTGACAGGCCACGAGTTCGAACCCGAATGTTTCGCCAGCCAAATATGTTTATAGCCCGAATTTTCAGAGATCCACAAAATTCGCCCATCGGATAAAAATTTGATTTGCCCATGATTCTCCAGCCAACCATAAGGATCAGATTCGGATAAAACTTTCATAGACCGTCCCGTTTGCCGATCTGCGATGAACATATCCCAATTTTTCTGTTTTCGGTCCATTTTCAAAAAAGCGACTTTGTCTTCGTTCACCCATTCCATCCAGGGCAAATAATCGTTATCCACTTCGGCATGTTCCAGCCATTTCCGTCCGCTGCCATTAACACGAACAATCCCAATTCTCAGAGATGGATTGGTTTCCCCCGCTTTCGGATACCGTATTTTCTGAATAGTGGGATATTTTTTCATTTCATCAAATAAAGTAAACTCCGGAACCATGGATTCATCTTCTTCCCAAAAAGCGATGGATTTACTATCCGGTGACCAACGATAGCCGTCATATCCGGTTAATTCTTCTTCGTAAAGCCAACCGAAATGTCCATTGGAAACTGTCTCTGAACCACTTATTGTGAGACGTTTTTCCCGCTTCCGTTTAAATTCGTAAATATACAAGTTATTGTCTTCTCTCACGTAAGCAACAAATTCCCCATCGGGGGAGAATTTCACATTTCTTAAATTTTTATTTTTCTTCGTGATGGGAATCAATTGGCTCATATTCATGTCAAAAACAAAATAGGTTGCTGAACTGGAATAGCGCCAAATTTTTCTTGAATGGGTTTTAACAAGGAGTTTATCGCCGGATTTGGAAAAAGATAATCCTTCCACATATAAATCATCCCCTTTGTAATTGAAGGCTGTGCTGTCCAGGAAACGAGTTGTATCCTGATTCGGCAGACTTACTTTATACCATGATTTCCAATTATCGCCCTTTCCCCTGAATATATACGCATCCTCTCCGGGTACATGAATTCGCCACCCTAAAGTTGCAACCTTAAATGGCGAATTCATGACTGCTTCTTCATAACTTAACCAAACACTATAAGCAGGACTAATTAAGATTATTATGAAAAATAATTTTTTAAATTTCAATTAAAGTTCTCCTTTAACTTTTTCAAGGAAATCGACCATCATATAGAAAGTTAATCTTCCTGTATTTACATTTCTCGGACTGGGATGGAATGCGCCAAACAGTATGAGCCCATTTGGCAATTCATATCGGACGCCATGGCCAAATTTGAAATCTTTCATTTTAAACGGATAGGATTTCCGGACAAATTTTAAGCACGAATCAAATCCAATTTTTCCTAATCCCAAAACCACTTTTAAATTTTTCAACAATTCAAATTCCCGTACTAAATACGGCTCGCAATTTTCTTTTTCTTTCGCAGTGGGTTTGTCTCCCGGTGGTACGCATTTCACCGCCGGTGTGATATAACCATCCAAAACCAATCCGTCTTCACGATGATCAGAATTTGGCTGGTTGGCTAATCCCACATGGTGGAGACATTTGAAGAGAAAATCGGCAGATTTATCACCGGTGAAAACGCGACCGGTGCGATTCCCGCCATGAGCCGCCGGCGCTAATCCAAGGATCATCAATGCTGCATCAGCTTTTCCATACCCGGGAACGCCTTTCCCCCAATACTCCCAATCCATATAAGATTTTCGTTTTTCTTGTGCTATTTTCTCCCGGAATTCCACCAACCGAGTGCATTTGTTACACCCAATTATTTCTTTCTCCAACGAAATCAGGTTCATTCATCCGCCATGAGTAAAACTTTCCCAAAATTTTTCCGATCTGAAATATATTGATGTGCTTCGGCCGCTTTCTCGAGAGGAAAAACAGCATCAACTTTTGGTGAAATAATGCCATCATCTAACCATTTTAACAATTTTTGGCCATATTGTTTTACCAAATCTTGTCTGTTACGGATCAACCCGAGATGGAATCCAAAAACACCTTTATTCTTCGACATCAAATCCATGGGATTAAACCGGGGCATTCCCAAGTATTCCGGTAAAATCTTTAAAATATTTTTCTTTTTTCCTGTTGCAGCTTTGGAGAAACCATAAGAAATAAGCCGGCCGAATTCGGATAAGCAATGATAACTCTCCTTCAAATTTTTGCCGCCAAGGGAATCTATAATGACATCCGCACCTTTGCCATCGGTAATATCCAATACACGCTCACGAAAACGTTCTGTCCGGTAATCAATGAGATGTTCTACGCCCATGCTGCGAATCTGTTCATGTTTCCAACCGGAACAAGTGCCGATAATTTTTACACCTAAATGGTGGGCAATTTGCAATGCGGCTAATCCTACACCGCCGCCAATTCCATGGATTAAAAACCATTCCCCTTCCCTAATAGCTGCTTGGTGCACCATCATAAAATAGGCGGTCAAATAAGTGACGGGAACTGCTGCAGCTACATCCAGCCATTTGCTGTCAATAAAGAAAAGTTGCTCTGCCGGAACATTCGCATGGGTGGAATAGCCATGAAACCGGGACAAACCAACTACATGTTTACCGATAAATTCTTCTAAAGATTCATCCCCTGCCTTTTCAATGGTCCCAGCAATTTCGAATCCCGGAACATAAGGCGGATTTGGTGCAGTTGGGTATAATCCCATCCTGCCCATGAGGTCAGCAAAATTGATCCCGCAATAGCTGATCTTGACACAAACTTCTCCGGTTTTGGGTTCGTCCAGTTGATCCGGTTTCATTTGGAGTACATCCGGTGCACCGTGTCTGGTGACATATATGGATTGACAATCGGTCATAATGAAGACTGAAAGTTATATCCGTTGTATCATTGTTTCATAAAGAACCATTGCATAAATTCGCCCGCCGTTTTCCACGGTATTATTTCCACTTTTATCATTCTTTTATTTTTGAAGGGTATTTTATGGCACTGATGACATCCATGCGCGAAAAAATGCATGTTGTGTTATGGGCATTGCTCGCAATGTTCCTTTTAAGTATGACTATCGGCGGACTCGTCGGTGGTGCAAACATTCTCGACCAACTTGTTGGCAATGTGGACCCGCGTACCACTATTGCAAGGATCAATGGGCAAGATATAGCACCGGAGTATTTTAATCAACTGGTGAACCAGGAAATTGAAAAGGCCAGAGCAAACGGTCAGAAAATCAATGATTTTCAGATTCGCAGAGCACGAAACACCGCTTGGGATAATATGCTTCAGGATGTTCTCGTCTCCCAAGAAGTTGAGCGACTAAATATTTCTGCAAGCGATGAAGAAGTCCTGTATCATTTAGAAAACAACCCCCCGCCCTTTTTACAGCAAAATCCTAATTTTCAAACTGAGAGCGCTTTCGACTGGGACAAATACCGCGCAGCTTTGGCAAATCCCCAAGGAGACGAATGGGTGCCCATTGAATCGTTCATGAAAAATACCTATGTCCCGAATTATAAATTGCAAAAAATCCTGGATGAATCCATCATTATCACCGAGCGGGATATCAAAAATGAATTCTCCAAACGGAATGTGGATTATACCATTTCAGGAATTCATGTTACATCTGCAAAAGTTCCTGTGGAAGAGTCTGAACCCAGTGAAGATGAAATGCGGGCAGAGTATAAAAGCTCACTCACCGAATTTGAACATGGAGAATTACGTACTGTTTCCTATGTATCTTGGAAAAAAGAGCCATCGAAGGAAGATTCCGTTGCAGTTCAAAAACTTGCCACTGCCCTTTATGAACGAGCACAGGAAGGAGAAAATTTTGCTGCTTTAGCCAATGAATATTCAGTCGATCCCGGAAATCAGGGTACCAAAGGCGGTGACTTAGGCTGGTTCGGAAAAGGACGAATGGTAAAACCCTTTGAAGAAGCAGCGTTTAGAACAAAAAAAGGGAGCATTACAGAACCGGTTAAATCCAACTTTGGGTACCACATCATTTAC
>CAXFCD010000199.1:0-4373 GCA_964001155.1 uncultured bacterium | reverse complement strand
TTTGTTGGTTTTGAAATCATTACCAAAGTGCCGCCCACACTCCATACACCGTTAATGAGCGGTTCCAATGCTATTTCCGGGATTGCCATTGTGGGTGCAATTATTGCCACAAAAATTACCGGTGGTATTGGGACTTGGTTGGGATTAATCGCCGTAATTTTCGCCACAATAAACGTCGTGGGCGGATTCATGGTTACAGACCGCATGCTGAAAATGTTTAAACGAAATTAGGGGCGAACAGTGGAAACAATTAATCTATTTTACGTTTTAGCGGCAGTTTTATTTATTTTAGGTATTAAAAAACTGAGCCATCCCAAAACGGCATTGAACGGGAATAGACTTGCGGCTCTTGGGATGTTCATTGCCATTATTGCAACCCTCGTATCTTACAATAAAATTGATTTCCAATTGATAGCAACGGGGATAATTATTGGTGCCATTATCGGTGCCACATTTGCGATCAAGGTGGAAATGACCCAAATGCCCCAAATGGTGGCAATTTTCAATGGCTTTGGTGGTGGTGCCTCTGCTCTCGTTGCTGCAGCGGAATTTTTAAAAACAGGGGACATTACAACCTTCACACTTGGAACGATTGTTTTTTCTGTTTTTGTGGGGACGCTAACGTTCACAGGCAGTTTTATAGCTTTTGGCAAACTGCAAGGATTCGTCAGCGGTCAACCCATCGTTTTCCCCGGCCAGCAATTTATCAATGGTTTGTTGGCGTTGGTTCTCATTTTTGTAGGATTCTATGTTGTGCAAATGCCGACCGAAATGAATTTCTTTTATGCGGTCGCAATTATTTCCGCCATTTTGGGTATCACCCTGACGATTCCCATTGGTGGTGCGGACATGCCCGTCGTCATTTCACTGCTCAATTCCTATTCAGGTGTGGCAGCAGCAGCTACGGGATTTGTTCTTATGAATAACGGGTTAATCATCTCAGGCGCTTTGGTGGGTGCTTCGGGGTTGATTTTAACCAATATCATGTGCAAAGGTATGAATCGTTCCCTAGCCAATGTCATATTTGGCGCGGTGGGTCTGGAGCAAGAATCCGCTGGTGAGGGTTCTGGCAAACAAATCACTATTAAATCTTACTCCACAGAAGAAGCAGCCATGATTTTTGATGCGGCGGAAAAAGTGATTGTGGTTCCCGGATATGGGCTAGCGGTGGCTCAGGCTCAGCATGCTGTGCGGGAAGTGGCAGAATTCCTGGAAGGGAAAGATAAAGAAGTCTTGTATGCCATTCATCCTGTTGCAGGAAGAATGCCCGGACATATGAATGTCCTTCTCGCTGAAGCCAATATTCCATATGAACAATTAAAAGATTTGGATGAGATCAATCCTGAATTTGAAGATTGCGATGTGGCACTTGTTCTGGGCGCAAACGATGTTGTGAATCCAGCAGCGAGACATGATACCTCATCTCCCATTTATGGGATGCCCATTTTGGATGTGGATAAATCCCGTACCGTCATCATCAACAAAAGAACTATGAATCCAGGATTTGCAGGTATCCAAAATGAATTATTCGGTTTTGAAAATTCCATCATGGTTTTTGGCGATGCAAAGGATATGCTCCAACAGCTTTTGAAGGATTTGAAAGAATTATAAAATCTAACGCCATTCTCTTCTTTTTATTGTACGGACTTTCTTTTGGGTCTGCACAGGAATTAAAATATTCCACCTATTACCACCATAAAAAAACCTTATTCGAACTTTTACCAAATTTGAAAAATGAAATTATTTTTCTCGGTAACAGCATTACGGATGGAGGTGAATGGTCTGAATTCCTGCAAAATGACCGTGTGATCAACCGTGGCATCAGCGGGGACGTAACCGAGGGCATTCTTTACCGATTAAATGAAATCACTGAATCAAAGCCGCTTCAGGTGTTTTTAATGATAGGCACCAACGACTTGGCCCTTGGGAGCACAAAAGAAATCACATTTAATAATATTTGCAAAATTGTAAATGAAATTCGGAATCAATCCCCCAAAACTGAGGTGATTGTACAAAGCATATTTCCGGTGAATTCGATTTATGAGAAATTTTCCGGTCACACTCGAAATACGGAAAAAATAAAGTGGATTAATCGAGAATTGTCAGCTTGGTGTTCGAAAAATGACATTGTATTTGTTGATATTTTTCAGGTTTTAAAAAATGAAAATGATGACCTGTTAAATCCCGATTATACCTATGACGGACTTCACCTGAATGGAAAAGGCTATCAGGTTTGGGTGAATAAAATCCGACCTTATGTAAAATGAAAATCCCCCGAAAAACGGGGGATTTTATTGTGTAAATAATTTGTTGCGAATTAGTCTTCTTTACTCAGATCCACTCTTAGCCGTGTACAGTTGGAGTACAATCCCAAGGAAATATATTTTGCACAAACTGCTTCCGCATAATCTTCTGAAAAATAACGGCCAATTTTAAACACACTGCCGCCTCGATCTTTCACAACATCCAAATCAGGTAATATTTCTTTCACGGCATTGATTTGTTCATCACCTTGAGGCACAATATTGACTTCCCACATATCTATTTCACCACCTTTTTCCGCACTGACGTAATGGGCGATCATCCCGCTGAATTCTGCAACAGCCATGGCTTCCTCTTCCGTCACTTCGTCGTCCGCTTCGGCCATCATATTGATCAAGTCAACCAATGCCTCTGCCACATCCGTATCGGGACCTTCATCCAGGTAGGATTGGACCAACGCCTTTAATTCCACAAGATTGGTGATTTCTTCCGGTTTTCCGGGCTTTAATTCAGGAATATCAATTTTCCAGCGATGGGAAAACTGGTTAATGAGATCAATTTCCTCCTGGGCAATATCATCATCAATGGCGGCCAATTTCTTCAGGATGTCTATAATTTTCCGCGCACCTTTCGGCCGAATCATATCAGCCAATAAGTCACCGGATTCTTTCCCTTCTGATTTCAGCGCTCTTCCAAGTAATGTGAAAAACCCGATGCCCCTATTTTCCTCGACAAAATACCCGACACTGATTAAGGAGAATACTGTTGCCAGTACAATTCCCAGGATATATTTTGCTGCGGAGGCATAGTCACCGGTAATCAGTAGACTATTGAGTAAAAATGGAATTAAGGTCGCAAACCCCAATAAGGATGCCACAATGGAAATACTATTTGCCACATCCAGTATTTTTCTTCGTTTCCAAACTTTATTCAATTTTAAATAGAATTGGAAAAATGAAAAAAGGAGTGCACTGGTTACAAGAAGGGATAGCAGTTGTTTAAAAAATCCCGGTTTACTGGAAAATGAATAGGTTCCATATATTTCACTATTTGATTTATCAACGATCTTAAACCTGTTTTTATCCAAGATGATCAATTGATTCCCGAGACGTGTTAAATACTTGCCTTGTTCTTGATCGAAATTAAATTCCTCATCACCATTTCCGTAAATGACAACGAGTCTTTCGCCATCCTTTTTTGTTTTTACTTCAACTTGTTCTTCGCCATCTAAATAAAATCCATCACTCAAGATGACAGTTTCTTGGGATGCAAATACAATGGTTGCGGCAAACATGCCTAAAATGATATTAATTCGGGCCATGTTGAACATATTTTTTCCTGATATTAATATAACTGATGTAAAGATATTTTAAATCACGATTTAGGATCCGGGCAATAGTTTTTGATACAAGGATATAACGATTCCCCATTGAGAGTATCAATCAATGATTGAGATTTCAACGGCCTTTTTGCCACGATCACCATCTACGACCTTGAATTCTACCTTATCGCCATCCCGGACATAAATTCCTTCGGTTAAACCTGATTCGTGAAAAAAATAATCACTTCCGTCATCACCGGAGATGAATCCATAACGCTTACTTTTATTAAAAAACTTAATTGTTCCTGTTTGCATTTTTGCCTCTGTAATTAAATTAAAAATAGTTATTAACAGCGGGCATTGTACCAAAATAAATAGCCTGCTGAAAGTAAAATTCCAAGATATTTTCGATAAATTTTCCTTGATTTAACTCAAGATTTCTTTTTTGGTTTTTGGTGCTTTTTTGGGGCTCTGTACACAAACCAATCATCGCTTGTAATCTCATGGTAATAATTGGATTCCTCAATGAGTATTCTTGCTGTGTTTTGTTTTACGGCAGCAATCTCTACCCGCACGCCTTCTGCTTTCAAATGGCTCACCAATTCAACAAAATCCGAATCCCCGGACATAATAATGATTGTATCAACCTTGGATGCCAATTGAGTTGCTTTGATTGATAATGGAATATCTGCCGATTTATGACAGGGAACCACCGAGCCGTAATAATTCTCATGGAGCCGTTCAGCAAATTTTTCAGAAATGGATTTCCCCTCCCGGAAATAAATAAGTC
>CAXFCD010000198.1:0-17174 GCA_964001155.1 uncultured bacterium | reverse complement strand
TAACAACATCATAATTTGTTAATGGATTGCATAAAAGCCCCACATCTTGTCCGCCTGTGGTGGATTCGTGGGGTTTTTTGTTTGGGGAATAATGGGTAGATTTGGGTATGAGTAGATATTTATCAATGTTGTTGCTAATTAGTATTGTTTGGGGACAAAAACAGTCGATTACTTTGAAAAAAGGCAATGATATTATTTTAATTAATCAAAAAAATAGAATAAAGATAGTCACAAAAGAAAATAATGAATTTAAAGGGTCATTAAGTTCTCTATTTATTTCTAATGCTGGAATTAAAGTAAATGATAAATGGGAAACAATTGAATCAATACAACTTTGTTATCCTAAAAGATATGGGGGAAAAGGTTTTCTACTTTTTTCTGCTATTTCGTCTATTGAAATTTTACCCTCTATCTCTAATGATAAAGATTTTTCATTAGATTTATTATATATATTATTTTCTGGTGGTTTTGGATATTTAGCAGGATATATAACTGGGATAATAGTCCACTTTGATAAACGCAAACCATTGATAATTAATAAAAGTGAATGGCAAATTTTAGAATGAAGTACTTCTGGGTCAAATAGCCCCACATTCGTGGGGTTTTTTATTTGTGGGATAATTATTCAGAAGATAAAAAAAGCCCCATCCATTGGACGGGGCTTTTAAGTTATAAAAGAATAAACTGCTTTCTACCAGTCGTCGTCACCCCAATCGTCATCGTCACCGGATTCTTCTTCAAGGTATTCAGCTTGTTCGTCTAACCAGGCTTGGTAGCCATCATCATCATGAACCGTGAAAAAGCCTCTCATCCGGTAATGTCCTAAACCACACAATTGTGCACAGGTAATTTCCAGAGATTTCCCTTCCCGTTTGGTGCCGACTGTTGTTTCCAAAAATTCTTCAGATGTCATGGTGGCTGTAAAGTGAACCGGAATACTCATCCCGGGAATCGCATCTTGCTTTACCCGTAATTCAGGTAAAGAGAAACTGTGAATCACATCTTTCGATGTGAGGTCAATTCTGATCTTTTTATTTACAGGGACATGGAGTTGATTCACCGTGTAAAAATCGTCAGATGCATATTCACTACCGCGATCTAATCCAATGGGATTTTCCTGTTCATCAACAAGATCTGCTCTTACATCTCCGAATTTGCCGTCAGGGCCGGGATAATGAACATTCCATGCAAATTGTTGACCAATCACACGAATATGTTCCGCTTCACTAGGCGCAGGCACATCTGTTACACGATCTGCCCAAATGGGGAATGCAAATCCAAACAGGATGACAATTTCAATCACTGCTACGGCTGCTTCCAACAGGGAAGAGAAATGAGATTTTACACCAACGTAATCTGCTTTTTCATTTTTGGAAGCTCGGAACTTCACCAAGCTCACAATAAAAAATGTCCCCCAGCCGACAAATAAAACCAACATGAGCCAGTGGACGATTGCATTAATTTCATCAATACGGGCGCCTTGCACCGACATATTGACGGGTAAACCTAAATTATGGAGAATATCAATCAAAGGAAGATCCTCTACCGTTTATTCATTGTGTTAAATTTTTTTGTTTTCTTACTGATTGAGATGATTGTACCAATCACACCACCCAACACACCACTGGTGACACCCAGTAGTGTAATAATCGCCCAATTCATTCCATTCGTTGCCGGTGCACTAGGATCACCGAAACACGTTGCACATGCTTCCAGTTGATCCGGCATTACTACCATCAATAAAGAAATGAGAAAAAATTGGAAAATACGTTTCAAACTTTAAACCTGTTTAAACTTTTTAATCACTGATAAGCCGTAAGCCACCAATCCTGCTGTGATTAAGAATGAAAAAGCAGCCAGTACATTGGACACCATGCCGGGGCTGGAAGGACTCGTCACTTCAAAATAGCCGTAATAGGCTGTCATGAGAATGGATACAGCAATAAAAAACAGATGGAATTGTTTTAGAGAAATCATGCCAGTTTTGCGTGATCCATTTCAGTAATGATTGGGATAAACATGCACACGAGAAAAAAGACAAATGTCAATGCTAAGATCCAAACAATGGTTTGTTTTTCTGTGATGAGATGCATGAAGTATCCTGCAACTAAACTTGCTTTTATGGTTGCAATCGCAAGGGCCAAAAAGATGGCTTCAGTTTCGGAAACATTTAGATAGGAAGCGGCGACGGTTAAAACCGTTAAAACAGCCAATGCACCAAATACGGTTAAATATACCTTTACGTGCTCTTCCCAATGTCCGTTATCGTGTTCGCTCATGGTTTCCTCTAAAGTAAATACAGGACAGGGAACAGGAAGATCCAGACCAAGTCCACGAAGTGCCAGTACAACCCAGCGACTTCAATTCTATTTGTAAATTGTTCAGGATTTGAATGCCACATTTTATTTCCGGCAGGTAACCAGAAATACGCCATAACGATCATACCGCCAATGATGTGGATTCCATGCAATCCAGTGAGAGTAAAATAAATCCCCATAAAGGTGCTGGATGAAGGGTAGATCCCGTGATGGAACTTTCCTGTGTATTCAAAATATTTGATCACCAAAAAGATCAATGCACACAAGAGAGTGAGTCCCATGTACATTTTATATTTTTCAAAATCTTTCAGTTTTAAGGAAACCCAGGACATGATGACTGTCACACTAGATGAGATTAGTACCATGGTATTCACTGTAGCCAATGGAATATTGAGTTTTGATCCCCAGTAGCCGAAATCACCTTCAGGTGCAGCCATCCGCAGAAAGACATATGCGGAGAAGAGTCCGCCAAAAAGCATGATTTCGGAGGCTAGAAAAATCCAGACTCCCAGTTTTGAATTATTAAGACCGGTATCCGGCCGTTCTTCGATTGTGTATGGAATTTGCACCGTCAGATCCTTTTATTTTTCTGTTTGCGGTGAGAAATCTTTATCTGCGCCGGGGACACTATATTCATATGGTCCGCGGTGCACTTCTAATTCGCTTTCAAAATTTGCATGAGGAACAGGGGGAGAAGGCGCTGACCATTCAATTGTCGTTGCTTGCCAAGGATTCCGATCCACTTTTTCACCATTAAAAATGGATAAGAAAAAGTTGATGAAAAATGGAATCTGTGCAGCAGCTAAACAAAATGCTGAAATGGACATAAATTCATTCCATTGCAAAACATCTTGTGCGTGAGCATAGAGTTGTCCACCATCATAGAGCCGACGGGATACACCAGCCAATCCCTGAATAAACATGGGCATAAAAATCCCATTCATAAAAATTAAGGATGGCCAGAAATGGAGTTTCCCTAATGATTCACTCATTTTCCGTCCGGTTATTTTCGGGAACCAATAATAGATTCCTGCAAAAAGAGCGAAAATGGTTCCTGGTGCCACAACATAGTGGAAGTGACCAATTACATAATAAGTATCATGCAGATGTATGTCGGAAGCACCAACGCCAAGAGGCAGCCCTGTGAGTCCACCAATCCCGAACATGGGCAAGAACGCCAATGCAAATAACATGGGTGTGGTGAATCGAATGGATGCGCCCCAAAGTGATATAAAAAATGCTGTTAGAATCACCACCGATGGAATGGAAATGATCATGGTTGTTGTTTGGAAAAAAGCGCTCATGGCCTGACCCATTCCTGTGAGAAACATATGGTGAGCCCAAACAATAAAGGACATGAATCCTAAAAACACAGTTGCATACACCAAAGATTTATAACCCCAGAGTGGTTTCCGTGTATTATTCGCAATCACTTCACCCACGATGCCCATGGCGGGAAGAATCAATACATACACTTCCGGATGTGCTAAGAACCAGAACAAATGCTGCCAAAGAAGCGGCGAACCGGAACCATACACATCAACTGTAGCACCACTGTAAACCAATCCACTGGGGAGGAAAAAGCTGGTACTTGCCACACGGTCCATAAGCTGAAGAACAGCAGCAGCTTCCAGTGGTGGAAAAGCCAAGACCAACAAGAATGATGTGACAAACTGAGCCCAAACAAAGAAGGGAAGTCTGCCCCAAGAAAGTCCCGGTGCGCGAAGCTGAACAATGGTAACAATAATATTCATGGAACCCAACAGAGAGGATGTGATTAAAAAGATCATCCCAATGAGCCACATGGTTTGCCCTGCTTCAAAAATTGACAATGGTGGGTAAGATGTCCAACCGGCTCTTGCAGCGCCTTCCGGTAAGAAAAAGCTAGAAAGCATGACAACACCGCCCACAAAGTAGGACCAGTAACTTGCTGCATTCAGTTTTGGGAATGCCATATCCACAGCCCCAATCTGCAAGGGAACGATATAGTTGCCAAAAGCGCCCACGGCTAAAGGAACAACACCCAAAAAGATCATGATGGTTCCGTGCATGGCCCCAAGCATGTTGTATTGTTCCGGCATCAAAATGCCACTTTCTCCAAACAAATGTCCCACAAACGGTATCACAGTTTCCGGATAAGCCAATTGCCATCTCATGATCATCATCAGGGTGAATCCAAAGAACAGGAATATTAAAGATGTAATTCCGTATTGGAGCCCGATGATCTTATGATCTACAGAAAAAATGTACTTCTGTATAAAATTCTCTTCGTGGTGAGAATCGTTACTCACGTGATTTCTCCAGTGTTGATTAAATTTGTATTAAATGATCAGTCTATGTCTAGACCGTAATATTCTTCAAAAGTTTCTATACCGAGCATTCGAATGGCATCCCAAGTCATTTTGGTGCAAACACGGGCACACACTTGGCAACCGGTACATTCATTAAAACGAACCTGAACAGGTGGGATGGGGATGTCATATTTATCCTTGGCTACAGGCTCAATACAATCTACAGGACAAAAAGGAACACAGGCTTGGCAACCGGTGCAATTGTCTTCATCAACGACCGCCATGAGTTTCGGCCGTTTAGTTTTTTCTCGTGGTTCGTCCGGAAGTTCCGGAATCCCCTTAAAATGATTGTATGTTACTGCCATCTTTCCCAACAAAATTCAGACACAAAATTTACACATTTGAAAACCAAAAACAGGCAAGAAATTTACTCTAGAATATATTTTTCAATGACCCATCCTGCCACAAAACAAATGATGCCTGCCAATAATAATTTAGGATCCATGAGTTTCGGAAATTTGATAATGAACCCAATTCCGATCATGGTCATGCCTAATAGTTCCAATCCTTTTGCTGCGTAATACATTATTCAGTTTCCTGTTCGATATCAGGTTCCAATTCAGAAATAATGGCCAACTGTTCCTTAAAAGCATCATTCTTGATTTTCAGTGTCCAAATATGATGAAAAAATGCAGCAAGAAATAAATATCCATGGAGCCACGCAGAGGGCATTTGATTATCCACAGCACCACCATGAATAAAAACTGCACCCACCAAGGTTAAAGTGAGCATCAATTGGGGAAATAATTTCATTTTCAATTTTCGTTCTCGCTCCCAAAGTGAAATATCTCCCAAACCATCTTCAATGGCGGATTTGATGCCCTTTCCCGTGGAAATGAAGAAATACATCACCACAGTTTCCGTGATGGAAAAAATGAGAATGGTAAACAGGGCAAACCGCGCATGGTTTGCACCCATGATGTCAAAATAAAAATATCCGCTCAAACCCGTTAACAATAAATTGATAAAATTGATGAACATGAGTAGATAGCAGGTGATCATAAAGATCCACATATCAAATGATAAACTCCGTACTAAAAATCGGGGCAGAAGATACAAAAACCATCTTTACTTTTCATAGGATCAAGCGTCTAATTTTTCTATTCATCCCCTCATAAAACAGGTAAATTTCGCACCCTTATTTATCGTATGAACAAAGGAATTAAAACATGAATCTTAAAAAAGTGATCGTCAGTGGAATTGCCTTGAGTTTGGCTATTGCATTTGTCGATGCAGGTACCCTAAAAGGCCACGTGAAATATGATGGCAAACCCCCGAAAGCTAAACGTCTGAAAATGGATGCAGACCCTGTTTGCGGTTCTGCCCATTCCGGCCCGGTTTACAGTGAAAGTTTCAAAATGGCTGATGATGGTTCCATGGCAGAAGCACTCGTATATTTACGAAATGTATCTTATTCCGGTGGTGCGCCAAGCGAACCGGCCGTATTGGACCAAGTTGGTTGTATTTATGAACCACACGTTTTTGGGATGGTTGCGGGACAAGATTTGCTCATTAAAAATAGTGATGCGACTTTGCACAATATCCACTCCATGCCGAAAGTGAATAAAGAATTCAACTTTGCCATGCCCAAGGTGGTGAAAGAAAAAACAGCTACATTTAGCAAATCTGAACCTGCACCATTTTATATTAAATGCGATGTTCACCCTTGGATGAAATCATGGGTTCTCGTTTCAGATCATCCTTACTTTGCTGTGACAGATGCCAGTGGAAATTTCTCCATTGACGGCATTCCCCCAGGAACCTACGAAGTAGTGTGCTGGCAGGAAAAATTTAAGAAAAAATCTTTGACGGCTACTGTTACAATTGGTGATGGTGAAACCACACAGGATTTCACCTTTACACGGCCAAAGAAAAAATAATTAAAAACACCAAATCGTTTTTAAAAGGCGGAATTATTTCCGCCTTTTTTTTATCTAAATTTTGACATGAAAAAACTCACCTTATTCTATACACTCATTTTCGTTTATTTGAATTGTAGTGACCCCGGGAAAATATATCCGGTGAAAGGCACCATTCATGAAATAAAGCCGGATTCCATGATGATCATTATCGCCCATGATACTATTCCCGATCTCATGTATCCCATGGTCATGCCATTTGATTTAAAGGACCTGAAAGAGATCGAAGGACTGTCCATTGGTGACAGCGTTCATTTTGAATTTGTTTGGGGCGACACATCAACATGGGCTCGGAAATTCACTATTGTGGGGAAAGGAAAACTCCCGAAAGAGGAAGATGATGATTTTTGGGACGATGATGAATATGGAGAAAAAGAGGTAGGCGACATTTTGGATGATGCGACGCTGTTGGATTTGGACAGTACCAGTGTCAATCTGTCTCACTCAGATGGCAAGTACCGTTTTTTATCCTTCATTTTTACAAAGTGTCCCATGCCTACCATGTGTCCAGCAGTGGTCATAAAAAATGAATATTTAGTCAAAGCATTTAAAGACAGAAGTGACATTGAATTCATCATGGTAAGCTTCGATTATAAATATGACACACCCTCAGTCCTGAAGGATTTTTACGGTGGAACGATTGAAGGATTCAGCAACTGGAAAGTTTGGTCAAGCACGGGACATATAGAAGATGTGTACCGGTTAGCAAAACAAAGCGGATGTGATTTTTGGGGCATCGATGAAGGGAAAATTGGGCACACCTTGCGGTCTGTTTTGATTGGACCCAATCGTGAACTGTTAGCTTCGTGGCCGGGGGAAGATTGGAAAGCTGGAAATGTTAAAAACACAATTGAAGTATTTTCAGCCACGAAGGACACGAAGTAGCACTAAGAAATTTCGTTTTATAAAAAAAGCCTCTCGAAAATGAGAGGCTTTTTAATTTTAAGAAGAGTGGAGGATTCTACCAGTCGTCGTCACCCCAATCGTCATCATCTTCGTCATCTTCATCATCACCGCCGAAGTCATATCCATGTTCATCAAAATAATCTTGAATAGTTTTATCAATATTGGTTTTCCCTTTGATGCTCCACATATAGTCTCGGAGTCCATCCAGCATGGCTTCAGTATCGCCGTTCATTTTCACCAATTCTTTACCCCAATCATTCTCAGCACCATCTACGGTAAGAAGATCTTCTGTGGGTAAGAATGGCGCAGGCATTTTTGTTCCCGGCATCATGGTCTGTGGATCACGGAGCCATTCTTTCACCCATTCAGGATTCAACCGATCTTTAGTCATGGCCAAGTTTGGTGCCCAAGTGGATGCGTCCTGTTTCGGGAATGTTTCACCATAAAAGTGACAATTGTTACAAGCACCCAATTCGTGCAACATTTCACCGCCTTTGAATTCGATGGAATGTTTATCAAAAGCGAGATCATCTCTGTAAGAAATTTTCTCATTATCCAAATGTTGGAAATACTTAATGATTGCGTTCCATTGCTCATCAGTGATTTGATGGAAACTGGGCATCCGTACTTCAAGGTTGGGTCGAATGATAGATGGATCATTGAAAAAGCCCAACAACCATTTCGGATTCGCTTTCGCACCTTGTGTATTCAAGTTTGGTGGTGCGTACTCAGCTGCGCCTATTTGATCTACCAATTGGCCACCGAAGTCATCAATCAAGTGACATCCTTGACAATTATATTGTTTGATGAGTCTTGAGCCTTCCTGTGCCATCTCGTCCACATTGTTGTGAGCTTTGATGGCTTCATCCACTTTATTGCCATTAAAAGCCAGGATGGCGGTGGTGATGGCTTCTACTTCAGTTTCATTGAAATCAAAGTTTGGCATCTTGAGTAAGTCTAATGGCGGACTCACTTTACCTCGATCAAAAATTCTTGGATTTTTGAGTTTAGCATCGAACCATGCATGGTTCGTGTGATCAACATCATGCATTAAGCCGAAGTCCAATTTGCCAACGGGCTTGGATCCCCATTCAGTTAATTCTGTTCCAATGGGTTTTGCTTTTTCAAATCCATCAATGGTATGACATCCAAAACAGCCATAGTGAGAAATACTTTTTTTCCCTACATAATGTAATTTTTCATCCAAGTCCATCTCAGCCAATTTTTTCTCAGCATAAGCTTCAGGCATTTGTTTGGAGAGATGTGTAAAAGCAACGTCATTTAAAGCATTTTCATCCAAATCAACGCCGGGCATGGCATTAAAATCTTCATTGGTAAATGACATGATGTATGCGGTGATGTCTTTCGCATCTTCATCGCTTACGCGAAGGTTCGGCATTCTGGATTCAGGATTATACAGCAACGGATCTTTGATCCAATTGTACACCCATTCTGCGGATGTTTTGGAACCAACGCCAACCAAGTTTGGACCATGTCGTTTGGTTTGGTCTTTCAATGTTGTTTCTGTTTCCACCGGATCCGGTTCAATCACGTGGCAACCCATACAACCGATTGCTTCAAAGAGATGTTGACCATTTTCAGCATTTCCCATAAACCGATGATCGGATGTGGATTTCTTTCCACCATTCTCTGAAACAAGATAGGAACTCATGGCTACAATTTCTGCATCGTTCCAAGCTTGCATTTCCGGTGAATCCTGATTGTCTTGGCCAAAGACAGAAGGCATCTTTGTATTATGGCGGAATTTCTTCGGTGCTTTGATCCAATTAGCCACCCAATCTCTGGAAACCTTCTCATCCAATTTTGTGAGATTTGGTCCCACTTTGCTCAACTGTGGAAAATCCTGAACGAGGTGACATCCGTTACAACCAGATTTATCTACGAGGGACAATCCAAGATTCAATTTATCTGCACCTTTCAGGTCTAAATTATTATTGTGACATTTAAAACAGGAAGCTTCCGTGTATTGTGTGGGCAACATGGGCTGGAGCCAATGGTGCATCACTTCCCAATCGTATTCTTCCTGCCAACGTGCTTTCTCTTCTGCATTACTTGGCGTGTGAGTGGAAGAGACAAAAGATGTTCCACGGCCACGTCCTGCATGGCAACCGGTACATCCAAAATTGTCCATAGGATGGGGAGAAGCAGAGGTGAGGTAAAGGTCAAGATTTGGATGGGTAGTATAAGGCTGTGGTGCATCCACGAAATCGGGTTTATCAATTCCCAAGTGACATGACATACAGCGATCCACTTTCGGAACGGCTGCAAAATTCACATCATACTTCATATCTTTTACGACAACTTGATGCACTTTGTAATAAGGATCAAGAAAGTCGATGATGGGTAAATCACGAACTACGTCACCCACTTTATTAGCGAAGGTCATCCGTTCACGATCAATCTTGGTGAGCTTATTATCAACGATATTTACATCTTTTAAAACAACATTCAGCTGATCTTTCCGCAACTTTACATCAGCTTGAATTTGCATGATCTCTTCTTCCGTTTTACTTATCTCAATTTCAGATGCTTCTTTAATGAGCTTGTATTCATGGAGAAGATCCATTGCAGCGGCATAATCATCTTTATGAGATGGACCGTGATGAGCATCGTGATGGGCGTTTTCTGCTTCCACCAAATATTTGAGACCGTCCACTTCAGCTTTCTGACCTTGATAGATCATGTTCTCATTGTAATAGCGAGCTTTCAGCGTTTGGAGTGTTTCTTCCAATTCAGCCAACCGTTCATTTTGTGTATCCAAGAGAGACTGGGCTGAAGCAAGTTTTTCTTCATAAGAAACACGTTCCGCTTTCACCGCTTCTAATTCTTGCTGAAGTTTCTTTTCAGAGACTTCAATTTCCATTTTCCGGAATTCTCGCTGATACACTTTGAATTCATCATCGTTATCATCAATAAATGTCCAGCCCATGCTAATGAGAAACAGGATGGAAGAAATGGCGAACCATTTATTTAATTTTTGTATATCCCAATATCTTTCGTCGTTATTAAACATGCCTTAATCCTAAATATTGAAAAACCATTCTGGAATTGCGATAATGTATTTCAGGTTGAAAATCCAACGGAGATACATCTTAATGGGCAAGGAGAACATAGTGAGACCGAACAGCATCAAGGATGTGTAACGGACTGGACCAATTTTTTCGAACAGATCCTTGAACCATGTTTTTGCAAGTATTATGGGAAAAATGAACATGTAAGCAAACACGGCTACAAATCCCATGAATTCCCGAAGCATAATATTTTCCGGTAAACCTGTGTTGAGCATTTTTACCCAGAAATACTCAGACAAATTCACATTATTCAATGGAACTACTTTATGCGGATCCCAATATTCAAAGGGTCCAAAGAAGTTCCAGTTCGGCCCTCGGAAAAACGTACCAATCACTATCAAGAATATCCAAAGAATCAACCAACCATACATGAAAATGAAAATCCCAATTCGTCTTTCTTTAAATGAATAATAGCCCTCACCTTTTGGATTAATGTCCATATAGGGAATTGCCATCATCCCGAAAATGATAAACATGGGGAAGACAATCCCGGCTAACCATGGATCAAAGTAAACCAACATTTCTTGTAAGCCCAAAAAATACCAGGGCGCTTTGGATGGGTTTGGTGTTGCTGCAGGATTTGCAGGTTCTTCTAATGGTGCTGCAACAAGGATTGACCACACAATCAAAAAGACCATGAACAGGATCAATGCAATGAATTCGATATACACCAAATCCGGCCAGACCAACACTTTGTCATCCGGATCGTTGTATTCTAGAGGTTTCATTCCTTGATCCAATCTATCATCATTGATGTAAGCTTTATTCATGCCCAACCAAATGAAGAAGAACATGGAATACACCATGAGGACAATGGGGAAGTTGTCCGGCTTTGTTAAGGTAATGTTGAAATTTGGATCAAAATAGCCAACAATAAAAAAGAATGTAATGAATGCCATTCCCACAAAGCAGCCGGTTTTTGTCCAAAGTTTATAAATTCCCAATTTCCGGTTGATCTTATCAAACCAATCTGTCGGTGGGAAGAGTAAAGGAGTCAAAACAGTTAAGAGTGTGAAACTAACTGTTGGCGCAGATAGCGCATCAATTACTGATTTAAAGGTATCAATCATAAAATATCCGCATCAAAGTTTATAAAGGTCCGGAAATACCGCCATCCTTGCGGATGCGCCAGAAGTGAATTGCCAAAAATATCATCATGATAAATGGGACTGCGATACAGTGAAGCACATAGAATCTTAACAATGTTGCTTCACCAACAAATCGTCCGCCCAATAAAGCGAACCGAACGTCAGACCCCATATGAACTAAATTAATGTCTCCGATGGCAAGCAACGATGCACCGGGACCTTCATGTCCGATAAAGGGATGTGCCCGTGCCATGTTGGTTCCAACTGTAACCGCCCAAATTGCCAACTGATCCCAAGGAAGAAGGTAACCTGTAAAGGAGAGGAACATAGTCATTGTCATGAGAAGGACACCCACACCCCAGTTGAATTCACGAGGTGGTTTGTAAGAACCTGTCATGAAAACGCGAAGCATATGGAGCCACACCACAAGCACCATAGCATGCGCTGCCCAACGATGCAATTCTCGCATAATTCCCAAGGGAACTTGCTCCGTTAGGTCAATGATGTCTGTGTAAGCGTATTCTACGGTGGGTCTGTAGTAGAACATAAGCAGAATCCCTGTGATGGTGAGCACCACAAACAGGAAAAATGAAAGTCCTCCCATACACCACGTGTAGCCAACTTTTACAGCATGTTTTGGAAGTCGAGCAGGATGGAGGTGCAAAAAAACACTTCCAAGGATGGCATGCATCCGTTGACGGCGTGTTCTTGGCACACCGGATCGAATGATGGATTTCCAAACTTGGGAATCTCCCATCCGCTCTAAAAATGATTGTTTTTTATCGTCTTTAGCCATGTGATTAAGATTGATTCATTAAACTTTTAAGAAAGATTCAGGATTTTCCCACTCGCCTTTTTCCCATTTGAATGATTTGGTTTTATCCACGAGGATTTGACCATCATTCGCCAATGAGATTTTATACCGTTCTAACGGACGAGGCGCGGGACCTTCGAAATGGATCCCTGTCATACGAAAACCACTTCCGTGACAAGGACATTTAAATTTTGCTTCTGTTGCAAGCCAGTTCGGAGTACACCCTAAGTGAGTACATACCGTCGACAAGGCAAAGATAGATTCTTCATCTCGAACGATCCAAACATTGAAAGATTTTTTGTAACGTATATCCACAGAATTGGTTGCATAATCATCGGGGAAACCGATCTTTAATGTCTGAGGGGGCTCAAACAACACATTTGGGAAAAGGAATCGAATACAAACGGTAAAGAATCCACCGGTGGCACCGGCAAAGGCGAGCCATCCCAAGGATAACCATTTGAAAAATCCGCGGCGACCGATTTCGTTACCGGCCATAGATTCCTTGGTTGATGCACCTACCGATGCGGCAGGCGTTATTTTTTCATCACTCATAATTATATTACTCTGTTATATGCAGATTGTAAGGTTTTCATAGCTGCATCTCGAATTCGAAGATTTTCATCCGATTCAGCTAAAGAGATTAATTTTGTTTCAAATCGTTCATTTTTTAAAAAAGAAGATACTTCAATCGCCACCATGATGGCTTGGGTTTTTTCCGCTTCATCCACTAGGGGAAACGAATTCAAATATTTGCGATCCATGAGACTTTCAATAATAAACGCGCCGGAAGCATCTCCCATTTTTGCCAGAGCTACGGCAGCGTCCCATTGGATATTAGGTTCTTCATCTTCCAGCAGATTTTTTAATAACGGAATCGACCCTTCGTCTCCAATGAGTCCTAAAGAAATAGTTGCAGCGAGCCGTTCATCGGGAAAGTCAGAATTTTCTACAATATTTTTCAATGGCTCGGAGGCGATATCACTCCCAACCATCCCTACTGCTTGGATGGCAGCTAAACGGGATTCTCTGTTTTCGTCATCCAATCCTTTGACCAATGCGTCACTATAAAATTCGTCCCGTGTCACTCCCATGGCTAATCCCAAATAGGCTCGGACCAATGGATCATCGTGAATGGAATGATTGTAAACAGACACCATTTGGTTTTTGAATGAAAGATCGGTTGGGATTTTATCCGGATTGTTAAACACTTTGGAGAGTTCAAAAGCAGACTGCCACCGTTTGGAGGCAGAACCAATTTTCACTTGGTTCAGAAGTTCAGAGGCATCATTGGTTTCAAATGTGATAAACCGGAATAAGAGAAAAAAGACAGCACCAAAGATCGCAATCATAAAAGGGATCAAGAAAAAAGAATAGAACAAGGTGTAAATCCTTGTGGACTCTTTTTTAGATAATGTTGTTGCGTTTTCGCTCATGTTTTATGTGTCGTTACCGACACCTTTTAGTTGTTCAATATCTTTTTTCAAATGCTTCGTCAAGTTTTGCAACTTGCGAACTTCTTTTTTCAATTTCATGTGTTCGCCCATGAGGATTACAGCAAATACCACAACCAAAATTGAGATCAGTGGTAGTGCATCCATTAGGTGTCACTCTCATTATTTTCATCCTGTTTCAATTGCCAACCCAAAAGAATCGGAAAGAAAAACAAAATGATGATTCCCACAAGGAGAAGTCCCACGGCCCATTCCAGGTTCCGCATGAGCCAATCCAGTGTAAACCATTCCATTCTTTTTTAAAGAACCCATGTCACCATGGTGACATAAACCAAAAGCAACAATGTGCACACGATCATGGAAATGACCTGTGTTTTGGTTAGTGCTGCTTTGGGTGCATCGGACATTATTTCGCTGCCCGTTTAGCTTTTACAATTGCGGCTTTAATTTTGCCGCGTAAAACTCTGTTATCCAAGGCATTGATCTCATCCATGTCGCCTTCCAATCCTTTGGCCACGAGGCGTTCTACCATTTGTTCTTCTGTTTCGCCCGCATCTTCTGTGCCTGTAATTGCTTCAGGAATTTCCGGCATAGGTGGGCGATCAACAGCGCCTCGTTTAATTTTAACAATCATGGCTTTGGCTTTCCCACGCTGAATCTTATTGTCATGGGCATTGACTGCATCCATGTCGCCATCTAAACCTTTGTTGACTAAATATGCCACGATTTCATCCTGCGATAAAGCTGATAACCCGCCAATGCTAGCAGCAGGTGCCGCGCCGCCTTCAGGTTTGTCTGGTTTGGGTGGTGTTACGCCGGTGCGTTCAGCTCTTACGATGCCTGCTTTTGCCATACCGCGAATCGGTTTTTCCGGGATGGCATTTACAAAATCCATATTGCCTTCCATACCCATGTTAATGGCATAGTCGATATAATCTTGTTTGGAAGCAAATCCGCCGAATTGGTTCGCTCTGGAATCGCCGGCGCTTTCATCTTCTTCATCTTTACCAAAATCAACTTTGGGGACAATCGTATCTAATTTTTGCAGGATTCGGGATTTGGCAGGCCAATTGAATTGTGTTAAAAATGAAAATAAACCTTCCGATGTTCGACAACAAGTAACCCAAACGCCGTGGTCTGTTTCTTCAATAGTGAAGTGGACATATTCGCTGGTAAGTGGCGAAGTTCTAAAAGTAAAACCGAATTCTTTTTCTGGTTCCATTGTCATGATGCGACATTTGAAATAGGGCGCGATTGTTTTAGGTCTAATTTTGAAATAAGCGCCGGGCTCTAAATTGAAATGGGAAAATGAATAGCGATGGACATAACGATCAATATCAATAATGGGGAGCACTCTTTGAATACCGTAAAACCAAACATTATACATATCAAGGGATGTAAGCACTTTCCACATAATGTCTTTCGTGGTAGAAAAATGATGTTTAACAACACTTTCACCGGCAAAAGGCGCCCAAGTTGTCCACTGCTCTCCGATGCCATGTTGAGGGACAGGCGGTGCTTGGAGCGTTGCTTCCTCTTGCGGGATGCCCTCAAACTCCAAATCCTTCGAATAGAAGTGTTGAATATTTCCATCAGAAAATTCTATTTCATATTTGGTAGGGTAGAAATAGATCTTCTTTAAAATGCCGGTTTCACCGGTGGTACGAACCGTGCACGGGGTTCCCAACTCAATGCGGTTCAATATCATGTAATAATATCCTTGATAATAAAAAAATCACTTAACGAATAAAATTCGTCCCAAATCCAGCCCAAAACTTAATCATATGTTGCCTCATTTGAAGGGGAAAAGTTTCATTCAAAATTGAAAAAATGGTTCTAATTTTGCCGGCTTTTTATGAACTCTTTTCGACGTTTTTCAATTATCACTACGGTCATGACTTATTTGCTGATTTTTATTGGTGGTTTGGTTCGTGTCGCCGGTGCAGGGATGGGATGTCCCGATTGGCCAAAATGTTTTGACCGGTGGATTCCGCCTACTAGCCTAGATCAAGTCCCATTGGAATTTCAAGACCAGTTTAATGTTGTACTGGCTTGGATAGAATATTCAAATCGGTTATTTGGCGCATTGGTTGGATTGGCCATTACCATCACAACATACCTTGCATTTAAATATTATAAAGATGTTAGCAGAATTAAATGGACAGCTTTGGCTGCATTTTTACTCACGCTCGTTGAGGGATGGTTGGGCTCCGTTTTAGTTGATACCGTTTTAAATCCGATTACAATTACACTTCATTTATTTTTAGCATTAATCATAGTCATGCTTTTACTTTATGCGACACAAGAAGCTTACTATTTGGATAATCCAAACTCAGAGCACTCAAGTTCATATCCAAAAAATATTGAATGGGTGTTCGGATTATTAGCTGGAACATTATTGGTAGAAGTCATTTTAGGAACAGAAATAAGAGGTGGATTGGAAATGATCCATAAAGAGAATCCAATGATTGATTCACAGTTTCTGCTACAAATGTTGGGCCCGTTTAAATATATTCATACGATTCTGGGGTTCATCATGACAGGGATTGTTGGATTTCTTTGGGTGAAATGTGTCAAAAAATCTGAACATCCATCTTCGGTCATGGTCTATTCCACAAATGGCATTTTAGGTTTGATGGTGACCCAACTTATTTTAGGTGAACTTTTAGTCTTTTTGGAAGTAATCCCATTGATTCAACTTTTTCACATGTGGATCGCATCCTGGATCTTGGGACTGGTTATGATTCAATACACAGCTTGGAAACAATCGCAAATATCTTATGAATAGAAATATTATATATATTATTGTCAGTTTAGTTTTACTTGGGGCAGGCGCAAGTTGGGTGATCCAAAAAGCTAATTCTTCTCATACATTGCCTGTGATTAAGTCTGTACCAACTTTTTCATTTGTGACGCAACATGGTGACCAATTTTCCGAAGAAAATTTTGAGGGGAAGGCAACGGTGTTGGATTTTATTTTCACCAGTTGTGCCGGACCATGCCCTATGATGACAAGCAATATGAAGGACCTTTACCGAGATTATCACAATGTGCCTGAAGTTCAATTTGTATCGGTAACGGTTGATCCCCTAGTTGATAACCCGGACATTCTTCAGCAATACGCTTTAGCACACGGCGTGGAAGATGATCGGTGGCAATTCCTTACATCCGATTTAGAATCCATCAAAGATCTAAAGAAAAATGGTTTTTTGCTCTATGCAGATCAATTACC
>CAXFCD010000197.1:0-2361 GCA_964001155.1 uncultured bacterium | reverse complement strand
TTTAATTGTCACATTCCGGTATTGAACCCGTTGTGGCGTGTACAAGTCTTCCACCCAGAATCCAGGAAATTCCGGCATTTGGAACGGTTCAATGGAAATGTTGGCATTTTTGTACAATTTATAGCTCAGGGTGATTTGCTCTCCCAAATACGCTTTTTCCTTGTCAATCTCAGCAACAATAAATACCGAATTATCATCAGATTCATTGGCTTTTTCTACGTGAATTTGGATCGGTTTCCCTCGGAAGGATTTGCCGTCCACAGTCCCGGATAGAGCAGGAATTGTTAAAGTGCCGCCTCGCTTGGGAGACATCGTCCAGGTCAATGTTTTGGTGCTGGTCATGCTGCCATTGATCCATTGAATGTTGGTCTGTTGTCCCGGGCCGCTTACAATTTCAAAATCTTTCCGTACCTGGCTTATATCTACTTTTGCAAAATCATCACTCCCGGACACTTCCACCGAAAGAGAAATCATTTCTCCCTCCTCCACACGATTGCGGTCCACAGAGATTTGGACAGTTTGCCCAAGCAATATGTTGAAAGTAAAAATGAACCACAGAAAGCGCATTACCAATCCTTTTCCAATTTGCGGGATTTCGCTTTGGCAATTTGCCGTTTTTGGTTGATCTTTTCCTGATCTTTCAATGCATTCAGGATGGCTTCAGCCTGCATTTGTTTGTCAGTTTTTTCTTCCTTTGATTCTTCCTGCTTGGCTTGGGATTGCTTTTGTTCCTGATCTTGTTTTTCCTGTTCCGCTTGGGATTTTTGCTTTTGTTGTTGCTCTTGATTCTGATCCGAACCCTGATTCTGGTTTTTATCCGAATCTGAATCTTGATCCTGTTCCTGTTCCGAATCCTGATCCTGTTGCTGCTGTTCCTTCTGTTGCTGCTGGACGACCTGTTTCAGCATTTCATAATTGACTTTCGCATCTTGGTCTGTCGGATCCAATTCAATTGCTTTCCGGTAAAGGGCGAGGCTTTCCTCCATTTTTTGTTGATCCCGAAACATATTTCCTAAATTGAACATGGCTTTGGATGCCAATGATTTATCTTCGGAATTCATGATGGAATTCAAGGATCGTGCCGCTGTTTCCATGTCTTGCTGTTGGTAGGCTGTGGCACCAAGCCCGAAGTGAGCAGCATCATCTTTTTCTCTATTTTTCAAGACATGCTCATAGTAAGACCTAGCTTCATGATATTTCCCGTCATTGTAGGCTTTTTGACCTTTATCTTGAGATAAAGCGACACCGAGAATCAATCCTAATGTAACGAATTTGGTCATGCGTTTTCCTTCGGCCTTGTGGGCAAAACAAATCCCCATACCAGAAAACAAAATGCTAAAAAAGCAACCGATTGGTACCGGTCTTCATATTCGGAATATTCGTGGGTGGATATGGTTTTTTTCTCCATGTTTTCAATAGCCAAAGCAATATCCTCATGGTTATCCCTATTATTGTCAAACCGGAAAAAAGAACCGTTACCTGAGGACGCAATATCTTTCAATATACCTTCGTTTAAAGTTGATGTGATCAATTTCCCGTCTCTGTCTCTTTTATATTGATTGGTTTTTTTATTTTCCCCTTTCACGGGGATCAAACTCCCCATTGCAGACCCGACACCGACCGTGTTAACCATGAGTCCCACCTTTGCAGCTTGAGCTGCAATTTCCACCGCTTGACCTTCATGATCTTCCCCATCTGTGACCATGAGCATCACCTTGAATTTGTCCGACTCTTCAGTAAAAGCAGAAATGGCTGTATTCATGGCGGAACTTAAGGCGGTTCCTTGGGTGGGAATCATGTCTGTGTCAATTTCATTTAGGAAAAGTATAGCAGCTTCATAATCTGTTGTAAGGGGCAAATATAAATGACTGGAGCCGGCGAAAACGATGATGGCCACACGATCACCTTTCAATTTGCGGATGAGACGCCCCAATTCAAATTTTGCTTTCGCCAATCGGGAAGGTGTCACATCCTCTGCATCCATGCTAGTAGAAGTGTCCAGTGCAATGACCAAGTCAACGCCTTTTCTTTCAATTGGGCGAACTCGCGTGCCAATTTGCGGTCCTGAGGCTGCCAATGCCAAAAGTGTCAACCCAATTAAAATGATTCGGTTTCGCCAATGGATTCTCCCTTTGTCCAGGTTTGCCCGGGAGACATCTCTCACTTTTTGGGATGCATTAGGAAAAATCGGATCACGCTTGCGATCTTTCATTAGCCAAATAATCCACAAAATAATTTGCAAGACGAAAAAAGCCAAGACCCAACTGAAACGAAATGACATTAGGTTCTGCTCCTGAAAATAGATCTCCGTGTGGTTTCCATGCCTAATCCTAAGAGAAAAGCTGGAATTAAAAACCAGCC
>CAXFCD010000196.1:0-5955 GCA_964001155.1 uncultured bacterium | reverse complement strand
TTCCAGAAAAAGAAATGAAATACCCTAAGTCTATAAAAGCTTGTGCCGTTTCAAGTTTACTGGAAAAACAATGAGCCACACCTCGTACGCTTGGAAATTCTTTTAGGATACTAAGCACATCTTCATCAGCATCTCTATTATGAAAGACCACTGGTTTGTCTAAATCCTGTGCAATGCTCATTTGATTTCGAAATACTTTTTGTTGTATATCCGGATCGGAAATATTACGAAAATAGTCTAAGCCCATTTCTCCTACAGCCACCATGGAATCAATCTTCATTAGATCATAGATTTGATTAACAAAATCTTCTGGAGCATCTTTTGCATCATGGGGGTGAATCCCAGCGGTGGCAAATATTGAATCATTAGTTTCTGCCAACTGGAGACACTCTCTGGAATCAACCATATTTGTAGCGACACAAATAAAGCGAGTTACTCCTAGCTTCTCAGCGCGGCTTAATACATTTGAAAGGTTATTTTTTAAATCATCATAAAATAGATGACAGTGAGTATCAGTTAGCATTTAATTAAATCTTCTTGTAAAATGATGGGCAAACCTAAAATCATTTTTTCATTATCACGACCATGAAATTTCAAAACATTATCCTTTTCCTATTTTCATTTATAATGATTTATTCTAAATCATTACAAGAAGGAGATACATTAGAAATTCATCCCATTACTTGGGATACACCAAGCCCGGAAGGTTGGGGAGCACAATATGAACAAATTATTGCATTTCCTGATTCCAGTAATTCCTGGGCAAAAATAATTATGGTGCAAACTCTGAAATGTGATTCCGCCACAAAAGGAGATAAATACCCATGTGGGGAATGGGATTATATTTGGAATGCATTTGTTCATGTTCCCCGTTTGGATTCAATAGAAGTATTTTCCATCGGCAGTTTTGTTACACCCTATGGAAAACGCTTGGTTATGGGGGGTGAATCAGGTTGGGAGTGGACATACGACATGACAGATTATTCTCCTATTCTTCATGGAGATCTTTTTTTAAAAGTAGGTAATAATCAGGAATTGTTGGATTTAAAATTTCTTTTTATCAAGGGTAAACCAACGAGAAATATTCTAAGTGTTAAAAATATTTATCCTTATGGCCATTATAAATATGGGCCCTTATCAGATGATGAAATGTTAAAAAAAACGACGCTCCATTTAAACCCTGATGCAGATGGTTATAGACTGAAGGCTGTGATTTCAGGTCATGGCCATGCCGGGCCAAGAAATTGTTGCGAGTGGGATAGCAAAACACATACATATTATATGAATGATTGGGAATTGTTCCGATGGAATGTCTGGAAAGATTGTGGGAATAATCCAATTTATCCCCAAGGCGGAACCTGGCCTTTTGATCGAGCTGGTTGGTGTCCCGGAACAAAAGTAGATGAATATGAATTTGAATTAACACCATTTGTCAAAACTGGGGATTCTATTGTTATCGACTATGGAATTGAACCATATTCTGATAATGGTGAAAAAGATGGTGAATTCCGAATGGCACATCAACTTTTTTCTTATGGACCGCCCAATTTTAAAAATGATATAGAATTGGCGGATATCATTTCACCCAGCTCAAAAGGAACCCACGCAAGGTTCAATCCTAGCTTAGGCCCACCAGTGATTATCATTAAAAATACAGGGTCTAATAATATATACTCCGCTACTATTGAATATGGATTAAAACATCGTAAAAAGACTGAATTTCATTGGCAGGGATTATTAAAATTTCTGAATACTGAAATAGTTACATTACCAGTCCCAAATTGGCATGGACTGAAAAATAATCCTCAATTTGAAGTAACTTTGAAAAATCCAAATGGAATGGAAGATGAGAATCAATTTAATAATATAGCTACATCTATTATTTTATTACCAAAAGTTTTTCCCAAATCCTTCAAGCTACACATATTAACAAATGATGTTGCCCGCGCCCGTGAAAGTTCATTTACTATCACTAATTTGGATGGGACTCTATTTTACGAAGGAGATAATTTTTCAGATTCAACGGATTACATAATCGAAATGAATCTAAAAAATGGTGATTATCGTTTTTTATTCAAAGATGAGATGGAAGATGGCATTTCACGACATTGGTGGCATCGAAATAGTGCCCCAGAAAAGATTGGTATCAATGGCAGCGTTAAATTTTTGACCATTGAGGGTGATACGCTTCATGAGTTTAATCCTGATTTTGGGCAAGAATTATTATTTAACTTTCGAGTAGGTAGGACACCATAATTTCCAAGAATAAAAATGAGCTTCTTTATCCAATCCTTATTTATTGCTATCCCGATTTTCATTTTATTCATTGGTGTTGAGATGATTACAGCCAAACGTATGGGCATATCTATTAACCACCCCGCTGATATGATTTCTAGTCTAAGCTCCGGTGTAACTAATATTGCTAAAGATGGCTTAAAGTTTGGAGTAATATTGGTAAGTTACCCTTGGCTACTAGAAAATTTGATGATCTATACACTAGAGCCAATTGGGGCAGCGGTATTAGTGGCATTTTTAGTGCAAGATTTTACAGGTTATTGGATGCACCGGTTAAATCACCGTGTGAATATTTTTTGGAATCGGCATATTATTCATCACAGCAGTGAAGAATTCAATCTTTCCTGTGCATTGAGACAATCTATATCTGACACATTTCATTTTAGTGCTATTCTAATGATCCCAGCCGCTATGCTGGGTATATCTCATAAGTTTTTTATTATTCTTGGACCCATTCACTTGTTCATGCAATTTTGGTATCATACGAGACTCATCGGGAAAATGGGGTGGTTGGAAAAAATTATTGTTACCCCATCACATCACCGGGTTCATCACGCTATAAATCCGGAATATCTTGATAAGAATTATGGACAAATCCTCATCATTTGGGATAAGCTCTTTGGCTCCTTCCAGCCGGAGTTAAAATCGGTTAAACCGGTGTATGGCATCCTTCGACCGGCCAATACGTGGAATCCTATTATCATTAATTATAAACACCTGTGGCAATTGATGAAGGACGCATTTTATGCAAAGTACTTTTGGGATAAAATCCGGATTTGGTTTATGCCCACAGGTTGGCGACCGAAAGATGTGGCGGAACGGTTCCCCATCCAAACTACAGAAAATCCATTTGATCAAATCAAATATAAAACAGAAAATTCCAGACTGTTGATCGCATGGAGCGCCATGCAAATGAGTGTGTCTTTAGCCATGATGTTTGTCATGTTTTCCCTCTCGAAAGCCGTTGGTGCAACCATCACTACCTTATTGGCACTCTTTTTATGGGCAAATGTGTTTTCCTACACATCCCTTATGGATGGCAACAAAATTGCTGTTGGTGCAGATATAGTAAAAATGGTTCTTATCGGTTCAGTTATCTTTTTACTGAGAGATGAAATGATACCCATGAGCATTACTGCTTTTTTTCTGTATGGAATTTTATCCACTTTTGGAACACTGTACTTTATGAAAAAAGAACGAAAACTTTCAGCTATCTAAAGAATAAGATTGAAATCAACAATCTACAAATTCATGTTGTAGATTTATTCATCAAATCTCATTTTATATCTATAAAATAATTTAAAAAGAAACTTACTTCTTTAATTCTGCAATGATTTCTATTGCTGGTAATGTATCCACAAACCTAGGTTTCCCTGGTCGATAAACATCTTCTACAATCAACGTAACCAATTCCATGGTACCGGATTCCAAAGCATAATTACACACGTCTTCCGCACTGAGATTCAATGTACCGGCACGTTTGGATAATTCAAAATGAATGCCGCCTTTTTCATTAAATCCGCGGTAAATCACTTCGGTACATACTTGTGATTCAGCATCATTAAAATCAAAAGTGAAATCATAATTATTCCCCAAATAGGAATGAACCGTTTGCATCACATGTATTTTTTCTCTGTCTGATAGGCTAGGACGAAATACAACGAGGCGGTTTATTTTTGTGACTAATATATCTTCCAATGAACCAGACACAACACCCTCGGCAATGGCTTCTATGAGATCATGATTGGGTTGAATTAGGGAATGCTGTTCATCAGATAGTTGAATTTGTTCCCATGCTTTTTCATCCCAATCTTGTCTTTTGCCAGTGTAAACAATGCCATGTTTAAAAATTCCCGGAAGAAAAATATTACTCATGTAACCTTCTGAATAAGTTAGAATAATATCTCCGGGATAAAGCATGTTATCGAGTTTTTCTTTATCTGAATCTTGAAAAATAAGCGGCTTTGTTCCCGGCGCTTTTAAGTGGCCAACTTGTGTAAATACAATGGCTCGTAATGCTTCGAATCGTCCGCCGGTCTTCTTAATTAATTCAGCTACTTTTTTCTTGATTGAGCTGTGGCGCAGGAGATTGGTGAGCTCCGGGGTAATAAGTACAAAATGGTTTAAGATTTCTTCTCGAAGTTTTACATGGACGGCATGGAGTTGACCTAATCCCAAGATTAATGGACCATAAGTTGGATCTTGTTTTAAATCATGTAATAATGAATTTTGGTCATTCATTTCTTCGGAAATCAATTCATGGGCGATATCCAATTCATCCAAATTTTCCAGATTGGTGAGACTGTGATAGACTTCCTGAAATGATCCACGAGGAATTTCACTTCGAAAGTAAGCTTCATTCAATTTATCCACGACCATTTCATCTTCCATATTTCGCGTAACCAAAATCCCGCTATATTTATACAAGGTAAGTGCAGAAGAATAACCAACCAATAACGCCTTCATATTTTCCAATGGATCATCGGAATATGTATTGTAATCCCGATATTTTTTTATGATTTCCCAAACAGACGTTCGAAACATCAAATACCGAAAGAGAAGATTTTCAATTTTATCACTTTCTACATTGGAGAAATGTCCCGTTTCATGGCGAGTTGCACTCTGCTGGAGTTCGCCCATTTCAGCATACATTTGATCAAATGCATTTTGGAAGATGGCAAGTTTTCTAATATCTTCCTCAAAGAAATTCTGAGATGCTATTAGAGGCACCGCGAATAGAAGAATTAGAATTATTCGTCTTATGGAATCAAAAACCATAAAACTAATTTAGGAGGAAAGATGCAAATATATAAAACGTAATTAGGTAATAAATAAATTACGTTTTACATATTTACGCGAGGGAAAAGAGGTGCATGATCTTTTAATTCATTTCCTGGAGTCAGTCCACCCCATTTAAGGTCAGTCCCTTCAGCATTCAGGGCATCCAACAAAATGGCTGTTCTGTTAGGCATTACCGGCGATAATAAAACAGCGCCAATCCGCAATGCTTCTCCAGCGGTGTACAGAACGCGGCCAGCAGCCATCTTATTATCTTTCACCAATTTCCATGGCGCATTTTCTTCCATGTACCGATTCACACTTCGGACATATTGCATGGTTTCTTCGATGGCTTCATTCAAGCGCATGGCTTCAATTTTTTCTTCCACTTTTTGTCCCAGTGATTCACCATTCGCTTTGATGGTTGCTTCAGCTTCTGTTAAGTCTCCCGGTTCTGGGATTTTGCCATCATAATTCTTTTTCATTAAGGTAGAAACACGACTCAGCAGATTGCCAAAATCGTTGGCCAAATCACTGTTGTATCGCTGGATGAAAGATTCCATGGTGAAGCTGGAATCCTGCCCCAATACCATTTCACGCATGAGATAATACCGAACCGGGTCTACGCCATAATCATCAATCAGATCCATAGGATTAATAACATTTCCTAAAGATTTACTCATTTTGGATTCACCCATGAGCCACCAACCATGCGCAAAAATTGTTTTTGGTAATTCAATCCCTGCAGACATGAGCATGGTGGGCCAATAAACAGCATGTGTTGTTAAAATATCTTTTCCAATTAAATGATAGGATGCCGGCCACCATTTTTCAAAAGAATCATCATCGGTGCCGTATCCCGGCGATGTGATATAATTGATG
>CAXFCD010000195.1:0-1882 GCA_964001155.1 uncultured bacterium | reverse complement strand
GGGACGTCAATCACCTGGTTGGGGATAATGTCTTTGGTCTGGTCAAACCACCATGCGCTGGTGAGATTCAACACCTGCCCTTTAAACGGGATAGACGCTAGCACACGATCGAAAGCACTTTGGCGATCAGTGGTGATGAGCGCAACGGTGTCGCCCAAATCATATTGATCCCGAACCTTTCCGGTTTTTTTGGACCCGCTGGGCAAATTGGTTTCAGTTAAGGTATTGTTTAATTCCGCTTTGATGCGGCCTTTGTAGTGTTCAGTTGATTCTATAGCATTCATGAGATAGTGGGTTGTATAGTATGTGAGTGTTCAAAATGTCCTTTAACATAGCTTCAATATTACCGCTGTTTACGGACACATTCCATATGACGCCGCGCTTTAATTCCGTGAGCTCGCCGATCTCAAATCGTTCGGTCAGGGATTCAAATTTTGCACGGCCGCGCATATCTTCTTTTTGCCGCACCAGGAATGATGCGGTCTTATCAGCAGGATTGATCTCGCTGATGAATTCTTTGTTAGAGTTATAAAGCTCCCCAGTCATGTCAATTTTTTTCAGGATGTCATTCCGGTCGCCATCTGTGGATATTTCCCAATGGGTTTGCCGGGTGATGGTCACATCGTGCCCCAAATGATCCAAGGCATTGTGGACGGACGCCGCTTCATTGTCTGTGATGATCATATCGATGATCCATTCTGTGGCATTGGGGTTTGGTGTGAAATCTGCCACATCATAATGGGGGCGGTCAAAGGATAAGGTGTGGTCGGTTGGGGGATTTCCGTTTTCAATAAATTCTTTCATGGATGAAAATATAGCATCCCCATTTTCCGTCCGCTCTGGATGGGGCATCATGGCCATGACGTTGCCTTGCGGATTGCACACCGCCGCCAGGTTGTGCATAGATCCGTTGGGATTGGTGGGGAATTCATCCACCACACCCCCATCATCATTGCAGTAGCGGTAAATAGTTTGATCATTTACGATCATTTTTTCTAATAGTTCATCAGGGATAATGAAACGCCCTTCACCATGAGCTAACGGGATGTTTATAAAATCGCCCGTATTCAGATGTCGAGTAAACGCACAGCGATTTGGCTCAACGGTCATTTTCAAATTCGCCCATGTATTATAATAGCCCACACCAACCACGTGCCCGCTTTTCACTCGTTTGTTGTCTGTAAGCGCCACGCCCACACGGCCGTCTTCCAGTCCAGGGACGAGCCCGCTTTCGACCAAAATTTGGGCTCCGTTGCAGATGCCCAACACAGGCTTCCCTTTTTCAGCTTCAATCTTGATCTGCTTCATGATGGGGTCCAGCGCTGCAATGACACCGGCACGAGATCGGTCTTCGTAAGAGAATCCGCCTACAATCACATAGCCGTCAAAATCAGACAAAGATTCAGCTGGCTCATTCCATAAAAACTCCACCGGATTCAACCCCACACGGCGGCATGCCATGAGTGTCTCACGCTCCGTATTGGAACCGGGGAATTGGATGATTGCAATTTTTGCCACAGAGTTAACCAATCTTTACTCCATGACCGGAAACAACTGTTCCAATCTCATATACAGCTGTTAATTCGTTTAAAACATCTTTTACATAATTCACATCATCCGCATCTACAATAAACACCATACCAATGCCCATATTAAATGCACGGGCCATTTCATTTTCATCCACACTGCCGATGGATTGCATCACATCAAACACAGGGACGCTGGGCCAAGATCCTTTTTGAATTTCTACACCGCATCCATCCGGCAAAATCCGCGGAATGTTTTCTACCAAACCGCCGCCGGTAATATGGGCGATGCCCTTAATATCAATGCCCGCATCCAGCGCCGCAAATACATGATTCGTATAATTAATGTGCGGTTC
>CAXFCD010000194.1:0-6679 GCA_964001155.1 uncultured bacterium | reverse complement strand
TCCAATGTTAAATCATTGATCCATCTGCGTGTCTTTACAATATGGTTATCAATGACGGGGACAGGTACTCTTTCCGCATACATATTAGCTATTACAATTGCTGCCGGAACCGGGATATACCAATTCAACGGATCTTTATAAAAATTATCAAGATTCCTGATTAGTTCCCGAGGCGTGAGATAATCAACCGTTTCTCCAAAAACATCATCGGCTAAATATTGATCTTTCGCCCAGGTTTTTAAGTATCCATAAAGACGGCCATCCAACACACCGTTTAGGTAAGCGGATTTAATTCGGATAATTGATTCCCGGTGATTTGCCACATCCTTGGCAATCTTGTTCCAATCGTGCCCATCCCAAAATAATTTGTTTTCCTGGGCACTAATGACTGTCAAAAATAGAAATGTTATGGTAAAAAGTCTTTTTTGCATTATATTAAGTTTACAAACTTCAACTGTCTTTCACGACAACAGTTTTCAAATTAACAAATTCCATCATACCGAAGGAAGATAACTCCCGCCCATATCCCGATTCTTTTATTCCTCCGAAAGGTAACCTTGGATCAGATTTCACAAAATCATTTACAAAACAAAGTCCTGCTTGCAATTGAGTTTTTGCAATGTGTTCACCTTTCATTTTATCTTCAGTAAAGACGGCTGCACCCAACCCAAATTCTGTCCGGTTTGCTAATGTCAATGCATCTTCCTCATCTTTCGCTTTTATCACACAAAAAACAGGACCGAATATTTCTTCATCAAATGCAGTGATTCCAGGTGCAACATTGGCTAACAGCGTTAGTGGATAATATGCACCTTTATCTTCGGGAATCTCGCCGCCTAATCTTAGTTCAGCGCCCTCATCTATTGAACGTAATACTTGATCATGTACTTCTTCTCGAGCCCCTATTGAAACCATTGGACCCATATCTACATCATCCATGGGATCGCCCATAATTTTTTCAGACAATTTTTGTTCTAATTTTGTTAAAAATTCATCATGAATATTTTCAGTAACAATCAATCGTTTTGCAGCAATGCAACTCTGTCCAGCATTCAATAAACGTCCGGAAATACACGCATCCAAAGCCACATCCATATCAGCATCATCCAACACAACATAGGGATCACTTCCACCTAATTCTAAAACTGTTTTTTTCAAGACACTGCCTGCTGTCTTTGCAACAGATTTTCCTGCTGGCGTACTTCCCGTTAAGGTAACTGCTGCTATGGCAGGGTTTTTAATTACCTCGTCCACCTCTCGCCCGGGGATTACGAGATTTCTGAAAATATTTTCAGGAAATCCTGATTCTTTAAAACATTCTTCAATGGCTTTTGCGCAGCCTTGAACATTTGATGCATGTTTAAGAATGGCCCCATTCCCCGCCGTAATGGTGGGTATAGCAAAGCGAAACACTTGCCAAAATGGGAAATTCCAGGGCATAACGCCTAAAACAAGACCAATGGGCTGAATCGATATCAAACTCTTTTGGCCAGCGATTTCAACGGATTTATCTGATAAAAACTCCGGTGCCATGTCTCGATAATATTCACAGAGCCAAGCGCATTTTTCTGCTTCAGCAATGGATTGGGATAAAGGTTTTCCCATTTCTTCGGACATGATGATTCCGTATTCCTTGGATCTATCTCGAATAACACCAGCCATTTGCTCCAAACAGGATTGTCGAAAATCTATGGATGTATTTTGCCACCGGGATTGTTCATCCACCGTTTGTGATAAAATAAATTGAACCTCTTCCGTTGAATGTTTCGGATAAGATTGAATCTCCTCACCGATTGCAGGATTGATTGAAATAAGTGCCATCAGTCTAGCCCTAGTTTATCAAGGGTAAATGCATAGTAAAAAGCTACATCCTTAAGGTAATCAAATCTGCCAGAAGATGAAAAATGCCCTGCTTCCATAATAGTTTTTAACAGTAGATCGTTAGAATCTGTTTTCATACTTCTGAGTTTAGCTGTCCATTTTGCAGGTTCCCAGTATTGGACACGAGGATCATTGTAACCGGCTAATACTATTGTATGCGGGTACTCCTTGTTGGCTTCAACATTATCGTAGGGTGAATAGGATTTCATGTAATCATAAAACTCCTTGTCGTTGGGATTACCCCATTCTTCATATTCAATCACTGTCAGCGGAATAGATTCGTCCAGCATGGTATTGATCACATCCACAAAAGGAACGCTTGGGATGGCGACCTCACAAAGGTCCGGTGCCATATTCATCACAGCGCCAATGAGCAAACCCCCGGCGCTCCCACCATAGATGGCTAATTTTTGCGGAGAAGTAATCCCTTCATTGGCTAAAAACCGTCCTGCTGAAATAAAATCCTTAAAGGTATTTTTCTTTTGTTTCAGTTTACCATCTAAATACCATTGTCTTCCAAAAAAAGATGACCCACGTATATGCGCCTGAGCGAAAACCATTCCTCGATCAACTAGACTGAAAATATTGGAAGAGAACCATGGATCAGATGTAGAGCCATAACTGCCATACCCTCGCATAAAACAAGGATTATTACCATTAATTTCGACTCCATTCTTATACAACAATGAGATGGCCACTTTTTTCCCATCATGAGTCGGCGCCCAAATACGTTTTGAAATATAATTTTTGGGATCATAACCACCCAAAATTTCCTCTCGCTTTCTAAGTGTTTTTTCTTTTGTTTTAAAATCAAAATCATAGACAGAATAAGGTGTCAAAAAAGATCCATATCCAATTCGAAGGAAATCTGTGTTCCAATCGTAATTTCCTTCAAAAGCTAAAGAATAGATCTCCTCATCCATTTCAAGTTGGTGCCATGTTTCAGCCAAAAAATCAAAAATTCTTATTTCCAAATTTCCGTTAATCCGTTCCAAGACCGCCATATGATTCTTAAACATATTGACTTCGTCTACCATTGTTGTTTCACGGTTCGGTATTACTACCTCCTCCGCACCGCCATTTATGGGTGTTCGAATTAATTTAAAATTGAGTGCATTTTTGTTGGTGAGTTGATATAAATATTCACGTCGATGATAGACATAATATTCCACGCTTTGTTCTCTTGGTTGGACAAGCTGCCATTCACTGAAGGGATTATTTCTATCTAATAAATGCACTTCTGTCGTCACGTTACTCCCAATATCCATTTTTAAAAATTCGCCACTTTTGGTGCGGTGCAACCCTACATGGAACCGGTCATCATCCTCCTGGTAGATTAAAACATCTTCAGATTGCGCATCGCCCAAATTATGGCGCCAAAGTTGATAGGGACGGTGAGCTTCATTCAACACGATATAGAATAATGTTTTATTATCATTAGCCCATTCTACGGACCCATCCATATTGGATATTTGATCATCAATAATGTCTCCCGTACTGATATCTTTTATGATCAATTTGTGCCGTTCAGCACCAGACGTATCAATCGTGAATGCTAGCAATTTTTCATTCGGGCTGATTTTATAAGCGCTCAAAACAAGGTAATCATGCTTTTTTGCCATGCTATTTAAATCAAGTGTGACCTCCTCTTTACCATCCAAATCCCCAAACTTTCTACAATATATATCATATTGCTTATCTTTTTCTGTCCGTGTATAATACATGTAATTCCCAAATTTGTATGGAACAGTTGTATCATCCTCTTTGATGCGTGCACGCATTTCTTTATATAATGTTTCCTGCAGGGGTTTTGTATGCTCCATTTTGGCAAATGTATAATCATTTTCCGCATTCAAATAATCTAACACAGGTTGCGTGTCTCTTTCATTCAACCAATAATAATCATCTATTCTAGGGTCATCATGAATGGTAACATCCTTTGGTATTTTGGGTGCGACGGGTGGTATTAATGTTTGGGTTGATGTCATTTTCATTCCTGTAAACAAGACTCCAATAAACAGAGTTGCTAAAACGAGTTCTATTTTTGTCAAGGGGTGGTCCTTTTATTTATGAAATAAAATGGCGCATAGGCCACCAAATAATGTAATAATGCAACAAATTCAGCGGTCAAAATATACCACGGCCAAGGGCCTAAATAATCCAATAAGGATGCAGTGGGCGGTTTCCCGCAAATCCAGAAATAATTTGCTCCTAAACCTAAATTCACAATGGCAGCGAGAAATAAAAATCCATTCAAAGCCAGAAAGGATTCCCACAGGCCTTTCAAGGTTGGTCTCATATCATAAACAACAATTGCATAGATGAGCGTCAAAACCATCCCATTATGTCCAAGAAAAAACCTGAAATAATGAAAATGGGGAAACCCATGTGTCACATCCGGAGTGATCGCACCTTGAAGCATCCCGGACAGGCCCCAGTAATATAACACTTGGAAGAGCCTATCCTTTTTCCAGATCATAACAATGGGAATGACCAGATTTGCAAATCGGCAAAGATGGAATGGTAAATGAAGTTTTACATCAAAAGTGCCTGCCAAAATTTCCAGGATAACCCAGGCGAGATAATTGGACATCACGATAAATCCCAAAATGATACCCATTTTTTTTTGGTTGAGTTTTGAAAGATTTTGCCTGGCGAATAGAGGCAACCAAATCCATAATATTAAAAATACGATTGTTCCAATTATATGATCTGCCCCGAATTGGATGAACGGATCGGGCTCCGTCATATATTGGCGGACAGTTTCACGCATAGGTTATGGCTTTTGCTGCAACCCTTTTAACAGCCAGTCACTTCCTCCCCAAAGTGCCAACAAGGAAAGTACGGCCATTTGGTTGTAATCTTCACCAATTGCCCTTAGATCTAAGGCATATAAAATGCAAAAAATTGCCCCAATGAGCATAAGAACGCCTCCGGCTAACCGCAGTCGCCAATCAATTTTGTTCATTATTATTTAATTTAGTTTATAAAAAAATGATGCAAATATAGTTATCCCATCACGACGTTTACGCATAAATTCCCATCTTCTTAAATCTATCAAACATTTATAATTCTAATATGAAACTTAAAAATAAAATTGAAAATCGAAACGCCCGGATTGGTGTCATTGGGTTGGGCTATGTGGGCCTACCCTTGGCCATGGAGTTTGTCCGGGCTGGTTTCCGTGTAACCGGGTTTGATGTGGACCCCAAAAAAATTAAAAAATTGAATCGTGGTGATAATTATATCCAAGATGTGGAAGATAAATCCGTAGAATTGGCTGTCTCGAATAATCAATTTTCAGCCACACATGATTTTTCAGAGATTCAAAATCTGGATGCTGTTTCCATTTGTGTCCCTACCCCGCTCAACAAACAAAAGAATCCGGATATTTCTTTCATAAATCAAGTTATGGAAAATATTAAGGATTTTATTCATCATGATATGCTCATTATCTTAGAAAGCACAAGTTATCCCGGCACTACTAGAGATTTAATTTTACCTGAAATAGAATCAAAAGGACTCAAGGCGGGCTATGATTTTTATCTCTGCTTTTCACCAGAAAGAGTTGATCCTGGAAATGAAAAATATAAAACCGCCAATACACCAAAAATATTGGGTGGTATAACGCCAAAATGTAGTGAAATCGGTAAAATTCTATATGAAACGATCGTTGAAAAGATTGTAAGTGTTTCTTCTCCTGAATCTGCAGAAATGGTCAAACTGTTGGAAAATACGTTTCGAGCTATCAATATTGGCCTCGCAAATGAAATTGCAATCATGTGTGAAAAATTAGGTATAGATGTGTGGGAAGTGATCGATGCCGCAGCAACTAAACCATTTGGTTTTATGAAATTCACACCTGGTCCCGGATTGGGCGGACATTGTATCCCCATTGATCCACACTATTTGTCCTGGAAATTGAAAACGCTGGATTACAATGCTCGATTTATTGAATTGGCGGCTGAAATGAATACATCTATGCCGCTCCACATGGTGGATCTTGTTCGGGAAGGATTAAATCATTATGGCAAAGGAATTTTTGGGAGTCACATTATCATTATAGGAGTTGCCTACAAAAAAAATGTAAATGATGTCCGCGAATCACCTGCTTTGGACGTCATGAAATTATTGGAAAATGATGGCGCTAAACTTTCATTTTATGACCCGTATGTTTCGTTTGTGGGACTCAATGGAACCAGAATTATGGGAATAGAGACACTCACAAAAGAGACTCTTAATAATTCAGATGCCATCGTCATTATGACGGATCATGACAAAATTGATTTTCAATTTGTGGGAGACAACAGTAACCTGATTATTGATTCTAGAAATGTAATAAAAAATGGTCACCCCCATGTAATAAAATTGGGTGTTGGGAAAAAACTAGATTCACATTGATTTTTAGGTCTAATAGTATAAAAAGTTGTCAAATGACTGCTTTTTATAATCAAAATTAATTCATGTCTTATTCAATCATTATCCCAATTCATAATGAAGTTGAGAGTCTACCTGCTTTACTTGAAAGGTTACAACCCTATTCCCAGAATAATGAAATTATCATCATTGATGATGGAAGTAATGATCAATCCTACAGATTATTACAAAGGTGCTCATTTATTACCTTAATCCATTTTCAGACTAACCTTGGAAAAGGGAAAGCTATTTGTACAGGATTAGAAAAAGCCACACACGAACAAATTATTCTTTTTGACGGCGATTTGGAATTGAACCTTCAAGAAATATCAAAATTTATGATTTTGAATAAAACTGAAAGGATTCATGTTGTGTTTGGTAC
>CAXFCD010000193.1:0-3139 GCA_964001155.1 uncultured bacterium | reverse complement strand
ACATTTTAATTCCATTGCTCGGCCATTTGATTGGGAAACCATGGCACCTATGTATGATAATGCCATGGAAAAAGTTTAGTCTTTAGCCACGAAGGACGCGAAGACTCACTAATTTTTTTATTTCAGCAGAATCATTTTTCTGGTTTGAAAACTGTCCCCGGATTGGACTTTTATAAAATAGATCCCACTGGATTGATTTGTTCCATCCCATACAAATTCATGAATCCCTGTGTCTAAAAGTCCAGAATAAACTGATTCAATCAAACGACCATTTATATCAACAATTTCAATGGTAACTGCCTCCCTCACGTTCATTTCCATGGAAAGAGTCGTTTTGGGATTAAACGGATTTGGGTAATGATTCAAAATGGCAAATTGGTCCGGTAAATCATTTTCATCATCAATGGCACCATCAGAAATAATGATACCTTCAATATCAAAAACAATGGGCAAATGATCCGAGGCTTCCTGTGTGTCATCCCATTGTAATCCATATTCGTCCAGAGTTACTTCATCCATAGCCAATGTGTTTACAATAAAACTTTTGCCTGTATCAATCATAAAATCGGAATAAAAAATGTAATCCAGTTTCCCCGGATTGTATGAACTCCAGTCTTTCCGCCAAGTGTATCCCATCCGTTTATGTGTGTGTCTTGGAAATAAATCAACCACCGGACTTTCATCCCAATCTGGTAGAAAATCTTCACCATATTCACTCTCATCTTCAATGTCACCAGTTCGAAGTGTTTCAACTTGTTGACGATATCCAACAAAATTGAAATCCCCCAAATGGATAAATGGAGTTTGATTATCTATAGAAAAAGGTCCATCCTGTCCCAATATCCAATCACGCCATTTAGAAGTAAATTCATCAACTTGAACTTGTCGTTCATCGTTGGCACTACAACAGGATAAATGAGAATTAAAAATGAGTAGAGGCATCCCCAATTCTTCTTCTGTATCGAGTAAGGCTGCCATAGTCCTTTCCGAATTAATCATATTTGCATCATTTAAAATTGGAAATCTTGATAAAATAACAAGATCACGATAGGTCCAACTGGCATACCAAGTTTCCTGTGGAAACCAAGATTGAACCACATCATCTATTTCATCCCAATCCCATTGCTCCTGAAGGGCAATTACATCCGGATCTACAGCCTGCATAACTCGTTTAAAATATGGCTCTCTCTCTGGATCTATCATTCCACCGTTCAGAGTGTTATAGCTTACAATTCGAATATCTGATTCATTATTTCGTTCAAAAGAAATTGGTGTTGGCTCAGGAACATTATCTTCCCCAATATTGAAAAAAATTCCACCGGATTCATTGGGAACCATATCAGAATTGGGCGGCGCTTCCGCAATAACGATTTTCCCTTCCACCAACACTTGAGAATCATTCATTGTTAAAATATCTGATTCACGGGAAATGGCTATTTCAAATTCTGTGGATGTGATGGTGGGACCAATTCGCAATGTTAAATCATTTTGCCACACTTCGGCTTCGGAACCATTAACATATTGGGTCCCATACCGTTGACCAAACGTCCAGTCTAATTCTGCGCCAATCCCATGATAATCAAGTCCCGTGGACGAATCATTGTCTGCATCAATGTAAAGGTGAAACGCATTCCAATCTTGCATGAGATATTCACCATTATGAAAATTGAAATAAATAAAAAGGAATTCGTTATCATAGGTGATTTTCACATTGGCAAAATCAGCACTCATCCCATCCCCTTCCATATCTTCATAAGCTAATGGAACTTCATCCCAATCCTGGAATTGTCCATCGATGGTGATGGGGTGACCTGCCATGAGAAATGAAAATAAAAAGGGGCTGATCGCAAAGCGATTCAGCCCCCAGTTTTTCCAAATTGAATTGAAATTATTAAACATTAAGCATGTCCAATACGAGGCGAACGCCCCAACCTGTTGCACTGCCTTTTGGATCAATGCTGGTTGTTTTGCTGCCCCATGCTGTGCCTGCAATATCAAAATGAACCCATGGGATGTCTTTCCCCACGAATTCTTTCAAAAATGCACCACCAGCAATGGAACCAGCCTGGCGAGCAGCACCAACATTTTTCACATCAGCAATTTCTGATTTAACCTGCTTACAAAATTCCGGCCAAAGGGGAAATTCCCAAACTTTTTCGCCTGAATTTTTTGATGATTCTTTTACCTTTTCAATCAAGTCTTCATCGGTTCCCATAATCCCTGTTGCAATATGCCCCAATGCAATCAGCACAGCTCCGGTCAATGTTGCAAAATCCAATATATATTCAGGATCATAATGTTTAGAAGCATAAGATAATCCATCAGCTAAAATGAGTCTGCCTTCAGCATCAGTATTTAAAACCTCAATTGTTTTTCCGTTATATGCTTTCAAAATATCGCCCGGCTTGTATGCTTTGGCACCGAGAAGGTTTTCTGTGGATGGCACAATACAAACAATATTGGCTTTTGGTTTCAAGGCTGCGATGGCTTTCATAGTACCCAAAACGGTGGCAGAACCGCACATATCGTATTTCATTTCATCCATTTTCCCGGCAGGTTTGATGGAGATTCCACCTGCGTCGAATGTTAATCCTTTTCCGACAATAATTTTTGGTTTTTCGTCACCGCCATTCATGTACTCGAGAATAATGAATTTGGGTGGTTCGTCTGTTCCCTGAGCAACGCCGGCAAGTCCCCCCATACCCATTTCGGTAAATTCGTCACGATCAAAAACCGTGAGTTTCATCCCACCTTCATCAGCGATTTCATTTGCCGCTTCTGCTAAACGAGATGGCGTGGTTACATTCCCGGGATGGTTGCCTAAATCACGAGCAAAACAAACGGCATTCCCGATGGCTGCACCTTTGTTAATATCAGCGCTTTCACATCCTAAAACTGTAGCAGATGCCAATTCAAAATAATCGTCTTTACCGGTTTTATAATTCACAAATTGATAACTTCCCAATACAAGCCCTTCACCCACTGCTTGGCAATTTTCACAATTATTGCAAAGACATTCAACAGCAACAGAGTCAACTTTTTTCGCAATAGCGGTTCTTGATGCTTTGCCAGCGGCGAGACGGACTGCTGTAGCATCGAATTTTTCTTTCTTTCCTAATCCAAGGAGGAGAATTCGTTT
>CAXFCD010000192.1:0-6829 GCA_964001155.1 uncultured bacterium | reverse complement strand
TTGAGTGTCTGGAATTTTAGATTGTTTGAGCCATATCCCGGACTTACAGTAAAGGATGTATTTTGCCTAAACCCGTCAATGGGACCAGTAAATCCAAAAACAGAATTATCAAAAACCCAGCTAACTGTGGGAAGGATTGTGGAATATTCTGAAGATTGGGTGGTTTCATATCTAATTTGGCCGAATTCATCCAACCGCTGCTCCAAAATCGAATAATTGATATTGTGCCAAGATAACCCGTAATCCAATCTTTGGAATCGGCTGAATGGATGAGAAATAAATCCTTGCAACCCGTAATGCCTGAGACGGCCCAAGGAATAATAATCTACATTAAAAAAGTCAGCATTTTGGAATGCTACAAAATGGTAATCCATTTGGTTTTTCAAATAGCCGTAATAAAAGAAATAATCACTGTTCTCCAAGGTTAGAACCATTTCTGTACCGAAGGCAATCTGATGATCTCCTAATATATCACTAAAGGAAAAATAGGTCATCCCGCTGGTACCAAACACATTGCTTATTTGGAGATTCCCGCTGATCAAATCCAGGGTAAATCGGGTCTTGTAAGACTTCGGAATAAAGTGTCCATCCACTTTCGTAGAATCAACGGAAACCAATTCCGCCGCTTCGGGTTCTTTGATGGAAGAATTAAAATGCTCGTACCCGCGGGCAAAAATCCAATTGGAATACCCATCAGAAAATCCTTTCCCGCGCTGGGATGTTTTATGGCGCCGGAGGTCAGCAATTTTTTCATCATCTGATTCATTATTTGTTACAAATTGCGTTGGGTTTACTTTTTTTTCATTTAATCTTAAGGGATTGGCAATACTGTATAAATCCCAACCGATTCCGGCATACCCGGCAAAAATGAGCATATCGTCATTTCCGGATAAGGTGGGCTGCTGGAGGCCAGTCAGCACATTTGTTACGGCATAGGGCTCGGGGGTTTCATCGTGCCGACCGGAGTATGGATCATACGTTTCCTGGAGCGGATGAACATATAAATTCCAGACGCCATTGTAATCCGCTGCATAAAAAAGTGAATTTTGCGTATTGGCCCAAATAGGATGGGATTCATTATAGTCTGTGGCAGTAATGCGTTCGATTTCGCCGCTCTTAACTTCCACAGAATAAATATCAGTTTGTCCATAATCATGATTCACCATCATGCCATCAAATTCACCGGACACATGCTCGCCTCGATCAGAAACAAAAGCGATTTGGGTCCCCTCAGGATTCCATGCAGGATAAGCATCAGAGAAAATATCATCCGTTATTTTTCGGGTGGTGCGCTTGTTCACATCATAGATATAAATATCGCTGGAACTGCCCATATGCCCGACAAAAGCGATTTCATTCCCGCGGGGGCTCCAAGCGGCTGAAAACACGCCATCCATTTCCATTTCGATTTTTTGGCTTTTTCTGGTTTTCACATCAATGATGTGGAGCACATCGCCCTTCCCTGCTTTAGCTGCAACCACAATCTTTTTGCTGTCCGGCGACCATGAAAGTCCAGGCTGCAGCCATTTCAATTCTTCAAAATCAACAGAGCGGTTTCCTTTTACCAATTTTTTGATTCGTTTGCCTGTCATGGCATCTAAAATATGAATATCAAAATAACCAGTTTGGTCAGACAGTACTGCAACCATACTTCCATCCGGAGAAAGGGCCGGACTTACATTGTAAAAATTTCGTTCCTTTTTATGGTCCGTGAGTTTTTCAGACATATCTTCCAATGCATCCCGATCTTTAACATCCGCCCAATATTCTTTTTTCAAATATTTGTGCCATTGAGTGGTTAGGTCTTTGAAATTCATACCCAATGCTCGTTCATATCCTCGTTCAGCATTCTGGGTCATTTTCATGGATCGAAAAACATCACCGATTTTTTCCCTGCCATATTTCCCTGAAATGAACCGCCATAAAGATTGACCTCCTTTATAAGCCATGAAATAGTTCAATTCTTTCACTGATGGCATTCGTTCATGAATCGCTATATCACGCATGACCATATCCGCTTTTGTATCCCAGTTAGAACTCAAGTATTCCGCCAATCCTTCATTGGACCAAATGGGGACACGGATTTTGGTCCGGCTGGAAATCACATGTTGCATGCTGCCGCCATAGACCATATCATTAATAATGGCATGAACCAATTCATGGTGAATCACATGGCGGAATTGCTCATAATTCCCGTCAAAAGGAAACACAACACGGTTCTTGAACAATTCTGTTACGCCGCCTATGCCTTCACGCATGTAATTGCGCACCACATTGGTTTGCTGGAATTCATTATGAGAATTATATACCATGATGGATACACGGCGCTTCAAATCCCATCTCAAATGAAGTGAAATTTGCTCGTAAGCATCTTCTGCAACTTCCGCTGTGAATTCAGCCAAATCCTGTTCACCACCATAATAATAAATATCAAAATGGGGCGATTGGATAAAATTCCAGTCGAAATCCCTGTACTGAACCTTATTTTGCCCGAATGATTGGGCTTGGAGGATCGTCGTCAGGCATAAAATGAATGTAAAAATAAATCTCATGAGTCTAAAATTTACGTCTCTTTGGGACGATAGTTCCTTGAGGTTAACTAAAAATAAGCATAGAATTCAACAATTCCGATAACGTAATTATCTATTCCATCCAGCCTTGCTCCAAGAATTTGTGAAAGGTAAGTTTCGCCCGTCATGAAGACACCCCTCTATTTTATTTCCGACATTCATTTAAAATTACGAACATCCCCTGAAGAAAAAAACCGAAGGGAAAGTTTGTACCGATTGCTGGATCAAGTCCGGCTAACCGGCGGAACTTGTTTTTTTGTTGGCGATTTATTCGACTTTTATTTCGAATATCCGGATCTCGTTCCCAAATCTTACACCGATTTTTACCAAAAAGCCAAAGACATGAAAAAAGACGGAGTGGAACTCCACTACATCTTGGGAAATCATGATTATTGGGTGCAGGAATTCATGACGCATGAAATAATGGATCAAGTCTATTTTGACGATGCCATCATTGATGTAAACGGGAAAAAGTTTTTCTTAACCCATGGGGATGGACTTTTGAGTTGGGATCATGGTTATCGATTATTAAAGAAAATGATTCGATCCAAATTTTTCATTTGGCTGTTTCGGTGGCTCCACCCCACAATAGCATACAAGATTGCCAATGCAATTTCAAGAAGCGGTCGACATGATACACATCCTGAGAAATTCAATGAGGATGTACGAATTGAACTTCAGGACTATGCAAAAAATCATTTCGATAATGGCTTTGATTACATGGTCTGCGGGCATTATCATTTGGGTGAAATGTTTAGCGTGAATGAAGGAAAACTGGCCATTTTAGGGGATTGGTTCCACCGCCCCTCCTATGCTGTTTATGATGGAATGGACTTAAAACTCCATCAATGGGAGCTCGATGCATAGGCTCATTTTAAGCGGAATTATTGCACTTTTCTTGTTGAATGGATGTTCAACAATTAAGAATTTGTTAGGAAAATCCAGTATCGGCAATCCTGATGATCTGGATTATTTGAATAATATCCAAACGCTGAAAAGTGCTTATCGGGACGGAAATATCCTCGCATTGGATGAATTAATCCAAATCTATGAAGACCCTGAGCAAAATATTAAAGCAAGGGTTGCAGCTGGAAAAACATTGGCAGAGACACAACACCCCAATGCTCTAACGTCTATCGGCAAAATGGTGGGGACTACTACTGCTGTGGATTATACGCTCCTGAACGAATCAATTAACATGTTAGGTATGTTCAACGAAAATCCAAAAGCGGCGGAATCCATGGTGAAAGCCATGCACAAATTGGAAGAACGAACCAATATGGTTCATATTTCCCTTGTGAAAAATCTGAACCGTGTCCGAACCAAAGATCAAATCCTTGCTTTGCTTGATTTGTACGAAGTCGCTAAAAGTAATATGTCCCGGACAGAACGCTTGTTGGCCGAAACCTTAGGTGCATTGGGCAATGATCAAGTAATTCCAATTTTGACAACCATTGCCAAGGATCCCAAAGTCAATATCGGAATTCGAAATAAAGCTGTTGAAATCCTCGGGAAGAAAAACCCAAATGATGTGGCAATCGCTTTTGCGGAATTGTTAGGTGACCCAAATACGAATTTAGAAGTGCGGGAATTCGCCTTGAATACCATGAAAGGCGTGAAAGAGGAAAATCTCGTTATTGCATTATTAAACACTTACAACACGGGGAAATCTCAATATTACAGTTTGCTCAATACCATGTTGGCTGCTCTGGGTGAGTTCAATGATCCGGAAGTGAAAAAAGCTGTTATTGAAATCTCCATGAGCGCTGATTACCCAGTGGACATTCGCAAAAAAGCCATTGATAATCTTGCAGGATTTAAAGATCCTTCAGTGATTGATGGACTTTTACCCATGCTGGAAAATAAGGAGAATTACATTTATTATGATAATATCATCAACCTTGTTTATGCTTTAGGCGAAGAAAAAAAGAATGCGGAATCTGTTCGACGTATGGCCTTCAAAGCGCATTATACAAAGAGGGAACATGATTAGATTTCTTTCAGGATTGGCATTTATCAGTTTGCTTATGGCAAAGGATAAATTTGGTGTCACCGGTGTGGTACGCAACGCCACAGGTGAAGGCATCAAAAAAGTTGAATTGTCCATTTTTGATATGGAGGGTGAAGAGGTAAAAAGTTCAAAATCGAAAAAAGGCGGTGAATTCAAATTCAAAAAAATTGAACCGGGAGACTATTCTCTTTATGGGTTTCATAAAAAAGAAGGAACAGGCGAAATTGAATTCACAATTGTAGAAAGCGACCTTGAATTAGAGTTGACAATTTATTTAGAGGCTGAAACTGAAGAAGACGCTGCGGAGGAGGAAACTGTAGAAATTTCTGCTGAAGAGACAATTGAAGAGGCCGATAAAGAGTCTGTCCTTTTACCTCAGCAACGAGAACAGCCATCAAAAGCACTATTAAAATTTGATGAAACATTTTTCGAATATGAATCAAATCTCAAGGCATTGAAATCGGAAATTGATTCATTGAAAAGTGTGGTGAAAGGATATGAGAAAAGCCAAACCATGCCCAATCTGGATCGGAAAATTTTAGATTTAATTTCTGTTCCGGCGTTTCACCATCGAATCGAACTTCAGAATGGAACCGTCGTCACCGGTGATATTTTGGAAGAATCAGATTCAACTTTGGTTCTTCAAACACAGATTGGAAAATTGGTATTGAAAAAGGAGATGGTGGTTCGGATGGAAGAGTTTGAACGTCCTGCACCCAAAGTGATTTTCCTGGGAGACCCATTTATTGATTATTATCCGGACCGCCAAATTTTTTCCGGCCGTGTAAAAAATGTTGGGGAAATCCGTGCTGATTTTGTGCGGGTAATTGGAAATCTGTTTGATCAAACCACAACAAACTCCGGTACGGATTCTATATTCGTAAAAGGCTCCCGAATCGTTTATGACACAAATGTTATTGCCGACACAGCCTTAGAGCCAGGACAAACGGCAAACTATACCCTCACTATTCCAATTAAGAAAGGCCGAAAAGTCCAATACCATACCATGGATATTCATTGGGATGAAACCCAATAACAGAATGAAAAAGTTTCTTTTATTTCCTTTCTTTTTCATTTTTTCATTTTTAATTGCTCACGGAGGCGTCGGACGCTCCATAAAATTTCCGGATGCCCCAGGATTTATGACACTTGTTTGTGATCTCCATACTCATACTGTTTTTTCTGATGGTAGTGTTTGGCCCAATATCAGAATCAATGAAGCCAAAAGAGATGGCGTGGACGTTATTTCTCTAACAGAACATTTAGAATACCAACCCTGGAAAGATGATATCCCACATCCTGACAGAAACCGTGCATTTCAGTGGGCAACATACTTTGCAAAAAACTCTGATGTGTTAGCCATCAATGGATCGGAGATTACACGCGATATGCCACCGGGACATGCCAATGCAATTTTTATCGAAGATGCCAATAAATTGCTGGTGGATGATCCCATTGATGCATTCAAAGAAGCCCGGAAACAAGATGCATTTATTTTTTGGAATCATCCATATTGGATTTCCCAATCTCCTGATGCAAATGTCCCGCTGAGTGATATGCATGTTGATTTGATCGAAAGTGGAATGTTGGAAGGTATTGAAGTGGTGAATGATACAACCTATTCCGACCATGCATTCCAAATCGCTTTGGATTATAATTTGACAATTTTAGGGACTTCAGATATTCATGAATTGATTGATTGGCAATATAAAGTTCCGGAAGGTGGACACAGACCGGTGACACTTGTTTTTGCATCTGAAAAAACGAAACCGGCGGTCAAAAGAGCATTAAGGAAAGGACGAACCGTTGTTTGGTATAATGATAAATTAATTGGAAAAGAAAAAAATCTAAATCCATTGATTGAAGCCTGTCTTTCCATTGAATCATCTTCATACATTCCCAATTCCACTGTTGCCCATACAAAAATCAAGAATAACTCAGATGCACCATTTATGCTCAGAAACCGAAGCCAATATGATTTTTATAATTCAACAGATGTGGTAACAATTCCGCCTCATGGTACCGCTATTCTTGATGTAAGAACTGAGGGAAAAAAGCGAAAATTCAATCTCCAATTTGAAGTGATGAATGCATTAACGTCGCCATCAACACATCCTATAGTCCATATTGACGTGCGCCCAAAATTTTAAATTATTATTACTTATTAAATCACCTAAAATGAAGTATTTCAAAAATAACTTCATCCTTCCAGCTTTGTATATGATCTTATGTCAAATCATATTAGCTC
>CAXFCD010000191.1:0-2318 GCA_964001155.1 uncultured bacterium | reverse complement strand
GATTCATCAGCTTACTAATCAATCCTGAATAAAACCTTCCATTACCCACCAGCCCAACATTTGCCTGGGTGCAGGCAGGTAGTATACAGCGAATTACATCACATGCTGCACTGCGGATAGTAAAATTATAGGCAATTCGATGCGCTTTAACTTCATTTTCATCTTTCAGTATGGACAACCCAGCCTTTTGAATTTGTCCGTTTCGCTCAACTTCAATTTCAAAGGCTTCTTTTGTCAAACGCTTACGAAACAGCTCCTGCATGGGTTCGACCATTTCTGCATACGTTTCAAAAAGAAAATCCATATTACCAATAAATTTTACTCCCAACTCGGATTCACGAATATTTTCCGGGCAGACATATCTCCAGCGTCCATTCTTTTTTGAATCGTAAAGAACATACCGTGTGGACTCCTCAATAGGAGAACCACCGATACGGCAGTCTTCAATAATCTTTGTCATCAAGTTGGAAATTTCTTCGATGCATAAAGGCGCCACTGCTAATTCGGCTACCGAATCATCACCATACTTGTTGACAACCCGGTCCACCATCTGCGAACCTCTTAAATCGTTAGGGCTTCCATCAGGGTTCAAAAATTCGCGTACCACTGTTTCTTTGAATCCGGTAGGAGCACGACTGTAACGGGCCAAGGCTCCACCGATCACTTCCGGATTCAAATTTTCAAGTGTAAACACATTGGCATCGACATCGGAAAGATATGGTTTTAATAACCCGCGCTCGTGTTCAGTAAGTTCATCAGAACGTTTTGGTTTATCAGTCATATAGTTTTTTAAGTTTTTACTGGAATTCTTCCGTTGAATCTTTGGCACAACGGAATCCTGTATCATTGAATCGAAGATCTGGACGACTCCACCTACGGAATGAACTTCGAAGGGAGTCGGGGAAGTTTACCCAAGAACCTCCCCGGAGGACTTTAAATTCGCCCGTTTTAAACCCCTTAGGGTTTTTTCTCCTACTTTTTCGATAATAGGTGCGACTGTACCAATCCGATACCCATTCCCAAACATTTCCAGCCATGTCATGAATACCGTAAATGGATACTCCTCTGGGATAGCTGCCAACATTAGTCATGGTACCGATACCCATCCACTTCTTATTGTAGGTTGCGCGTCCTTTTGGAGAACCTTTTCCCCATGGGTAAATATTACCAGTTGGACCTCTCGCTGCCTTTTCCCATTCTGCCTCTGTAGGTAATCTTTTCCCTTTCCATTCGCAATAGGCAACCGCATCATACCAGTCCACTTGAGTAACAGGCTGATTGCGAATTAATGGAGAAAAAGATTGGTCTTTCCAAAGGTTTCCCTCCCAGCAGGAATCCGTAGCACAAGTATCGTCAAGAGCGGGTCGATGCCCTGTAGCTGTTACAAACTCAAGATATTGTTCATTTGTGGTTTCGTATATATCTATCCAAAAGCTTTTTAATGAAATTAGCTTTAAAGGAAATTCATCAGAAAACCACCAAAGCTTACAGGCCCGGTCGTATTTTCGGCACAATTTCAATGCGGCCTGATTTCCTTTAAAGGTTGAACCACGTACAAAATTTCCTCCTTTTACCCAGGCCATGCTCTCGTATTCATCAACTTTAGGTTTTGCAATTTCCTTTTCCACATTCTGGGGAAAGGCATCGAAAACAAAAAAATAGAAATTGCCGGACAAGAACAAAAAACAAAAAATGGAAAGAATAAAATTGAGTGAAGGGATAATAAACAAGAGCTTTAATTGAGTCTAGCAATTTAATCGTTCTTTTGCGATTGTGCCGAGAAACGGGTCATTTCTTTTCCATGAATATAAAATAACGAAAGACCAAATATCATATTAATGGTGTACAACCACGTCAACTGGCTGTGATAGCGGTCAAACTGGATCTGCAGTTTCTGGTCGGCAGGATTCGCCTTCTTAAGCTCATCCATTGCATGCATTTCGGGCCTCAATACACTACCAATATAAATTGCAAGCACCACCATTATCGCGAGAAAAGCTTCGCGTGTGTAGCGACGTTTTGTAACCACCTGGGGTTCATAGCCAACACCACTGTATTTTCCAATCAAAAATTTGATCACTTCTGCAAGAAGCATGATCATTACACAGGTGTATATAATATTCACATTAAACACATCCATGATCTTATTCATGATAGAACTGGCTACCAATTTTTGGTCCTTCAAATTAACACGAACCATTATTTCCACCAGAATTCCGAGCAGGAACATACCCGCTACCCATAGACTGAGTGAAAATAAATATAACCAGTTCGAAATAAAAACTAACCTTTTCATAAACTTTCCAAGAGAATAATTT
>CAXFCD010000190.1:0-18137 GCA_964001155.1 uncultured bacterium | reverse complement strand
ATGATGATGAGGACGATGAAGATTGGGATGAAGATGATGAGGATGATGAAGACGAATAAAAATTATTTTTCCTAAAAATAAAAAAGGGCAGTTTTACTGCCCTTTTTTATTGCTCGAAGATTCTAAACATTAAACTTAAAAAAGATAGTATCCCCGTCTTTTACAATGTATTGTTTCCCCTCTTGTCTGATAAGCCCCAGATCGGACAGTGCTTTTTCAGAACCATGTTTCATCATGTCATTATAATGAAATACCTCTGCTTTGATGAAACCTCTTTCAAAATCTGTGTGAATTTCCCCGGCGGCTTTTGGCGCAGTTGCGCCTAAGGGAATGGTCCAGGCCCTGACCTGTTTTTCACCACAAGTGAAGAAAGTATGCAAACCTAACAATCGGAATCCGGCATGAATCACTTTATGGAGACTAGGCTCCGGTAAATTATACTCTTGGAGAAATAATTCTTTCTCTTCATTCGGCAAGACCGCAATCTCCTGTTCTATGGATGCACAAATCCGGATGGCAAAATTCCCCTCTTTTTCTGCAAAATCGAATAAAGCCTGAACATGTCGATTTCTTTTTTCCTGCATGATTTCTATCTCCTCCACATTGGCGATATACAGAATGGGTTTGCTGGTAAGGAGATGAAGTGATTTTAATATTTTTTTCTCATCCTTGTTTGTAGGGAGCGTCCGGGCCCTATGACCATTATTACAATGATCCAATAACCGATTCAATAAATCCAATTCTTTTTTAGCATGTTTATCTCCGGATCGCGCTATTTTTTCTGTTTTCCGGTGCCGTTTTTCCAGGGTCTCCAAATCAGCCAACAATAATTCAGTTTCAATGGTTTCAGCATCCCTGATTGGATTTACACTCCCATCCACATGGGTCACATTATCATCATCAAAACAGCGAACTACATGGATAATGGCGGCTGTTTGGCGGATTTGCCCCAGGAATTGGTTCCCAAGGCCCTCACCCTTGCTGGCACCACGGACCAAGCCTGCAATGTCGGTGAATTCAACAGTGGCGGGCACAACTTTTTGTGGTTGATAAATTTTTCCCAACTCCTGCAAACGTGAATCAGGCAATTCCACAATCCCAACGTGGGGCTCAATGGTACAAAAAGGATAATTTTCTGCCGGAATACCTGATTCTGTCAGCGCGTTAAATAAGGTGGACTTGCCTACATTGGGCAGTCCCACAATTCCACATTGAAGGGCCATAGATTATTTTGAATATCTATTAACGCAAAGTCGCCATGCCGCAAAGGGCAATTTATGATTGCGTTATGAATTAATTGATTAAAAAGAGTCCAAAGCAGGATCACCGCCAAAATCGTAGGTGAGATTATCAAACAGTCCCACTTGCAGATTTTTGGCAAAATAGATCGTTCTGTTTTCGTCCGTACTGAGTTCTCCATCCGCCCATATCATATATTTCCCGCCACGGCTCAGCAGTTTTTTAATATCAATTTTATAGGTCACCAAATCGTGATAAGGTCGAACTTGTCCTTTAAATTTCAAATCACCCACACCCAGCGCTCGGCCTCGGCCTTGACCACCGATCCAAGATAAGTAGAATCCTACCAACTGCCACATGCCATCTAAGCCTAAACACCCAGGCATTACCGGATCGCCCTTGAAATGGCAATGAAAAAACCAGTTTTCATCGGTGATGTCTAATTCAGCGATGATTTGCCCCTTGCCGTATTTTCCACCGTCATCATTAATCTCAGTGATTCGGTCAATCATCAACATGGGCGGCAGGGGCAATTTCCCATTTTCCATTCCACCCAGAATACCTTCACCGCTCTGAATCAACTCTTCTTTTGTATAACTGCTTTTTTGGATCATTATTTTATTATTTTCCTGTGTTTTTAACGGGCAGAGAGTACAACTATTTTTGGAGGAAAAGAACCGACATTTCATGTATAACTTCCAAAAATATCGGGTAAATTTCGTGCCAATATTTGGAGAAAATTATGTCAGAATGGGTTTTATTATTAGGCGGATCCACCGGTCATGGTGCTGCTACAGCCAAGCGTCTTGCCAAAGATGGTTACGGTATTATCGCATTTCATTTTGATCGTGGAGAAGCAAAAAAAATTGCTGAAGAAACGATTGCAGAAGTGAATGACCTCACCGATGGCCGTTGCCATTATTTTAATACCAATGCTGCTGCGGAAGAAACCATTGATAAATATATGCCTCAAATCAAAGAAATCACCGGAGGAGCGCCGGTTAAACTTTTGCTCCATTCCATTGCCTTTGGAACTACCACCAACTTCTTTGGCGATCGGCCTGTAACTCAAAGACAAATGGATATGACGGTTCATGTCATGGGAAACTCGCTTTTATACTGGACTCAAAAATTGTATGGAGGAGGTTTATTGACAGAAGGATCTCGTGTGATGGGCTTAACCAGCGAGGGAAATTATGTGGCCATGGAAGGGTACGGTCCGGTGAGTGTTGCTAAGGTTGCCATGGAAGCCATCATAAGACAAATCGGTTGGGAATTGGGACAATATGGCATTACAGCGAACGCCGTCCAAGCCGGTGTAACGCCAACCCGTGCGTTAACCAAAATCACCGAAGGATGGGAAACGTGGATTGAAAATACTAAAAAACGAAATCCCATGCGCCGCACTACCACACCGGAAGATGTAGCGGGCACCATTTCCATGCTGTTAAAACCGGAAGCTGATTTTATTAACTGTTCCATCATTTATTGTGATGGGGGCGAATCTCGGTCCGGTTCATTTTAATTTTCTTTTCCTTCAAAGAATCAAACTTGACTTAACAAAACGAAGTAGAGTTGAGTTAAGAATAATTAAAAGTTGAATTGATCCAATCCCTCCAGCAATTTGATTTCCCGCCCATCCTTTACCTCATGAAAGGGATCACGCTCTTGGGAAATTTTCACACATATCCCCTCTATCTTATTCTTGGTTATTTCTTTTTAAGCAAAAAAGAGTGGCTCTCCTTTCTAGGCGTCATTTTAGTATCTTGGGGTGTGAATGAGGCCCTCAAACACGGATTCTCTTTACCACGCCCACCGGAAGAATTCCATCTTGTGGTTGTAACGAATTATGGATTTCCCAGTGGCCATGCCCAAATGGCTGTAGTGGTGTGGGGTTGGTTGGGCAAACATTTTAACCGAGTAGTACCGGCCTCGGTGATGATCTTTATGATTGGCTTGTCGCGAGTGTATTTAGGGGTCCATTATCCACACCAAGTCATCGCCGGGTGGACTGTGGGCTTTGTGGTATTGATGGGTTGGTTATTTTTAGAAAGAGAATTAGAAAGAAAAAAATAGATCAGGATTCTGCGCCGTGATCAAGCTTTGCCTCAATCAACCCTACGAGATCATGGCTATCTTTGCCGGGGGCAATGTCAAAACTTCGTTTAGCTTCATTCAGGGCATATTCCCACCAGCCCTTTTTTGTATAGGCAATAGCCAGTTTAAAATGGGCTTTCCCTAAAATCTGAAATTCATCCCGGGTGAGTTGGCTTTGGTCCCCGGAATATAGGCGGGCCACTTCTCGATATTCCATGATGGCTTCATCAAGAAGTCCCTTTTGCAGATACCAATTCCCAAGATTCAGATGACGGGATGGGTCTTCTTGGCAGGCACTCAACATGAGCACAAAACAGGCAGTCAGGAGAAGTCTGGCGTGACGGGATATTAAATCAATCATAATTGATCAAGAATTTTTAGTTTTCCCTCATGGAAAATCAAGAAGAAAATCCATCCGTATAAATTGAAGGATGATCCTTATGTTTAGGGTCCCGCACAACAAATTGCAGAATCAAAATGCCAATAAAAAGACTCAAACCTAAAATATTTAATGAGGTTATATAATCGCCATTTCGGATCAACGCACCAATGCCTAAAATGAAAACCAAGACAAATGGGGCTAATAATGAATCCACTAATGCCATATAAGTCTTGGTATCCCTGTCTTCCGCAAAATCGTAAATCAAATTCATAGCTGAGGGCATAAATGCGCCTTGCCCGGCGCCAATAGCGATAAAAATACCATATACCCAAATCATGTTTTGGGCAAAAATAGCTAGGACTACCGCAGTTAGGTGGCTCAAATAAGCCACCGCCATCCCCGATTTGTGTCCCATTTTATCTCCTAATTTTCCAACAAAATAACTGGCTGCACCGGAAGCAATCACATTCAGGATTGTAAAAATACCAGCTTCACTAAGGTCAAAATTGAATTTATCATGGCAATAGACTGCATAGAGCCCCATGCCCGGCAGGTTAGCGCAAAAAAAGATTCTGGATAAAATGTATTTTTGGAAATTTTTGTGCCCTACTATAATAGATTTTGTTTCATGTATAAAATCCCGGACTGTTTTATGGTTTTGTGTTTTTTTTGGCGCTTTCACTTTGAAGAATAAAAATAACACAGTTCCGATTATCAGACTCAGGCAAAGAATGAAAAATCCGATCCCGAAATTTCGCGGAAAAGAAATATCGCTGGTTAAAAGATATTTTAAGGCAAACCCACCGATAAAACTTCCCACGCTGTTTACCGCAAAGCCCAAACCGAAAAATTTTCCCCGTTCAGATTTCAGTGTAGATTGATTTAGAAAATCCGCCCAAATTGGTATAATTATACCAATGGAAAGCCCGTATAATAAAAAATAGGCAAAATAGATTTTCCAAGCGGATTGAACTTGTTCAATGTTTAAAAAGGTAAACGTAAATCCCATCATGAAAGAAACAACCAGAATGATAACATGAACCAAAATAATGGCACGTTTTATATTCCGAATGTTTCGACCCAATGCAGCAATCAGTAATGTTGGAAGCGCAATGAGTATCGAAAATAACCCTGCCGTAGAAACAGCAATACTTTCCGGAGCACCCAATTCTCTGAGAAATAAGGGAACAACTGCATATATGGTATGAAATGCAACCCCAAATCCCCAAAAGAATTCATGGATTAAATTATATTTTAAATTGTGGTTATGATCATTGAGTGTGAAATCACTCATTAATTTTTTCCTGACTAAGATAAATCATGGATCCTAAAAGCAAAAAAGCACCAACAAATTGGGATGGGCTTAGGACTTTACCTCGAACAATCCAATCGATTAAAACAGCAGACATAGGCCAGGTTAGCTCATACAGAGTGGTATGAGAAGCAGGGAGATGTTTGAGTCCGTAGTAATAAATAAATAGGGCAACGGCTCCTGTAGAAAAAACAATGATAACCAAGTTCCGCCATTGGTTTGTGGTGAGATCAATGGTGATTTCGCCGCCTACAGTTGTGGTTAAAATAATCATGGCCACTACCGCAGTTAAAGAAAGCCTCAAGGCAGTAACGGCAGTAAAAGGTAACCGGTTCAAAGCGTGTTTTCCCAACACAGTGGAACTGCCCCAACTAAAAGCAGCTAAGGTTGCCAAAAGTGCGGCAATTATTGTTTTGTCATCCCAATCACCAATGGTGGTGGTTCCAAAAGTGACAAGATATCCACCTAACATGGCCACTAAGGCAAGTCCGATAAAGCGTTGGGACAACTTTTCTTTTAATATGATGGCTGCTAATGAAATTGCAAAAAGAGGTTGTAGTTTTTGCAGAAGCACCACCACAGAAAGATCAATATAATTCACATAACTCAAAGCCTTGGTGTAGAAAAATGTACCGAGAATACCGCCACAGATTGAGATCCATAAAATGGAGACCCAGCCTCGCTGTCCTAATGTTTTGATCTCCGGCCATGCTTTAACCAAAAAGGGTAAAAATAGTAGCGCCCCCAAGAGATGTTCCAGGGTCACTACTAAGAAAGATGAGACCGAATAAAGTTCTTGTCTTAGGATTCCATCTAAGCTCCAGAGCAGGGCAGCAAAGACAACAGCAAGCGGCGGGAGGATTTTTCGCATTGTAAAAGTTAGGGGCAAATTTGACCGGTATGATGGGATTATTCCGGTGGTGTTTTTATGAATTTGTTATCGTCGCTAATGAAAAAGCCCTGCGATTTGATATTTTAGCAAGCTCAATGTGTTAAAAGGCAGGACTTTTTTATGTTGTATAAAATTATTTAGGAATCTTTTTTCAATTTTTCAAATTCTTCACGGAGTTCTTTTAATTCTTGCCATAATTCATCAATATGATCATCTTCGTCATCATAAAACCGAAAATTTTTCAACATTTTATGAGGCTTGGTCAAAAGCACATCTTCATCTTTATAATCGTAGCCATCTCCAAAAAACATCATTTTACTTTTGGGTCCATACCCCGTATCAAATGTATGGGGTGCCTCGCCTAAGGTGACCCTCATTTTTCGTTTTGTATTTTTACGAATAATATTAAGTGCAACTTTTGAATCCGGTTTATGGCCGCGAATTTCTTCCACCAAATCGCCGGAATCTTTCACTTCTTCACCTGCCACACTTAAAATGACATCACCTGCTTTTAAGCCTGCCTTTTCTGCTGGACTATTTTCAACAACTTCCGTAACCAAAACACCGCCATCTTTCGCGCCAAAATAATCCGCCAACTGTCCATCTAATCCTTGAATCTGAACACCGAGATAACCACCGCCGTCTCGTTTTTTATGCCATTTCACACCATGCATAAAATCATGGTCCTCATCTTCCTCCAAGTCCATAAAATCCGCTATGTGGACATCCACATCCAGTTCTTCCAATTCTTTTTCCACCGCTTTTATAGCTTCTGGGTTATCCAGTGGGACCTCAAATTCTTTTTCTTCACCGTTGATTGTAATATTGAGTTTCAATAGTTCATCATCAACATTGGCCTCAACCTCTACATCCCTTGATTGTTTTTCATCATCGGAGGTGACGATTACAACTTTTTTCTTAACGATAGATTTTTCTTTTTGTCCGTCTGCCCAGCCTATAGAAAGGACAAACAGGAAATAAAGTAGCATTTTAAACATGGTGTTTTCCTCGTGTTGGGTTAGTTGATAAACAAATAAAATGCTTGTTGGTTCCAAATTGAAATCAAATCTTGCCTTTCCGTTTTAGTGCTTTCAAGGCTTCCGTTTTACTGAGAGTGCTTAATTCAGCTTTATTATTATTTACAAATTTAATCACCGAATTAGGTTCAATGTAGGAATATTGTCTCAGCGCCCAACCAATTGCTTTCTGGATAAAGAATTCTTTTTCATGCATGGTTTGTGTACAATAATCGAATAAACGAAACTTGGTGGTTCTCTCCTTAAAACTAAGTTGGTGGAGAATAGCAGTGCGCCGAATCCACATATTCGGATGTGCAATCCAAGCATCCATTACTTTGTCCATATTCGGGAAGCAATACACAATGGAACCCACCATATGGCTTGCCATCACATCCACTGTATCCCACCAGGATTTTGTACAAATAAGTTGCTGGATGAATGGCAATGATTCTGGTGTCCACAATTTTTTATAACTCTTGCCCAAATCGCAGGCCACATATTGATATTCCCTCTCATCCATTTTCCAAAGGTCACTCATTAAGGATTGTAATTCATATTCATCATGGAATTTTTGTCTGCCCCACCATATTTTCATGATATCTCTTCGTAATGGGCTTTTGATTCCAAAAAAAGGAAAATGGTTCTTCATATAATGCGCCATTCGGAGTGCATTCCCCTCATGAGCATTTTGTTGAAACAGTCGTGTTAATTCATTTATTTGATTGTTTTTTGGCATAATAATTATGATCCAAAGAAATTGAAATATCCTCTATATTCTAGTTCATCCACAGGGCAAAGAAATGATAGAAAACTACAGGGAAAATTTACTACCGAGTCTCATTGCAGGCACCATCAACGGTATTATTTTCATTGTATCCGCCATGTCCTTGGCTGCTTTGATTTTCACCGGACCATTGGCAGCCTACCTACCTCAGGGAATAGGGCTTATGCTGGTTGGGTCTGTCATTTTTGCTCTTTTTTCTGCTTTTACGGCGACCTATCCACTGATCCTTATCGCTCCCCAAGATATCCCAATCGCCATTCTTGCCTTGATGTCTGTTACGATAAGCAGTGGCATTGGAGATCAACTAACTGCCCAAAATGCTTACCAATTTATTTTTGTAGCCATTGGTATTACATCTGTTTTGGTTGGGATTTTCTTTTGGGTTATAGGCCGTTTTCGATTGGGAAAACTTGTCCGGTTTATCCCTTTCCCGGTGGTGGGTGGATTTATGGCAGGTACAGGTTGGCTCATTGTGAAATTTTCTTTCACCATGATGACGGACATAGAGCTCACTCTCGAAAATTCTTTGTCCTTTTTCCAGTCCCATGTATTGCTCCAGTGGGTTCCGGGACTGGTCTTTGCCGTAGTTCTATTAGTTGCTAGTCGAAAAATCAGTCATTATTTATTGACACCGGGAATCTTGGTTGGCAGTATCTTTTTATTTTATGGCATCACATTTTCTCAAGGACAAACTTACGGCAGCTTGGAAGCGAGCGGTTTTTTGTTAGGGCCATTTCCGGAGGGTGGGCTCTTCCCCGGGACACCATTGCCTTATGTTGCAGATTTTCGCTGGGATCTTTTTTGGGTGCATATGCCCGCCATTGCAACTATGATGGTTTTGAATGCTATTTCAATCCTATTTAATTACAGTGGACTTGAATTGATCGTAAAAGAAGATTTTGATTTAGATAAAGAATTGCGTCTCACAGGATATGGAAACATATTAGCCGGATTCGCTGGAACACCCGCAGGGTATATCACCTTGAGTGAAACATCCATGGCGTATAATATTGGGGCACGGACGCGATTGGCCAATATCATTGTTGCGTTTATGTGTGGATTGACCCTTGTTTTTGGCGCCAAAGTAATTTCTATTTTCCCGAAGGTGATCTTGGGAGGCCTGCTCCTGAACTTGGGATTGGATTTTTTAGTTGAATGGTTGGTCGACACATGGCAACGTCTCCAAAAAATGGATTATATGGTGATCGTTTTGATTTTGGTGGTGATTGGGACCATTGGATTTCTGGAAGGCATTGTGATAGGACTTCTCATGTCTATTGCACTGTTTGTAATCAAATATTCAAAAGTTGAAGTTATCAAATACGAATTGACCGGGAAAACATTTAGCAGCAATGTGGGACGGTCTGACCATTTGAAACAAATTTTGGAAGAAAATGGTGATAAAATATTTATCCTGCCTTTACAGGGATTTGTTTTCTTTGGGACAGCCAACCAGATTTTAGAACGAGTCCAACGGAAATTCGACACTGAGCCCAATCAGGAATTATCATATCTCGTTTTTGATTTTAGGCAAGTCACAGGTGTGGATTCATCTGCTGTGAACAGTTTTAATAAACTGGATGTCATGGCAGAAAAAAACGATTTTTGTGTTCTGTTATGCGGCATGGATGATGAAGTTCACCAACAGTTTAAAACAGAAAATTTGATTTCCGATGAGTCTGAAATTTTTAAAGCATTCAGCGATTTGGATCATGGATTGGAATGGTGCGAAGAGCATATCATTCAACATTCAATTTCCACAGACCCCGGATTAGATCAATCCATCAGCGAAGAATCTTTTAAGAAAAAATTCAGTCATGTAGCAGAATTTTTTGAATTTAGGAAAGAGCCGGAAGGCATGCGCATCATTGAGCAAGGGAAAAATCCCGGTGGCATTTATTTTGTAGACTCCGGGCAAATTTCTGTATTGCTGGATACAGGAGAAGGAAATGAGATACGGTTAAAAACTATGGGAAAAGGTACAGTTGTGGGAGAGGTTAGTTTATACCTTGGCTCAAAAGCTTCAGCCTCAGTGGTGACGGATGAACCTTGCAATATCTATTATTTATCAAAGGAAAAATTTCATCAATTAAACCAAAATGCACCGGATAAAGCAAGCGAGCTCCACACTTATGTGGTGAAATTATTAAGCGACCGATTGGCGGAATCCAATGCTACCATTCGTGCGTTAATGCGCTAACAAGTCAGATTAGGCCTGCCCACCAATACCCACGGATGGGCCCAGATCCATGCCCAGGGACCCGGTAGCTTGTTGCCACATTTGTTCCGGCTTTACACTAAAAATAAAATCTTCTGTGGTACTTTGCATGAGCCAATCGCCGTTTTCTATTTCACGCTCTAATTGTCCCGGCGACCATCCGGAATGACCCAGCATCAATTTAAATGGAATATCAGGTTTATTCTGGAGCTCCCTCAAAACATCCTTTTGGGATGTCATGGAAAATTCTTCTGAAAGATGAATCGTTCCTTCTGTTTCATACTCTTTGGAATGGAGCACGATGCCTCGCTCTAATAAAACAGGTCCGCCAAAAAATATTTCACTCACCAGTGAATTAATAGCATCATCGCCAATGTATAATTTTTCGAATAAGTCTACCAAATCCGGCTCTTTGAATTGTTTGTTAATGATGAGCCCCATCGCACCTTCCTTATTATGTTCACAGATGTAAACAACCGATTTGGAGAAAAAAGGATCCGCCATATGGGGCATGGAGATAAGGATTTGGTTTTTGAGTGAACCCATAGCTCAACCTACCACTTCTGGAATTCGGTGTCAAGTAAATGCGGAATAAATTTCTTCAGAAAAAAAGTAAATCGTCTTTGGGGCAGTGGTTGAATAGTCAGTAAATTTCTGGATGTACAAAATTGCCACCATTTTCGGGGTGTAATTCTATATGCCAAATCCCACAGATAAAATAATTGTCCGAGGCGCACGCCAACATAACTTGAAGGATATCAATGTGGAGATTCCTCGGGATAAACTGGTCGTCATTACAGGACTCTCCGGTTCAGGGAAATCCTCCCTTGCATTCGATACTATTTACGCTGAAGGCCAGCGGCGATATGTAGAATCATTATCCTCTTACGCACGGCAATTTTTAGGTCTCATGGAAAAACCGGATATGGATGCCATTGAAGGCCTGTCGCCTGCTATTTCTATTGAGCAAAAAGCCACCGCCCGAAATCCACGTTCCACTGTTGGCACCGTGACAGAAATCCACGATTACCTTCGTTTACTTTATGCTCACATCGGAAAGCCTCATTGTTGGAAATGTATAAAACCGATCCAGAAGCAAACGGTTCAACAAATTGTAGATGCAGTGAGCAAATTTAAATCCGGTACCAAAATGCACATTTTGGCTCCACTAATTCGCGGACGCAAAGGAGAACATAAAGGTGTCCTCGAAGAAATTAAAAAAGAAGGATTTCTTCGGGTGCGTATCGATGGTGAAGTCATGACCGTGGATGATAAAATCATCCTCAATAAAAATAAAAAACACACCATCGAAGTGGCGGTTGATCGACTCATAATGAAAGAGGGCATTCATGAACGATTGACTGAATCTATCGAATTGGCTTTAAAAATAGGCAGTGGCCTCATAATGGTGAATGAGCTCCCCAAGAAAGAACATTTATTTTCTGAACATTTTGCCTGTCCCGATTGTGAACTTTCCATGGAAGAATTGGTGCCGCGAATGTTTTCATTTAATTCGCCTTACGGCGCATGTCAAAAGTGTGATGGGCTTGGCTCTCACATGGAAGTGGATCCAAACTTAATTGTACCCGATAAATCCAAAAGTTTAATTCAAGGTGCAATCGCACCGTTGGGCGAACAGCCTCGTGGGAACTGGTACGGCAGTATTTTAAAAAGTTTGTCACGTCATTTTAATTTCAATTTTACAACGCCCTGGGTGAAGTTGGATCCGGGAATACGTCAAGTGTTGCTCTATGGAACCGGCGATAAAAAATTCAAAATGAATTACAGTTCTGAGCGTTGGAGTGGCACATACACCGGCGGATGGGAAGGAGCCATCCCCAATCTCATGCGGCGATACACTCAGACAAAATCCTCCGGCATTCGGGAATGGATTGAACAATTTATGAGTATGCGTCCCTGTTCGGATTGCAGTGGCGCAAGGCTCCGGAAAGAAACGCTTGGCGTTAGAATTAATGATAAAAATATTGGCGATATTTCCTCCATGTCCATTCGAGATTTGGAAGACTTTTTTAGTCATGTAAAATTGTCAAAAATGGAGCACGACATTGCAGACCAAATTTTGAAAGAAGTACAGCAACGCCTCTCATTTTTGGTGAATGTTGGGTTGAGTTATCTCACCTTGGACCGGTCTGCGGCCACCTTGTCCGGCGGCGAAGCACAACGTATTCGCCTTGCAACACAGATTGGATCTCAACTCATGGGTGTACTCTATATTTTGGATGAACCTTCCATTGGCCTTCATCCCAGAGACAACAATCGTCTTTTAAGTACGTTGAAAGCATTGCGTGATATCGGGAACTCTATCTTAGTGGTGGAGCATGATCAAGAAACCATTGAAGCTGCAGATTATGTGATTGATCTGGGTCCCGGCGCAGGAAAGCATGGCGGTGAAATCACATTTTCCGGCACACCAAAACAATTGGTGAAGTCGAAGGATTCCTTAACGGGCCAATATATTTCAGGGAAAAAACAAATCCACTTACCTAAAATTCGCCGGAACCATACATCAAATATATTATCTGTAAATGGTGCCACTGGAAATAATTTAAAATCAATCAATGTGGATTTCCCGCTGGGACGATTCATTGCTGTCACTGGTGTTTCCGGCAGTGGCAAAAGCACCTTAGTGAATGAAACGTTGTTCCCAGTTTTATCTAAAGAATTGAACCGAGCCCGAGCCTATCCATTGCCTCATGATGCAGTGGAGGGCATCAAGTTTTTAGACAAGGTGGTTGATATTGATCAAAAGCCCATTGGTCGTACACCTAGATCAAACCCTGCCACATACACAGGGGTTTTTACCTTTATCAGAGATTTATTTGCGAAGCTCCCGGAATCAAAAATCCGTGGCTATAAACCGGGACGTTTTTCATTCAATGTGAAAGGTGGACGGTGTGAATCATGTGAAGGTGACGGTATCATTCGGATTGAAATGAATTTTCTTCCTGATGTGTATGTCACTTGTGAAGTGTGTGATGGAAAACGATATAACCGTGAAACATTGGAAGTGAAATATCGCGGGAAATCCATCGCAGAAGTGTTGGACATGCCAGTTTCAGAAGCGCTGGAATTTTTCAAAAATATTCCATCCATTCAGAAAAAAATGCAAACATTGAATGATGTTGGATTGGGCTACATCCACTTGGGGCAGCAAGCCACAACCTTGTCCGGGGGTGAAGCACAACGTGTAAAATTGGCCACAGAATTATCCAGGGTTTCCACCGCAAAAACGTTATACATCTTGGATGAACCTACCACCGGTTTGCACTTTGAAGATATTCGGATGTTGTTGGATGTGCTCCAACGTTTGGTAGAACGTGGAAATACCGTTTTGGTCATTGAACATAATTTGGATGTAATTAAAACAGCAGATTGGATTATTGATTTAGGCCCGGAAGGTGGCGATGGTGGTGGCACTGTTTTAGCCACAGGAACACCGGAAGATATTGCCCGTGTGAAGGCATCTTATACGGGCTCATTTTTAAAACAAATTTTAAAACAAAAGGAAATTGCTGCATGAAAACGCCAGCTGAACTCAAACAAGATTTTCAATATTGGGAAATCACAAAAGATTTAATTGATCAATGTATTGATATTATGCTGAACCTTCGGCAGAGCGGCCATCCCGGGGGCTCACGATCCAAAGTTCATGCCATGGTTGCCACATTACTTTCCGGAGCCATGCGATGGGATATCCGCGAAGCAGGCAAACGATTTGCTGACCGATATGTGTTGGTGGCGGGTCATTGTAATCCTGTGGTGTATGCAACCTTAGCTGTAATGAATGAAGCGTTACGGATCAAACATCGCCAAACCAGTGATGAAAAATATTTGAATTTTAAAGGGGATGATTTTCAACTGGTTTGGGAGGATTTGCTCACACTTCGGCAAAATGGCGGCCTTCCTGGACATGCAGAAATGGAAGGGAAAACTCTTTTCTTTAAAGCCAATACGGGCCCCAGCGGACATGGATCTCCTTTCGCTGCCGGTGAAGCGTTGGCCTTGAAATTTGCCGGAACGTCTGATGTGAAAGTTTTCGCTTTTGAAGGTGAGGGTGGATTCACTACCGGTGCAAGCCATGAAACCATCAATTCCGCTTGGGGACTCGGATTAGGCAATTTGGTATACTTTATGGATTGGAATGATTTCGGGATTGATAATCGTCCGTTTAGCTCCATCATGTATGGTGGACCTGAAGAGTGGTTTGGCTCCCACGGCTGGCATGTGGAAGGGGCTGAAGATGGCGAAAATTGGGAGCAAGTGACCAATGCCTATTACAAATTGTTGGTAAAAAATGCTGATCCCAATGTGCCGAAAGTCATTTACAGCAAAACGCGGAAAGGCCGCGGTTATCATGTGTATGATAATAAAAGTCATGGCGCTGCTCACAAACGAAATTCTGAACTTTTTTGGAAAACGAAAGAAGATTTTGCTACAATATATGATGTCCAATTCGATGGTTTTGGCGAAGCAGCGGCTGAATCTTGGGATGGTCAATTAGACCAAGCCACATCCATGTTTAAAACCGTTTTTTCTGTCATGGAAAATAACCAAGACTATGTGGATTATTTGGCGAATCGTTTGGTGGAATTGGGTGAATCTGTCCCTGAACAAAATGCCCAATGTAAAGTGATGGTGAAAAATCCAAGTAACGATTCCGAGCTATTTAATGTCGATGCATTGCCGGATGATTTATTCGTATCTCCAGGCGACAAAGCGCCGAACCGCGTTGGTTTTTCAAAATACGCCAGTTACATCAATACAATTTCAGAGCAAAAATATGGCCGTCCGTTAGTCTTGGCCATGAGCGCTGACTTGGCGGACTCCACAAATATTTCCGGATTTGCAAAAGGTTACAACGGCGCAGAGGACAAAGGACTCTATGATAAAATATCCAACCCGGATAGTCCGCTTCTTCCTCAGGGGATTACAGAATTCACCAATGCAGGGATGATGGCCGGCGCCGCCACAGTGAACTTCAATGAAAACACCTATGAAGAATTCAACGGCTTCTATGGCGCAGTCAGCACTTATGGTTCATTTAGTTATTTAAAATACGGCCTCATGCGTCTGTTCAGCCAAATTGCTCAAGATTCAGATTTGAAAGTTGGGAAAGTCATTTGGGTGGCTGGACATTCCGGCCCCGAAACAGCAGAAGACAGCCGAACCCATTTTGGTATTTATTCACCCGGCGTGACACAACTCATGCCCGATGGACACATCATCAATCTCCACCCCTGGGAGCATAACGAAGTGGCGCCATGCTTGGCAGCGGCATTGAGTACCGATGTCCCCTTAATAGCGCTCCATCTGACGCGACCACCTGTGAATATCCCGGACAGAGAAGCGTTGGGAATAGCTTCCCATTTATATGCAGCTAAAGGTGCTTATTTAATTAAGGATTATGATTCGGACAGGGCGCAGGAAGGTGCAGTCATTATTCGCGGAACGAGTTCCACAGATTCATTAATGCAAATTTTACCGCGGATTAAAGAAGAAGGTCCCAATGTGAAAATTGTGGCATCCATCAGTTGGGAACTATTCCAACGGCAATCAAAAGAATATCAAAATTCTATCATTAAAGAATCGGAATGGCAAGATGCTATGATTATTACAAATGGTGCAAGAAGACTCATGCATAAATGGATCGCCAATCGTGTGGTGGAGGAATATTCCATGGCGCCGGATTTTGATAATCGTTGGCGCACCGGAGGTAGCTTAGATCAAATTGTAGCTGAATCCAAATTAGACCCGGACAGCCTTTGGGACGGCATCACCAAATTCGCTAAAGATAGAAGCACACGCTTGAGCCGACTCCGAGAGGCGATACCAGTTTAATTTTCTTTTTTTGCTCCCATATTGTGGGGATGTATAAAAAGTTGTTCGTCCTTTAAAATAAGAGAACAATTATTCAATATTTGGGTGATATTGCGACTTTTCTCACTTTTCTTTCTCTCTGACTTTACCACGGCATTTTGAGATTGTATCTTTAGAGTCATATTTGAACTGATTTACATCCAATTTACCAAATGACAGAGATACATATCACCGACCCTACCCCGTTCGATGATGATATAGCGGTTGAAAAATCTCTGCGTCCCTCCCAGTTTGACGAATTCATCGGCCAAAAAGAATTGGTTGATAATTTGAAACTCTACATAGAAGCTGCCAATAATCGTGGTGATGCTCTCGATCATGTTCTTTTATTTGGGCCACCGGGACTCGGCAAAACGACCCTTGCCAATATTGTTTCCAAAGAACTTAATTCCAACATAAAGCAAGCTTCTGGACCCGTCGTGGAACGGGCCGGAGATTTGGCTGGGATGATAACCAATCTCAGTCATCGTGATGTGTTTTTCATTGATGAAATTCACCGACTCAACAGTGTAGTGGAAGAATATCTCTATTCTGCCATGGAAGATTTTTCCATTGATATTATGATTGATAAAGGTCCAAGCGCCCGCAGTGTCCAACTCACCATTGAACCGTTTACTCTCATAGGTGCTACGACACGATTGGGAAATTTGACATCACCGCTCCGGGACCGGTTCGGTGTTGTTCTCCGCGTGGATTATTATGAAGCGGAAGATTTATTCCACATTATCAACCGCTCAGCGGACATCCTGGAAGTGGACATAGATGATGATGGCGCCATGGAATTGGCACGCCGCGCCCGGGGAACTCCAAGGATTGCCAATCGTATCTTAAGACGGTCTAGGGATTTTGCCCAAGTAAAAGCCGAAGGAAAAATTAATTTGGATGTGGCAAAAGCATCTCTGGAAAAATTAGGTATTGATGATATTGGCCTGGATGACATGGATCGCAAAATCTTAGAAGTAATCATTGATAAATTCAATGGCGGGCCTGTGGGTGTAAAATCCTTGGCCGTGGCAGTGGGTGAAGATCCTGTAACCATTGAAGATGTCTATGAACCGTTTTTAATTAAGGAAGGATTTTTGCATCGCACACCAAGAGGACGCATGGCCCAGGAGGCTGCATATAAATTACTTGGAAAAGAATTGATAAAAGACCAACAGGGGTTATTTGAATGATTGATAAAAAGAAAAAATATAAATTGGGCGATTTTAATTACCAGTTACCAAAAAAGTTTATCGCCCAAAATCCTGAGTCGCGCCGGGATTATTCCAAGTTGATGGTTGTCCACCGGGACACAGGAAAGATCGAACACCGAAAATTCCTGAATCTCACCGATTACATGCGAAAAAATGACCTGCTGATCTTGAACGATACCAAAGTATTTCCCGCACGGCTGTTTGCCACCAAGGATCGCACCGAGGCCAAAGTTGAAGTTTTTCTGTTGCGTGAATTAGCAAATGACCTTTGGGAGGTCATGGTTAAACCGGCTCGAAAGGTTCGTATCGGTAACAAACTTATGTTTACTAAAAACCTCATGTGTGATGTAATTGACAATACGGTGTCCGGCGGCCGGGTTGTGCGCTTTGAATATGATGGCGATAATTTTAATAAAGTGATAGACAAAATTGGTACGCCACCCCTTCCACCTTACATTCATCGGGATGCCACTACACAAGATAAAAAACGCTACCAAACTGTGTATGCAGCTCAACGTGGTGCTGTCGCTGCGCCTACCGCAGGGATGCATTTTACGGATAGCTTGATCCAAAAAGCTTTAGACAAAGGTGTTAAAATCGAAACAATCACCCTCCATATTGGCTTGGGCACATTTCGTCCTGTTCAGGTTGAAGACCTAAATCGTCACCAAATGGATTCGGAATATTTTGAAGTGTCACCCAAGACATCCATGGCTATCAACCAAGCAAGAAAACGACACCGAAAGATTATTGCGATTGGGACATCCACTGTAAGAGCATTAGAGACCATTGCCATTTCCGGTTTCCAGGTGACGCCGAAACGGGGCTGGACGGATAAATTCATTTATCCGCCTTATGATTTCAAAATGGTAGATAAAATGGTAACGAATTTTCACATGCCAAAATCAACCTTAATGATGATGGTGAGTGCCTTTGCAGGCCGGAAGCTCATAAAAAAAGCGTATCTTGAAGCCAAGAGAAATGATTATCGCTTTTTGAGTTACGGCGATGCCATGATTATGATCTAATCTAATTATGAAAGTCTCGGTTATCATTCCCGCCGCCGGTTCCGGTCAACGGTTTGGTGAAGCAAAACAATT
>CAXFCD010000189.1:0-2559 GCA_964001155.1 uncultured bacterium | reverse complement strand
CTCCATTGCAGGCATGGTTCTGACCACAGAAGCTGCTGTTACCGATATCCCAGAGGATGAAAAAATGCCTCCAATGCCAGATCCAGGAATGGGTGGCATGGGCGGAATGGGCGGCATGATGTAAAAATCATCAGATCCAATCTGATTCTTTAAAAAGCCTCTCCAGTTTTGGAGAGGCTTTTTTTATGTAAAATGATGGTGGAAGAAGGGAGCAGAGTGCCGTAATTTTTTTGCTTATGTCTTCTACAAAAACCGACAGGAAACGCTTTTTTATATTAGATGGGTATGCATTGCTATTTCGCGCCCATTTTGCCCTCATACGAAATCCCCTCATCACAACTTACGGGCTCCACACCAGTGCACTCTTTGGGTTTGCCAATCAAGTCCTAAAATTGATTCGGTCCGAAAATCCAGATTACATTGCCTGTGCATTTGATTCCAAAGAAAAGACATTTCGCCATGATATGTATAAAGAATACAAAGCGAATCGTCCGGAAATGCCCCAGGAACTCCAAGACCAATTGCCTCATTTGTGGGAAATGTTAGAAGCAATGAATTTACCTGTGTTAAAAAAGCCCGGTGTGGAAGCGGACGACATCATTGGTACTTTGGCAGTCCAGGCAGATAAAGAAGGATTGGATACCTACATTGTTAGTGGTGATAAAGATTTTATGCAACTCATGAATGACCATATTTTCCTCTTTGCGCCCGGAACAAGAAAAACACCTGATCCTATCATTTATGATCCAGCAAAAGTGGAAGAAAAATGGGGCGTACCACCGGAAAAAATTATTGATTTGTTGGGACTCATGGGAGATAGTTCAGATAATGTCCCCGGTGTAGCTGGTGTGGGTGCAAAAACAGCCGTCAAACTCATTAAAGAATACGGGTCATTGGAAGGCGCATTAGACAATGCAGAAAAAGTGACAAACAAACGTGTCCATAATGGACTGAAAGATGGTGTTGAAAATGCAAAACTCAGTAAAGAATTAGTCACAATTCTCACTGATGTTGAACTTTCCAGTCATGTGAATGAATTTGAAAAACGAGACATGGATATACCGGCTTGCACAGAAAAATTCACAGAATTGGAATTTCATGCCTTGGTAAAACAATTGGCCAATCATTCATCTGAACCGGTAGTTGAGAAAAAACCGGATACACCCAAAGCTTATAAAATAATTTTATCTAAAGATGAATTGGATCAACTGGCTAGTGAATTATCCAAAGCTAAACTCATTTCCATGGATTTGGAAACAACGTCTGTTCAACCAATGGAAGCAGACATTGTTGGTCTCAGTTTTTCAACGGAAGCAAATTCCGGATGGTATGTACCAATCCAATATTTAGAAAAAGAAAAACCGCTCTTTGGTGATGATGATATATCGGTTGTTTTGGAAACACTGAAACCGGTTTTCGAAAATGAATCCATTCCAAAAACAGGGCAAAACATTAAATATGATGCACTTATTCTGAAGCGATTTGGTGTGGATGTGAAGGGTATCGAATTTGATACCATGATTGCTGCCCATTTGTTGAATCCAAGTGCGCGATCTTATAAATTGGATGTGTTGAGTTTAGAATATTTGAATCATGAAATGATTCCTATCGAAGATTTAATAGGGAAAGGGCGGAATCAAATTACCATGGATCAAGTGCCGTTAGAAAAAGCTGCACACTATGCCATTGAAGATGCTGATATTGTGTTTCAACTGACTGAAATATTTGAGAAAAAGTTGATGGAAGAAGGATTGTATGAGTTTTTCTCCACAATCGAAATGCCACTAATTCCTGTCCTATTAAATATGGAACATGAGGGTACATTCGTAGATCCAAAATTTTTGAAGAATATGTCCAACGAATTGGGGAAAAAACTGGGCGGACTCATTTCTGATATTCATCGATTGGCTGGCACAGAATTTAATATTAACTCCACACAGCAATTAGCTAATATTTTATTTGATATTTTAGAACTGCCCCAAATCAAAAAACGAAGCACTGCCGAACCGGTATTGGTCCAACTCCAAGAACAACATGATTTGCCGAAACACATTTTAAAATACCGGAAGTACAATAAGCTGAAAAACACCTATGTAGATGCATTACCGGAATTGGTGAATGAAGAAACGGGAAGAATCCATTCTACTTTTAATCAAACCATTGCTGCAACGGGGCGACTTTCAAGCACAAATCCTAATTTTCAGAATATTCCTATTCGACGAGAAGAAGGGCGTGAAATTCGTAAAGCGTTCCGAGCACAAACAAATGGATGGAAAATTTTATCTGCTGATTATTCCCAAGTGGAACTTCGGGTCATGGCTCATATATCTAAAGACGAAGCATTAATAGATGCATTCCAAAATGGAGATGATATTCACACGCGAACCGCAAGCCATGTATTTAATGTTCTAATTGAAGATGTTTTACCGGAAATGCGCCGAACAGCGAAAGTGGTGAATTTTGGCATCATGTATGGCGCCGGGCCGTTTCGGATGAGTCAAGAATTAGGGATTCCGCGACAAGAAGCAGTAGCTATAATTGAATCCTATTTTGAGCAAT
>CAXFCD010000188.1:0-9312 GCA_964001155.1 uncultured bacterium | reverse complement strand
TGATTTTTTTCCTGCCTGCCTCACCCTCTTTCTGCAATCTCTGGAAATAAGGAATGACCGAACCCATCAATTGAATAATGATAGAAGATGAAATATAAGGCATAATACCAAGAGAGAATAAAGATGCTTTCTCGAAAGCACCACCAACGAAGGTATTGAATAACCCAAACAGGGAATTCTGCAAATTTGTGAAGGCGCCTGCTAAGGCTTCTCCATCTACCCCTGGAATAGGAATATGTGCACCGATCCGTACAACTATTAGAATAGCCACAGTGAACATAATTCTCCGCCGGAGTTCCGGAATTACAAATATACTTTGAATTTTATCAATCACTGTACTGTAGCCGTTCCACCTGCTTTTTCAATTTGTTCTTTTGCGGAAAGGCTAAAAGCACTAGCCGTAATATCCACTTTGGATTTCAGTTCTCCATTGCCCAAAATTTTGATGGGTTTTAACGCCGAACGGACTAAGCCATTTTCAGCTAATATCTGTGCATCCACAGAATTCAACCCTAAAGCCTCAATGGCATCAAGATTCACAATTTGAAATTCTTTTCTAAACATATTTGTAAAACCGCGCTTAGGAAGACGTCGAACTAAAGGCATTTGCCCTCCCTCGAACCAAGGGCGGCGTTTAAAGCCGGAACGTTGCCCGGCACCTTTATCACCACGTCCGGCGGACTTACCGAGTCCAGAGCCATGACCGCGGCCTACACGCTTCCGATCCTTCGTGGAACCGGGAACAGGAATTAATGAATCTAATTTCATGCTTCTTCCACCTGCAGTAAATAGGGGATTACATTTATCATACCGCGGATCACTGCTGTATCCTGATGTTCCACAGTTTGATACATTTTACGTAAGCCCAGTGCTTTTAAAGTGGCCTTTGCTTTTGGTTTATAACCAATACCACTTTTCACTTGAGTAATTTTTAATGTTTTTGTTTTCGCCATTAGCTAAATACCTCACCAATGGTTATGCCCCGTTTGTTCGCAATAGCCACAGCATCTTTCATCCGCACCAGTGCATCCATGGTTGCATGAACAAGATTCATGGCATTTTTGGACCCTTGACGCTTCGTCAGGATATTATGAATGCCCACTTGTTCCATGACAGCGCGAACAGAAGCACCGGCAATAATTCCGGTACCGGGTGATGCCGGTTTTAAGAAAATTCTACTGGCGCCATGTTTACCAACAATGGTGTGAGGAATTGTTCCATTCACAACAGACACTTTAACAATGTTACGTTTTGCAATCTCTTTTCCTTTCTGGATGGCAGAGATCACTTCATTTGCCTTTCCAAGACCAACACCTACGTGGCCTTTTCCGTCTCCCACAACAATGAGAGCCGAAAAGCGAAACCGTTTCCCGCGAGAGGTAACTTTCGCTGTTCGATTAATTTTTACGACTGCTTCTTCTTGAAGATCAAGTTCAGCTGGATTTATGATTGCCAATTCAGACTCCCTTAAAATTCCAAGCCGCCTTCTCGCGCGGCTTCTGCAAATGCTTTTACACGGCCGTGGTAGGGATAACCATTCCGATCCAATACAACGGATACTACTTTTGCGGATTTGGCTTTTTTCGCCAATGCTTCCCCTACGATGCGGCTGATGTCTGTTTTATTGTCTGCTTTCTTCACTGCAGATTGTAATTCTTTATCTTTGGATGAAACGGCTGTCAGGGTATGCCCGTCGAAATCATTGATGATTTGCGCTTCAAAATGTTTGAGACTGCGATTGACTACCAATCTTGGACGGCCCAGATGCAAGCGAGATGTTTTTTTACTTCTGTTGCGCCGTCTCTCATCCCTGCGAATCACTGAACGATGTTGCGCCATTACTTAGCCCCCACTGTTTTACCTTGTTTAGACCGGACATATTCGCCTTTATAACGGACACCTTTACCTTTGTAAGGTTCCGGTTTTCTGAAAGACCGAATCTTGGCTGCTACAGCACCAACCAATTGTTTATCGGTGCCTTCCACTTTTACTTCAGTCCGATTCGCACTGATATTGATTCCTTCCGGCATATCAAAATAAATATCATGGGAATAGCCCAACTGAAGCTGAAGACGGTTCCCCTGTACTTGGGCTTGGTAGCCCACGCCGATGATTTCTAATTCTTTCATATAGCCTTCGGAAACACCAACAACCATATTGTTGATCATTTGACGCGTGGTACCATGGAGCGCACGATGCTCTCTCACGTCGGAAGGACGCTCAACAACTATCGTTCCATCCGCCTGGGATAATTTCATATCTTGATGGGCATTGAATTCCAAGGATCCTTTGGGGCCGGTCACTTTAACCAAATTCCCTGCAAAATCAACTTTGACACCCTCTGGAAGGTTTATGGGATTTTTACCAATTCTGGACATAGTGCTTAATACACCTCACAGAGTAATTCACCACCAACACCTAATTGATTTGCTTTTTTATTTGAAAGCACACCTTTCGATGTTGATAAAATTGAAATGCCAAGACCATCCAAGACACGAGGCGCTTCCCCCGCGCCCACATAGACCCGCAGGCCAGGACGACTGACACGTTTAATATTGTCGATTACCGGTTTTCCCTGGTAATCATATTTCAAAAAGACGCGGATGTTTTCTTTATTCCCATCTTGGGCAATGAAAAAGAAATCTTCAATATATTTTTCTTCCTTCAAGACCAGTGCAACTCGTTTTTTCAAGGCACTGCTGGGAATATCCACCCATCGTTTTTTCGCGGATAATCCGTTTCGGATCCGCGTTAAAAAATCTGCTATTGGATCAGACATTGACATAAATTATTTCTCCTACCAACTCGCTTTCGTTACACCTGGGATTTCGCCTTTCAGCGCCATTTCCCGGAAACAGATCCGGCAAAGCCCAAACCGTCTCAAATACGCATGAGGACGGCCGCATTTAAAACAACGGTTTTTTTCTCGAGTTGAGAATTTTGCTTTTCTTTTCGCTTTATGAATTTGTGATTTTTTTGCCATTAGGCTGCCTCTTCCACTTCTTGCTTCACTGGTTTATCCTTCAATGGTAGGCCAAAGAATTTTAATAAATGATAAGCCTCATCATCCGACTTAGCACTGGTTGTGATGGTCACATTCAACCCGCGGATGGCTTCAATTTTATCATAATCTATTTCAGTGAAAATAATTTGCTCTTTAATTCCAAAATTATAATTGCCGCGACCATCAAAAGATTTGAAAGACAATCCACGGAAATCCCGTGTCCGCGGCAAAGCCACACCAATCAGTCTCTCCAATAATTCATACATTCTGTTTGCCCGAAGCGTCACTTTACATCCAACAGGAAATCCTTTACGAATCTTAAAGTTTGAAATATCTTTTTTTGATTTAGTGATAATGGGCTTCTGTCCTGTAATCAGGGTCATTTCTTCCACAGCGCTTTCCAGTCCTTTGGAATTGGTCTTGGCATCGCCCAGCCCCATATTCAAAGAAATACTGGTAAGCTGTGGGACTTCCATGATATTTCCATAATTGAACTGCTTTTGCATCAACGGAACAATTTGTTCTGTGTAAAGCGTTCTCAGCGACGGTGTATACACTGGCGCATCGGCTTTCTTTTTTGCAGGCGCTTTTTTGGTTTTCTTTTTTTCAGCCATGTTTATGCTTCAATTTCTTCGTTTGTTTTTTTAGACACGCGGACTTTAGAACCATCTTCAAGTTTTTTATAACCAATTCTCGTAGCTTGTCCAGCATGAATCACCATCACATTGGAAATGTGGATGGATGCTTCTCGTTCCACGATTCCGCCGGCAGGATTTTCTTGGGTTGGCCGGGCTGCTTTTTTCATAAAATTAATGCCCTCGATAATCACACGCTGTTTTTGTGGAAATACATGAAGGATTTTCCCTTCCAAACCACGATGGTTTCCGCTGATGACTTTAACTGTCATACCTTTTTTTATACGCATCTTAAAGCACCTCCGGCGCCATTGAAATAATTCTCATAAATCCCCCTTCTCGCAATTCACGAGCTACGGGACCAAAAATACGGGTACCGCGGGGTTCACCGGCACTGTTTAGGAGAACAGCTGCGTTTTCATCAAATCGGATTCGGCTGCCATCACGACGGCTGATCTCTTTCCGAGTACGAACCACCACAGCTCGGTGGACTTCACCTTTTTTAACCATGCCGCCAGGCAATGCTTTTTTTACTGTAATAACTATTTGATCACCAATGCTGGCGTATTTGCGTCTTGAACCACCTAATACTTTGAAGCAAAGAACTTCCTTGGCTCCTGTATTGTCGGCGACTTTTAATCTTGTTTCCTGTTGAATCACTTTCCTATCCCAATTTCACTGATTCACGAATGATTTCACTGACCTGCCAGCGTTTCCGCTTACTCATGGGACGGATAGCTGAGATCTTCACAATATCACCGTCTTTCGGAGATACAGAAGCCACATGGGCTAAATAATTTTTAAACCGTTTGACACGTTTATGGTAAACTGGATGTGGAATTTCACGAGTGACTTTCACATTCACTGTATTTTCCATTTTAGTGCTGATCACTTCACCAATTAGGGATTGTGGTTTACGTTCTGGTTTCATTCTTGCTCACTTTGTGCCATTCGGATGCCGAGTTTATACTCATTTAAAACTGTTTTGATTTGGGCGATTTCTTTCTTGGTTTTTGAAATTGTTGTGCCATCTTCCAATTGCTGTAGTGCTTGTTGAAATTTTAAATTTTGAAGCGCTTCCAGGTTATCATCCAATTTTAAGTTCAATTCCACTTCATTCATGTCGCGCAGTTGTGCCGGTTTCATTAGAAAGCCCTCCGTTCTACCACTTTGGTTTTTACTGGTAGCTTATGTCCGGCATCACGGAACGCTTCCTCTGCTTGTTCACGTGTTACACCATCCACCTCAAACAAGATGCGTCCAGGTTTAACCACTGCAACCCAATGATCCAGTGAACCTTTTCCTTTACCCATCCTGGTTTCAGCAGGACGAGCGGTCACCGGCTTATCCGGAAAAATGCGAATCCACATTTTGCCAATTTTTCTAACAATCCTTGAGATTACAATACGAGATGCTTCAATTTGTCTCGCAGTGACCCAACCGGGTTCAATCGCTTTCAATCCATAATTTCCAAAGGCAACATGGTTCCCCCGCATAGCCATGCCACGACGATTTCCACGGTGTACTCTTCTAAATTTTGCTTTTTTTGGCTCTAACATTTATCAACTCTTAGCGGTTATACTGTCCATTGCAAATCCAGACCTTGATGCCAATCACACCATATTGTGTATGAGCTTCTGTCAGGGCATAATCGATGTCAGCCCGTAACGTGTGCAATGGAACGCTGCCATCCGAGAATTTTTCACTCCGGGCAATTTCCACGCCACCGAGACGTCCAGCAACATTGATCCGAATACCTTCTGCACCCATCCGCATGGTGGATTGAATGGTTTTATTCACCACCCGACGGTAAGAGATTTTCTTTTTCAATTGATGTGCAATATTGGAGCCCACAAGGGCAGCATCCAATTCCGGTCGTTTCACTTCAGAAATATTGATCTGCGCATCTTTTTTACCGGTCAATTGCCGTAATTCTTTTTTCAGGCGGTTCACTTCTTCTCCACCGCGACCGATCACGATACCGGGACGAGCAGTATAAATTGTGATTGTAACTTTTTTTGATGTTCGTGCAATCTCAACTTTAGAGATACCGGCATTGGGAAGACGATGGGAAATATATTTCCTGATCCGAACGTCTTCTTCCAATTCATTGCAATAATTATTTTTTGGTGCAAACCAGTTGGAACGCCATTTTTTATTGATGCTTAATCTGTATCCAACGGGATGTGTTTTTTGGCCCAAAAGTAACCTCGTTATTTTCCGTCGCTAACGACGATAGTGACATGACTGGTTGGCCGACGAAGGCGTGATGCTCGCCCCATGGAGGCGGCACGAAACCGCTTCATGACAGGGCCACCGTCAACAAATGCTTCTTTTACACCCAAGCCTTCAGGATCAATTGTTGATTCTTCATTTTGGCTCATCAGGTTTGCCACGGCAGACCGGAGTGTTTTTTCAATAACACCAGCAGCTTTTTCTGGTGAAAAATGGAGTTGGTTTAATGCATCTCCAACTTTCAATCCGCGCATGCTGTCCAGTGTTTTGCGAATCTTCCGTGGAGATTGGTGTACGTACCGTGCGACTGCTTTAGCTTCCATGACTAATTCTTCCTATCGCCTGAGTGCATTCTAAATGTACGTGTGGGTGAAAATTCACCTAATTTGTGTCCAACCATATTTTCGTAAATGAAGACCGGGATAAATTTATTCCCATTGTGAACTGCCAAGGTATGCCCGACAAATTCAGGTGTAATCATGGAACGGCGTGACCAGGTTTTGATCACTCTTTTTTTACCGCCTTCATTCATCAATTGAACTTTCTTCAAAAGTTTTTCATCGACGAATGGTCCTTTTTTTAGAGATCGTGCCATAGTATTCTATCGTCTCCGTTTAACGATCATTTCGTTAGATTTTTTGTTTTTTTTACGGGTTTTGTAGCCTTTAGTTGGTTTACCCCAAGGAGTACTGGGATGACGCCCACCGGAAGACTTACCTTCACCACCGCCCATGGGGTGATCCACAGGATTCATAGCAACGCCACGAACCTTGGGACGACGACCGAGCCACCGTGTACGACCAGCTTTACCTGATACAACTTGCTCATGACTGCGGTTACCAACTTGGCCAATGGTGGCCATACAATTTTCTCGCACCATCCGAACTTCACCTGAGGGCAATTTCAAAGTACAAAATCCGTCCGCATGAGCCATCACTTGCGCTGCAGCGCCGGCAGAACGAACCATTTGTCCGCCTTTCCCCGGTTGCATCTCAACATTGTGCACAAATAAACCAGCAGGAATATTTTTCAACTGAAGTGCATTCGCTACTTTCAGCGGTGCATTCTCACCGGATAAAATTGGGTCTCCAACTTTTAATCCAAGTGGAGCCAAGATATATCTTTTTTCCCCATCTGCATAATGGATCAAAGAAATATAAGCGGATCGGTTGGGATCATACTCAACCGTAGCGACCTTGCCGGGAATATTGAATTTATCTCGTTTGAAATCAATCAATCTGTAACGTCGTTTATGTCCACCGCCACGACGACGGATGGTGATACGGCCTGAATTATTCCGGCCGCCGCTTTTGCGTAAAGGTGCTGTTAAGCTTTTTTCCGGTTTGTCGGTAGTTAAATCTGCAAAATCAGGACGAGATGCAAATCGTGAGCCGGGTGTAACCGGTTTTAATTGTCTGATTCCCATGGTTAACTCGCTGTTTCTCCGCGCAGTAGATCAATGGTTGACCCGGATTCAAGTGTAATGACTGCTTTTTTATAGTCAGAGCGTTTTCCGGTTGTACGAATGGTTCTTCCGCCGCTACGAACAGTCATTTGCTTATGTTTCCCCTGCCTGTTCATGGTAGCTACTTTTACAACTTTGACATCAAATTTTGCTTCAACAGCTTTTTTGATCTCCGATTTATTCGCATCAGGAGAGACGAGAAATGCAAATTTATTTTCCCGTTCTTCAAGGATCGCCATTTTCTCGGTCAAAATTGGTTTAACTATAATTTTTGAATACATGATTATCCAGCCAAGATTTCAGTTAAAACAGCCATGCTGGCTTTATCAATAACAAGTGTTTCACAATCAATTAAATCGTAGGTACTGACTTTTGCAGCATCCACCAGATATACATTAGACAGATTTCGTGTTGCTTTGTCAAGGTTGTCGTCAACGCCGGTAACCAAGATGGTGATCTTTGTATTTTGAATATCTAACTTTTTCAGCACTGATACAAAATCTGCTGTCTTGTGAGATGCTAAGGCAAACTCATCTACAATAATTAATTTTCCTTCAGCAGCTTTATTTGATAACACAGAGCGGCGCGCTAAACGACTGAGTTTTTTCGGCAATTTATGGTTATAACTATGGGGTTCAGGACCGAAAATTGTACCACCGCCTTTCCACAAAGGAGAACGAATTGTCCCGGCACGGGCAACACCTAGGCCTTTTTGTTTCCATGGTTTTTTCCCACCGCCACGAACTGCAGATCGATTCTTTGAAGCATGAGTTCCTTGGCGCATATTGGTCAATTCGGCTAAAACCGCTTGCCGCACAACTGCTTCATTGGGTTCAATCCCAAATACAGTTTTATCGGCTGCAATATTGCCGGCTTTTGATCCGTCTAATTTGATTACGTCTAATTTCATTTTACTTGGAAATAATTACGGTTCCGTTCTTGGCTCCCGGCACAGAACCTTTCACCAATAATTGGTTATTTTCTTTGTCAACTTTGACCACTTGTAGATTTTCTACGCTCACTTTGGCATTTCCATGGTGGCCTGCCATTCTCATCCCCGGAAAAACGCGAGATGGATCGGATGCTTGTCCGATAGATCCAGGCGCTCTTTCTGTATGACCAGTTCCGTGCGTTTTCTTTTGTCGGGAAAAGTTGTGACGCTTAATAACACCGGTGAAGCCTTTTCCTTTGGATGTCCCAGACACACTCACAAAATCGCCTTCTTGGAATAAACCAACATGAAAAGCTTGCCCTGTTTTGTACTCAAAGCCGGGCACTTTATCAAATTCGACCAATACTTTCTGCGAAGCCACACCAGCAGCATCAAAATGGCCTTGGAGCGGTTTGGTGGTATGTTTTGCTTTCCGCTCACCATAACCAACCTGCACGGCTTCATATCCGTCTTTGTCAGCAGTTTTCACTTGCGTCACTGTACATGGACCTGCTTGCAAAACTGTAACAGGAACGATTCGGCCATTTTCATCAAATACCCGAGACATACCAATTTTTTCACCAATTAATCCACGCATGACTATACCTTAATCTCAATATCAACACCGGCAGGTAAATCTAATTTCATAAGAGATTCAACCGTCTTAGGTGTGGAGTTTAAAATATCGACCAAGCGCTTATGGATCTTGGTTTGGAATTGCTCACGTGATTTCTTGTCAACATGAGGAGAACGTAATACAGTATAGATTGACCTCTTGGATGGCAAAGGAATCGGGCCGGAAATAATAGCACCGGTTGATTTTGCAGTCTTCACAATCTTTTCCGTGGATTTATCCAGCAGGTTATGATCGTATGCCCGAAGGCTGATTCGTATAGTTTGATTGGCCATGTGGTTTTATTTACTCAACAATATCTGTAACCACACCAGCACCTACAGTGTGACCGCCTTCACGGATAGCAAAACGAAGCTCTTTATCCATGGCGATCGGTGTGATCAATTCAACTTCAAATTCTACATTGTC
>CAXFCD010000187.1:0-2415 GCA_964001155.1 uncultured bacterium | reverse complement strand
GGACCCATTGCCGCGCTACAAAGATCGGCATCTTGCAATGGAATTTGAATTCCACCATTTCGAAAGGCGTTGTATGACGATGGCGCATAAGATATCGGATAAGCCCACGATCCTGGGAAACTTTAGACGTCCCTTTTCCGTAACTGACTCGTGCGGCCTGTACAATGGCATCGTCCCCACCCATGGAATCCACGAGACGGACAAAGCCTTTATCTAAACATTTGATTGCATCTTCTGGTATTTGTGACATTTTAATTTTCTAATTCTTTTTTCTGTAAATCATAATCCCGTCCCGAACGGGTAAAAGTAAGGGTTCAAATCTATCATTATTTTTAATCAGTTCCGCCGTTTCTCTTAACGCTTTGGCATCATCATCTTCCGGATTTAAGACCGTACCGCTCCACAGCATATTATCAAAAACAGCAACGCCGCCGGGCTTGAGCAGAGTCGTCCCCCGTTTCAAATATTCAGGATATCCTGTTTTGTCCGCATCCACAAACATCATATCAAATGAGCCTGCTCGGAAGTTTTCCAGCGATTCTATTGCTGGCCCTTGATGGACATGGATCTTATGATTCACATCTGATTTTTCAAACCAGCCTGTGGCGGTTTTTACATGTTTCTCCATGAGTTCGCAGGAATGAATCTCACCATCTTCCGGGAGTGCTTCCGCCATTTTCAATGTGGAATAACCGGTGAACATCCCAATTTCCAAGATACGTTTTGCTCCGGAAATTTTAATAAGCATCTGAAGCAACCCACCTACCAGTGATCCACATAGCATTTGGGGAATCTCTTCTGTCTCCCATGTTTTTTGGGAGAGCTCCTTCAGTAAATCCGAATCGTCTAATGAATAGGTTTTACAATATTTTTCGATATCTTCTAATGTAAAATTCATTTTAATTATAATTGTTCATGTTTTATAGTGGAATTGTAAGTGAATACATGAACACTTTAACACCCTAAAACTTCGAAAGTTTTATCCACCGCATCCACATCCCCGGCGATAAGTCCTGGCTCCAATAACGTTTTTTCTAAATTATATTTTCTCGGATTCCCGTAAAGGTCGATCAATTTTCCGCCCGCTTCATTAATAATGCAATTTCCCGCACAAATGTCCCATTCGTTCTTTGGACGAAGTGATGCAAAAATATCCGCTTTTCCTGCTGCTGTGAGTCCCAATTTATAAGCCACTGATCCAATAGCTCGAAGTTCACCAAATGTGCCATCATAGGGTGACCACAATCCACGACGTGTTTCGGACCGACTGTTCAAGATTACCATGTCGCTTACATCATCTTTTGTGGCACAACGGATTGGTTCATCATTCAAAAAAGCACCTTCTCCCTTGGCGGCTGTGAATGTTTCTTTTGTCACTGGATTAAATAGCACACCCACAACAGGCTCACCATTTTCTACCAAGGCAACACTCACCACAAAATGGGGAACACCTTCAACAAATTCCTTCGTGCCATCCAAGGGGTCTACCACCCAAACGCGTTCTTTGCTCAATCGCTCGGGAGAATCCACTGTTTCTTCAGAGAGCCAGCCATAATCCGGGCGGGCTTTTGTGAGAACGTCTTTTAGGTGTGTATCAGCGGCATAATCTGCCGTGGTGACAGGATTATGATATCCTTTATCTTTTATCTCATAATCCGCTTTATAATAGTTTAATATCAGTGCGCCAGCTTCATTGGCGGCATCTTTCGCTAGATTTAATTCATAATTCATGGGGCGGAAATTAGAATTAAAATATATCCAAGTGGGACAAGGTTATCACGAAATTTTGTAATTAATTCACCACAATCTCATCTGTAAAAATCCAACATGGTCTACCGGCGCCAGGATGGTAGTCCGGACATTGATTCAAATTGTTTCCGATCACTTTAATGAATCGTGTTTCCAAATTTTGGTCTGATACCTTATAACTAAAAATATCCTGGACAAAACTAAACTCATTATTGGGAAATGTTTCAAAAAGGGATTCAAATTTTTCACTATCCACCGAATGAAGAATTTCCACTTTTTTCGGTAAAAAGATCCAAACCACCTGGTCTTGTAAAAATCGAGCTTCAATGGAATTCACAGTTTGAACCGATCCCAAATCGATGGTGGCCACTACATCTTCCGCTTCGAATCCTTGCCACGATTCATTTCTGAAATTGGCCGTTCCTCCCTTTCCATTCACCAATGCATCCACTCGTTCGCCCGGATACTTTTTATGTGCATGATTTACCAAGGTGAGTTTTTTATGAACGGCTTGATGATCCAACTCAACGCTGGATGGCGGCTTGATGCCGCAAATGGTGGTGTATGCTTCTTCTCCGATTGTATTGGTTAATTTATCGCCTAAAGCTTGTCTGGCGTGGTCACCTAATTTTTGGAGTTCAGCAACCACATCTTGAAATTCGCTGG
>CAXFCD010000186.1:0-10914 GCA_964001155.1 uncultured bacterium | reverse complement strand
GACCATTTTATTTATTTTTAGTTTTAGCTCCTTTGCTAAGTATGTTAACAGCTTTTCATAATATTGCATTTACAATTTGGGCTTTTGTTCTTGGGTTAACCATAGTTATTGCGAGACCTAATCGATTGATGTCTATTGGCTTATTTTTTGGTAATATATTTTTAGGCCTTTTTTCTCCTTTCTTGTGGAATTCTCTGACACCATATCAGCAAGGAAGAATTATAACATTTATTAATCCAGAAGTAGATCCACTGGGTGCCGCGTATCAAATTATACAAAGTAAAACAGCAATAGGATCTGGAGGAATATTTGGAAAAGGATGGGGCGAGGGGACGCAAACACATTTAAAATTTTTACCGGTTCAGGAATCTGATTTTATTTTATCCGTCATAGGCGAAGAATTGGGATTCATAACCATCAGTTTAGTTTTAATTGTCTTTGGGTTTTTGGTTGCCCAAATCATGAGACAATCTTTTTTGTCTAAAGACCGGTTTTCCAGTTTAGCATTAATTGGCATTGCAACCATTTTCATGGCCCATGTTTTTGTCAATACAGCAATGACGGTTGGACTTATTCCTGTGAAAGGATTACCTTTCCCATTCATTTCGGCCGGTGGATCATTTCTAATTACAAGTTATTTGATGCTGGGAATGATATTAAAGCTCAGTGTGAACTATTCAGACTGATAAACTTATTTGAAGGACGAAATACAAACGGTAAATTCACAACCGATTTGCCGAACAAAATGGGCTAAAAATATGACAAATCGTTCCACATACGTAAACTCAATACTCTTCATACTCATAACACTAACGACTTTTGTCTTCGGACAGAAGGACGCCGATCGGGAACTCCGCCGGCTGAATGCGAAAATAGACCGTGTTCGTGTCCTAGTGGATTCTCTCCAACTCGATAACCAAATTCTACTTCCTGAATTGATGGCTGCATTTAAACAAGCAGTTAAAAGTAAGGCACAGCAGGATTCAGTTACCTTGGTGGTTCTAAAGCGGATTAACACTCTGAGTAACAAAATTGCTAATCTTGAAAACCAATCCAGGTATATGGACAGTACAGCACTGGAGATATTTAATAAACTGGTATTGGTTGAAAATAAGATCGTCACTCTCACCAACAGTTATAATGAGATGGCGAAGTTAAAATCCGGGACACCTTTGGCTTCGGAACCTAAGTTTAACGCCATCCAATACAAACAGACTTACATGGAAAGTCTAGGCCATTTCCAAAATCAGGAATTCGAAGAAGCGATCGTTGGATTTAAGGAATTGGTTCAGGCAGATGCGACCAACGACTTAGCCGATAATAGTCAATATTGGTTAGCGGAGTGTTATTATTCTCAAAAAGATTTTAAAAGAGCCATTGCCGAATTTGAGAAAGTATTCACTTATGCCGGAACGGACAAAGATGATGATGCACAACTTAAAATTGGACTGTCATATCAAAGTATGGGCAATGTAGATAAAGCCCGTGAAGAATTTCAACGCATGATAGATTATTTTCCGGGAAGCGAGTATTATCCCAAAGCCAAAGACGCGCTGAAACAATTATCTATTAATTAACATCTTAAAAAACACCTTATGCCACAAAAACTTTATTATTTGACAACGGAGATCTCTCCGTTTGCCAACGTTTCCGGTTTGGGGGAATTCTCAGCTAAAGTGCCTTTAGCTCTCCAAGAAAAAGGCCACGATATTCGCACCATTATTCCAAAATATGGTTATGTGAGTGAACGAAAATACATTTTGAGAGAAGTAATCCGTCTTCGTGAGATTCCCTTCCAGTTTGATGGTCAAGACATGAGCGCCAGTGCAAAAAGTGCATTTATTCCAAAAACCAGGGTTCAGGTATATTTTCTTGAAGATGATCACTGGTTCAAACCGTTGACTAATCTGGTTTATAAATCAAAAAACGGACGTGTTTTATCTGATAATGGGGAACGATACGGATTTTTTGCCAAAGCTGTTTTAAGCACTTTGCCTCATTTGTTTTGGGCACCGGATATTTTCATTTGCAATGGGTGGCAAAGCGCCATGGTCCCCGGGATGTTTAAAAAACATTTTGATGGAATTAATGAATTTTACGAAGAAATTAAAACAGTCATGGTGATTCACGACCTTGATGAATATGCAGAAATTTCACGAAAAGATTTGGAAAGGGCAGAGGTTCCAATCAACAAATCTTTGAAGGGCAAAATGCTCAATGTCTATGATGTGGCTGCTTATGAAGCAGATGCAATTATCATTTTTGATAAACCGGGAAAACCGATTTCAGAAAAATTACTCAATCAACCAGGTGTAAAAGCGAATAAGAAAAAAGTCTCTGTAATCAAATGGAAGGGCGATGATGTGCCGGATTATGTGGCGATTGCAGATGACATGGATAAAGTTTTAGAGAAACTTTCCGACTGATTTATCATATAAGTCGTCCCACATGAAACCACGATTTATTAAAATGACCCTCATTGGGGTTTTTTGTCTCGGCATTTCGTCTTGGAACTGTGCTGACAATCCCATCGAAGCTGATTTAAATCACCTATCCATAACCATTGATACATTATCCATTACCGAAATTTCAGGGGAATCTTACTGGGTAGCACCAAACCTTGGTTCCAATGAAAAACTGTTCTTAGGCACAAAAAATAACATGGATGTGCCCATATCATTTATTGGCATTTCGGATCATATTTATTGGGATTTTTACTTTGACTCAACCATCACGTTTGATAGTCTCCATTTTATTTTGTACTCTAATGATAGTCTATTGTCCCCAACATTAACGCCAAATTTGTATTTCCAATCTGATTCTCAGTTTAGCGAATCCAAAAGTACTTACCTCGATTTTGAAGGGTTTTCTACGGCTGATTGGACTGACCTCGGCCAACCTAATGTTAAGGTAAATACAGACACCTCGGGAATTTTTACCGCAACTGAATTGGTTTGGAATATCATGAATCTTGTTGAAACCTTGACAGATACAGCGGATACCAATCTCATTCGGTCATTTGCAATACAATTTACAAACAACGACACAAACTTTATTGAATTATTCAGCAGGGAAGCTACCAATGGTCCTAAAGATCCCAAGGTGAAAATTTATTATCATCAAACCGTTGAAATAGATGAGGATTCAACCTATCGGGACACTACGGATGTGACAATTTATTCCTTTGGCGACCTATCCATTATTGATCCCGGAGATATTGATCAAGAATCTGCAGACTTGGGACTTAGCAATGGCCTTGGACTTCGGTCTAAGATGTCTATGGTATATGATTCATTGACGTTACTTGAAGGATCTCTGATCCGCGAAGCGAAGCTATCCTTGCCAATTGATACAACAGGCATTGAAGAGAGTTTTACCATCATTATAGATCCAATTGAGACAGCCTTGGATACTGCAGGTGCGATTTTTGAGACCGACCCTTATACCGGAATTGGTTATCCTTATCGAGTTTCATCAAATATTGAAGAAGGCGTATTGACTATTTCAATCAAATCATTTTTGCAGAATGTGACTTTGGGCAACGAAACAAATTTTGGATTCAAAGTAATGAGTGATGAAAAAAATGATCCGTTTGAAATGATTAGGTTTGATTTAAATGGAAACGATAAAAAACCTGTTTTGGAAATCATCTATGCCGTTGATTAAACCAGTCATTTATAGTTTACTTGCTTCTTCCTTGATATTAGGGCAGGGTACGATGAATGCCTTTGGGTTAGGTCATTTTTATAATAACCAGGGAATTGGCAGTGCAGGAAATGGGGTTAATGATCTGGCCCCTTCTTTTCAAAGCAATGTTTCGTTGGCTAATCCATCCACTTGGCATCATTTAAAATTTACCCATTTATCTCTATCCTATAGCGGTGATAAAAATTCTGTTTCCGAGCCATCTCTATTGAATGGATACTCTGGACTCTCCAATGCAGTTTGGATCGTACCAATCAAAACTAAATGGTCATTTGGTTTAGCTGTGTCGCCTTACGCGGATCAGAGGATTTCAATTTCCTCACAAGAAAGTGAACCCTTCATTGCTTTTGGTGACACGTTGAATTTGGTAAAATCTATTGATCGGGCCGGAGGTATCTTGGCTTTCAAGATTGGGACATCTTATTTAATCCGTGAGAACTTCAGTATGGGATTATTCATGGATATGTTGTTTGGGTCATCCAGACAAAATGAATCTGTCTTTTTCGACGGGAGTTCAATTATCCAAACATCTCGAATTCGCTACTCTGGTGTTCTAAGTAAAATATTTATTTCCACTGCTGTCGGAGAAAAAATAAATCTTTTCACAAGTTTGCAATATCCCATTAAGCCTTTGGATGGACTGTATACAGCTAAACATTTATTCGATGATGCCAATGGGAATGGTTACCATGATTATAGTTCACCCACCGATTTTCCACTGCCGGACAGTGTGTCAGCAAAAGAAGAAATAAGGTTCACTAATTTACATGAACCAAGTCAATACGCATTTGGAATACAGTCCAACTTGAACAAATCAACAGCAATAGCGCTTGAGTTGAATGCGTTTAAAGATGACGGCGATCTTTCACAGGTCACTTTGCCCATGAATGATTGGATTAACAGTTCCAATCAAATCAAATTATCTCTAACGCGATTCCCTAATGATTTATCCATGGATTTAATAGATAAATTTTCATTTAGGAGTGGTTTTTCACTAAACACGCATACCCTGGCAACATCAGGAATTGGGATAAGAGAAGTTGGCGGAGCATTGGGATTTGGTTTTAAATTCAAGGCTACAGGGAATCAAATTGATATGAATTATTATCTTGGGAAAAGAGATTATACCGATAACTACAAAACTGAAATTGTACAACAAATTCAACTCGGCATCAGTCTGGCTGACCTATGGTTCGTAAAAAGGAGACAAAAGTAACAATGAGTAAAACGAAGATATTTGCTATTTCTATGGGCGCATTATTTTTTACCATGTGTGTGCCGCCGGAAGGCGGGAGCAGCACTGATCTTGCAAAAGATAAAGCAAGGTTGGATTCATTAAGACAACTGCGCTGCCCCAGATTAATGAGTAGTGCTGCGGAATATTACCGGAATCGGGATTGGAAGCAAACGGTACGTATCTATGAAGAAATCACATCTTTGGATTGCGATGAATGGAATCCCGTTTATGCGCCACCCAAAGAGATTTACCAGTATTATGCTATTGCTTATGAACAATTAGGACGCTTCGACAGCGCTGAATTTGTTCTGTTGGATGGGTTGCAAAAATTACCAGAAAGTGTTGATTTAAGAAAAAGGCTGGCATACGCTTATAAACGCCAAGGGAAGCAGGATAAAGAAATCATTGAATATGAACGGTTGGTAGATATGGCACCTGAAGATATTTCTATCATGAATGATTTATCCAAGTTGTACAAGGAAAATTCCCGTTATGATGACCAAATTTTCATATTGGAAAAAATCCTTAAAATTGATCCCAATAATGAGATTGCCCAAAGTGAATTGGCTATGGCATTTGAAAGTAGCGGCCGGGATCCTTTAGATGTTTATCAGCAGCGTTATGAAGATAATCCGGATAATTTGAGTTATGGTTTGGATTATGCTGACCGCTTAGGACAGGCAGATCGCTATGAAGATGCGATTCCGGTGTTGAATGCGGTCATCAGTCAGGACCCCAGCAGCAAACTCGCATACAGAAAATTGGCTGAAGCGTATAAGATGATAGATAATTTAAATGAATCTGCTGCTGCGTTTGAAAAATTATTCAATATTGATCCACGGGATAGCCGCATTGCTATAAATATATCCGATGTTTATTTAGAAGCGAATGAATACGGCAAAGCAATTCGTTGGGCTGACAAAGCAATCAGTCTGAATGGAGATACGGGGGAAGGATATGGACAAAAAGGTAAAGTTTATTATTACGGCTGGGACAATTATCGTCAAAACCCCTTTACAACAGATGACCGGATCGTTGCTAAAATGGCATTTAATTATTTTGTAAAAGCAGAATCAAAAGGATACCGTGGATTTTCAAAACGAGCTTGGATGGAGGAGAATTCAAAAGATATTCTTTATGGGAAAGCTCAATGGTTCATGGCAGAGGCAAAAGTCAGACGGGCTCGTAGTATCTCCACTATGTCCCCGGATTATGACTGGGTCACAGAATCATTGAAAGCTGAATCCAACTGGAAATAACATGTCCTATTTAGCTCAACAGGATTCGGAACTGTTTACGATTCTAGAAAGAGAAATAAACCGTGAAGAGTCCACACTTGAGCTGATTGCCTCGGAAAATTTCACAAGCCGCGCTGTCATGGAAATGGCAGGCGGTGTTATGACCAACAAATACGCTGAAGGGTATCCGGGAAAACGGTACTATGGCGGATGTGAATTTGTGGATGAAGCTGAAAATTTAGCCCGAGACCGAGTTTGTGAATTATTCGGGGCAGAATATGCTAACGTCCAGCCCCACTCCGGTTCCCAAGCCAATATGGGAGCCTTAATGACTTTCCTTGAACCTGGTGATACGGTCATGGGATTGGATTTAGCTCATGGCGGCCATTTGACCCATGGCAGTTCTGTTAATTTTTCCGGACAACTCTACAATTTTATTTCCTACAAAGTTTCCAAGGAATCGGGCCGAGTCAATTTTGATGACGTAGCATCCTTGGCTAAAGAACATCAACCCAAAATGATTATTTGCGGTGGAAGCGCCTACCCCAGATTTATTGAATTTGAACAGTTCCGGGAAATTGCTAATTCAGTGGATGCATATTTGATGGCTGATATTGCTCATCCAAGCGGACTAATTGCAGCAGGTTTTCATCCATCTCCAATGCCCTATTGTGATGTTGTGACTAGCACGACACATAAAACATTGAGAGGCCCACGAGGTGGCATTATTCTGCTGGGAAAAGATTTTGAAAATACTTGGGGAAAAGTAGCCCCAAAATCAGGTCGTGTAAAAATGGTATCCGAATTAATTGACTCCATGATCATGCCCGGAATTCAAGGTGGTCCGTTGATGCATATTATCGCTGCAAAGGGTGTTGCTTTTGGTGAAGCGTTGAAACCGGAATTTAAAACCTATGCAAAAGCAATTATTGATAATGCAAAAGCAATGGCTGATGAGTTATTAACTTTAGATTATGACCTTGTTTCCGATGGGACTGATACGCACGTTATTCTCGTTGATTTATCAAATAAAAATATTACCGGAAAAGTTGCTGAGTTAGCCTTAGGGAAAGCAGGTATCACCGTGAATAAAAATATGGTCCCTTTTGATCAAAGAAGTCCATTTGTCACAAGCGGCATTCGTGTTGGAACGCCTGCCATCACAACACGGGGTATGGAAGAATTGGAAGTTCGCCAAATCGTACGATGGATGGACCGTGCTATCCAAAATCCTGAGGACGAGGTTATTTTGTCCAATATTCAATCAGATGTAAACTCTCTTTGTTCAAAATTTCCCATTTACACCCATTAACCTGATTGTAAAAACTGTGGGTCAGCGGTTCTTTTTATTCGGGTTTGCCCTTCTTATTTCCTCTTGTGCTCCAAAAGCACTGATTTTGGAACACCCAAAACTTGTTTCCATTTATTTCGAGAAAAAGATCAAATCTTTGGAAAAAATGAAATCGCCTACCTTACATGAAAAACGAAAAATTGTCAAAACGAAAGTTGAGTATGCCTTTGGTGTAATCATGGAAGAAAGTGATCGCTTGATTGACGAGGACTATTCCTCAGGACTAACCGGTTATAAAAAGGCAAATTTGATCTTTAAAGAAGCCAAATCATTAGGACTCTCCAATTTAAATGAAACCTACCCTGGGTTCAATGATTGGCTAAAGGGGCAATCTGAAATTAATTTTACAGATGAAGATGTTTTTGACTTATATTGGCTTGCAGCAGCGTATGGTGGTGCTATTAAATCCAGTCGGGGTAATCCCTTCGAGCTTGTGAATTTGCCTATCGTCGGGAAATTACTCAAAAAAGCTCTTGCATTGGACCCGGATTGGGGGGAAGGTGCATTGTACGCTGCTATGATGAGTTATACTTCAACAAGGTCCGATCTAACAGGTGACGCATTAGTAGATTCTGTCACAGCCTATTTTGAAAAAGCCGTTGAAGCCTCAGACAGCCTCGATGCCGGACCCTTTATGAGCTTTGCCGAAACCATTGATAAACCGATGCAAAACAAAGCAGGATTTGTCAAAAATCTCAATTATGTATTAGCTTTAGATGTGAATAAAAATCCAAAATTTGAATTAAGTAATCTCATTGCACAAAAACGTGCAAAATGGTTATTATCTAAAACTGATGAGTATTTTTTAGAATGAAACGAACACTCTTAATCCTCCTAGTTTTATCTTCCTTGGCCTTCGGCCGGAAGATTGTGGTAAAAATGGCAACCTTGGCGCCTGAGGGAACGGATTGGCATGGCATGTTGATCGAAATGGGCCAGGAATGGAAAAAAGTAACCAAAGGCAAAGTGGAATTGCGCATTTATCCCGGTGGCGTAGTAGGAGACGAGCGGGACATGGTTCGAAAAATGAGAATCGGACAAATTCATGCTGCAGGCATTTCCACGGAAGGATTAACAGAAATCGTTCCGGATTTTTCTGCCTTTTATGTGCCCCTAGCTTTCCAGGATGAACAGGATATTAATCTAGTGCTGAATGATATGCTTCCCTCATTGGAGAAGAAATTGGAAGAGGGAGGATTTAAGCTCCTTTATTTAGCAGACTTGGGTTGGGCATACTGGTTTTCAAATTCAAAAGTATTGACACCATCCGACTTGAAAGATAAACGAATCTTCACTTGGGCGGGGGATTTTAAATGGGCAGAAATTTATAAAAAAGCCGGTTTTAATCCTGTGCCCTTGGCTTCCACGGATATTTTGTCCGGCCTGCAAACAGGTCTCATAGATGCCATATCCACTATGCCGCTTTATGCCTTGGCGCAGCAGTCCTTTGGTATTGCTAATCATATGCTAGATTTAAAATGGGGCGCTTTAATGGCGGGAATCATTGTGGATCAAAAAACATGGAATCGCATTCCTGAAAAATATCACGATGATTTGATTGCTGTGGCTCAATCCATCCGTGAAAAACATTTAGAAACAAACCGGCAAGCAGAAAAACAAGCCATTGAAGCTATGCAGCAATACGGGTTGACGATTCACACACCAACGGTACTGGAAGTGATTCAATGGCAAACCGAGATCAAGCGGATGGAACCCCATCTACGGGGAAATGTGATTTCTGAAGAAATATATGACCGCGTCCTTGAATTAACCGGCGATCAATAAATCCATGGTCAATAACAGGGTGAACCATGTTGTCAATCGTCTGAAATGGGGCGAAGATACGCTGGCATTTGTGATTTTTGGTGCCATGACAGTTTTGCCTGTTCTGGAAACCGCCGCACGTATTTTTAATACAAACAGCATTCCCGCTTCTCAGGTTTTAGTCCAGCATTTCACCTTGTGGATTGGGTTTATCGGTGCTGTATTGGCTGCACGGCAAAATAAACTTTTAGCCCTAACGCGGGAACCGTTATTTGATCAAGCAGAAAAACCACACCCCGGAAAGTGGATCGCTAAAGTAACGACATTCTTAGTCTTGGTTGCCCTGACCTGGGGAAGTTGGGAGCTTCTGAAAGTTGAATTCCAATATCCAATTGACATAGCACCCAATATTCCGCGGTGGTTTGCCCAATTGATCATGCCGGTTGGTTTCGGTCTCATGGCGATTCAGGTATATTTCAAAAGTTACCAGAAACACGTCCATCGGGTATCCATGATCATTGTTGGCGTTTTATTTTCTCTCAGCGCTATTACAGATGCGATTTTTGATGTTTTACCTGTGATTGGATTGGGTATTTTTTTCATTATTGTAGCGCTCATATATGGTGCGCCAATTTTTGTCGGATTAGGCGGTGCTGCCGTTCTTTTCTTTTGGGCAGATTATGTTCCCATTTCTGCCATTCCCACTGAGGCGTACCGAATCGTTGTTTCTCCAACATTGCCAACTATTCCATTATTCACATTAGCCGGATATTTGTTGGCAGAGAGTAATGCTTCTAAAAGGTTAGTGACCGTATTTCGAGAATTGTTTGGCTGGATTCCAGGTGGAACGCCAGTCATTATTGTGGTTTTATGTGGATTCTTCACGGCCTTAACCGGCGGGTCTGGCGTAACCATTTTAGCTTTGGGTGGGCTTTTATTGCCACTTTTATTAAAAGAAGGATACAGCCGATCCTTTTCTTTAGGGTTAATCACGGTTGCAGGATCATTGGGGCTATTATTTCCACCAAGCCTTCCGGCGATCATTTATGGTGTTACCGCCGGTGTTTCTGTAAAAGAAGTTTTCATAGCAGGATTGATTCCCGGATTATTACTGGTTGTTCTCATGTCTTTTTGGGCTTTATACCAAGGGAAAAAAGATAAAATCGCCCCAAATCCATTTAATTTCAAAAAGGCAATGAAAGTCTGTTGGGAGACTCGGTGGGAATTGGCTATACCGATCCTGATTTTATTCGGTGTCTTTGGCGGATTCACAACCTTGGTGGAGACAGCAGCATTGACGGTGGTTTATGTTTTTTTAGTGGAAGTGTATCTTTATAAGGATATTACCATGCGAGCCTTACCCCGGATTGTGGTTGATTGCGCCACACTCATAGGCGGTGTCTTAATTATCCTCGGGGTGGCCATGGGATTAACCAGTTATCTCGTGGATGCCCAAATCCCGATTTTAATTTTATCTTGGGCCAAAGAGGTGATTGCTTCCAAATATGCCTTTTTGCTCATGCTAAACATCTTCCTCCTTTTGGTGGGATGTTTGATGGATATTTTTTCAGCCATCATTGTGATTGTGCCCCTTATTGCACCTTTAGGCGTTCATTTCG
>CAXFCD010000185.1:0-6567 GCA_964001155.1 uncultured bacterium | reverse complement strand
GCCACCAGGATCGTTAATTCCTGATTTTCATTTTTAATAAAGTGGGACATGGTTCTGGCCATGAAGCGGGCGGCAAAATCCTTGAAAGCCAATGTAGGTCCATGAAATAACTCCAAGACTGAATCGGTTTCATTTAATTCTGTAATTGGGAGTGGGAAATCAAATGCAGATTCGCAGATATCAGTAAGCTGATTTTTTGATAAATCATCTTTCGCGAATTGGTGAATCATTCCCATAGCCAATTCCGGATAAATCAAATCGGATTGAAAATAATCTTTTCCTAAATGGGGAATTGTGTCCGGCATATATAATCCACCGTCCGGGGCTAAGCCGTTAAAAAGAGCTTCCCGAAATCCCACAGGTTCAGCTCTGTTTTTAGTGCTGTAAAATCGCAATTTTTAATCCAGGATTTCCGGAGGCTTTGTATGAATAGAAGAGCAATATGCTGTGCTTTTCAATCCTACTTTTTTAAAACCATTCACCATTGCATCGCCGATTTTTTCTGCTTTTTCCAACGAGTCAGACAAAGCAAAAATGGAAGGCCCTGAGCCGGAAATGCCGCATCCGATAGCGCCGGCATTCAAGGCTTTCAAACGAATATCATGATATCCGGGGATGAGTTCCGCCCGAATCGGCTCAGCAAAAAGATCCACCATGGAACGGCCCAATAAATCAAAATCTGATTCATGGAGCCCCAAGATAAAACCGGCTAAGTTGCCTGCTTGATCAACAGCAGATTGCAGAGGTACATGTTTAGGCAGCATCCGTCTGGCTTCCATGGTATTTACTTCAAAATCGGGCAACACAACAGTGCTGAATAAATTTTTTGGTATAGGCAGTTTAAGAATATCCAAAGGATCATAACTGCGAATCAAATTGATGCCGCCAAAGAGAGATGGCGCTACATTATCTGCGTGAAATCCGCCTGATGCTACCGCTTCCCCTGCCATGCCATGAACCAATAAATCCTCATGTTTTAATGGGTTACCCAATAACTCATTTACACCAACGACAGCTGCGGCAGCACTAGCGGCGCTGGAACCGATTCCGCTCCCGGGCGGAATACCTTTCTCGATGTGAACCTTAAATCCTCTGTTACCATCAAGGGAATTCAGTATAGATAAAATTGCTTTTCCCGCGGTATTATGTTCTGCTCGCATGGGAATGGAATCAGCCTTGGGTCCCGACACAGTAATATTAACGCCCTGCTTGTTCTGTGCTTCAATTATTAAAATGTCCGCTGGTTCAGTAATGGCGTAACCAATGCAATCAAACCCGCAGGAAACATTGGCCACTGTCGCTGTGGCTCGAATTCGAATTGAGTTATTTGGCATATATATATCCTTTTTGTACCAATAATTCTGCCATGAGAATTGAGTCGCCTGCTACTCCTCGAACCGTGTTATGGGAAAGGGGCACATAGCGTGCATCAAAAAATTTATCTTTTGTGAGTCGGCCCACCGTTACCGCCATGCCTTTTTCCAAATCCCGATTCAGTTTTGATTGAGACCGATTTTCATCTTCGAAATATATAATCGTTTTTTCCGGCGCCATGGGAAAATTTTCAGCTTGGTGAAGACCTTTGAAATTCTGCCAAATAGATTTTATGGTATCATTACAGGCTTGATTCACCAAGACCAAAAGATCTCGAAATCCTTGAGTATCAATACTGGTTTTTCGAATACCAAATTCCTTCAGCATTTGATCTAAAAAATGAGTGACACCTTGAGTTTTAGCTACCAGTTGATTATGCTGATCCGGGGACATTTCCATCACCTGGATTCCCTAATCTGTGAAGAATGGCCGCTAGAAATTAAACTGATTGTGGGAGTCTCTAGTATTATTAATCATCATTTTATTGTTTAGTTAAATGAATAAATAACATAATTAAATTGTAATTTCCTCCCCATTATTTATATGTTAAAGTGCGAGCGTGTTCAGGTGTTCACATACTCGAACACACGAACACATCAAAATATGAGCACACAAACCAAACGCGTGGCATTCCATACATTGGGATGCAAACTGAATTTCTCTGAGACAGCTACCATCTCCCGCAATTTTATTCGTCATGGATTTGAACAGGTCCAGTACCGGGATGAAGCGGATATTTACGTCTTGAACACGTGCTCCGTCACGGAGAATGCAGACAAAGAAGCGCGGAAACTGATTCGCCAAGCCAAACGCCGGAATCCCAATTCGTTTGTTGCAGTGATTGGTTGTTATGCCCAGCTAAAACCCAAGGAAATTGCAGATATAGATGGAGTGGACATTGTGCTGGGGGCTGAAGAAAAATTCAACCTGCTGAATCATTTAGACATGATTGATCTGAACGGCGGTACCCAAGTGATTCAATCGGATATTGATCATGTCCACAAATTTACACCATCCTATTCTTCCGGCGAGCGGACACGGGCATTTCTCAAAGTTCAGGATGGATGCGATTACACCTGCTCATTTTGTACTATTCCATTAGCCCGTGGAGAGAGTCGAAGCGATACGATTGAAGAAACAATGAAAGTGGCTCGAGAAGTGGCCGCCACGGATGCGAGAGAAATTGTACTCACCGGTGTAAATATAGGTGATTTTGGAAAAGGCACATCAGAAACCTTTTTTGATCTTATCAAAGAGTTGGACCAGTTGGACGGCATCGATAGAATCCGCATTTCTTCCATTGAACCCAATTTGCTTACGGATGAAATTATTGAGTTTTGTGCTGCGTCTGGAAAATTCATGGCCCATTTTCATTTACCGCTTCAATCGGGATCGGACAAAATTTTAGGCGCAATGCGCCGTAGATATAAACGGGACTTGTATGAAAACCGCGTGGGCAAAATTAAATCAACAATTCCTGATGCTTGTATTGGTGTAGATGTAATTGTAGGATTCCCCGGCGAGACGGATGATGACTTTTTGGATACATACAATTTTTTGAATGAGTTGGACATTTCCTATCTTCATGTGTTCACATATTCAGAACGTGCCAACACGGATGCATTGAAGTTCGGTGAATCTGTTTCAAAAGAAAAACGGGCAGAGCGGAGTAAAATGCTCCATATTTTATCTGATAAAAAGCGGCGGTATTTTTATGATCAATTTGTAAGGACCACCCGTCCGGTTCTGTTTGAAAATATGAAAAATGGCAAACTGCTTGGTCATACGGACAATTATATTCAAGTGCAGTTGGATGAACCGCCAGAACGGATCAATACTATTCAATCGGTGAGACTGACCCTAAATCATGGCGCCGTCATTGATGGGGTTTTGTAATTATTTTAATCGTAATTATGTAATTCAATTTGACCATAGTTTTAATTACGCTTTAAATAATTACGTTTTACGCACCCCATGATTCGATTAGAAAGTCTTTCCAAATCTTACCCAGATGGTGATTTATTTTCCAATGTAAATATCTTTTTAAAACGGGGTATGCGTGCAGGATTAGTAGGGCCAAATGGGTCGGGAAAAACTACACTTCTGCGTATTATGTTAGGGAAAGAAACCCCAGACTCCGGGAGTGTCCAAAAAGATAAAGCAATCACTATCGGGTATCTGGCCCAGGATATTGTAGCCGGTACTGATCGTTCCATATTAGAAGAAGTGCTGGCAGCTTATCCGGAAGTGCGGGAGATTGAAGGAAAGATTTTATCTTTGTCCCACGCCATAGCCAATGATCCTGAAAACATGGTGCTGGTGAATGAACTAGGCGATGCTCAAAACCGATTCGAAGCCATGGGCGGTTGGACATTAGAAGAAAAAGCAAAAAAGATTTTGGGTGGACTTGGATTTTCTGAAGACAAATTTACTGAACCCATGGAAGTATTTTCCGGCGGATGGCGGATGCGAGTTGCTTTGGCTTCTATCCTGCTGCAGGAGCCGGATATTTTATTTTTAGACGAACCCACCAACCACTTAGACCTTGAAGCCACAATATGGCTGGAGTCATTTCTGGGAGAGTGGAAAGGCGGCATGGTGATGATTAGTCACGACCGAGCCTTTTTGGATCGTTCTGTAAATCATATTCTTGAGATCGATTTAAAGAAAGTGACGCTCTACCATGGGAATTATTCCCAATATAAAGAAGACAAAGCGCTGCGGATGGAGCAGCACCAAAATGCCTATCGAAACCAACAAAAGCAAATTAAAGATACGGAAAGATTTATCGAGCGATTTCGATATAAAAATACGAAAGCCACCCAAGTCCAGAGTAGGGTGAAAATGTTGGAAAAGATGGAAAAAATAGAAGAACCTACAGAAGATAATCGGTCTGTCAATATGATTCTGCCCCAACCCAGCCGGCCACCCTTAAATGTGGCATCCTGCAGAAACGTGACCAAGCATTATGGTGAGATTGAAGTGTTCAATGATATGGACATGGTTATAGAACGTGGACAAAAAATTGGATTGGTGGGTCACAACGGCGCGGGAAAATCCACCTTACTAAAAATGCTGGCGGGAGTGGAATCAGTTACTTCCGGCGCAGTACGAATTGGTGGAAGTGTGGACCGGGCTTACTATGCCCAGCATCAATTGGAAACGTTAGATCCGGACGATACGGTGTTTGAATCGATCCAAAAAGTGAGTCCTGGGTGGAGCGAGACAGAGATGCGAACTTACTTGGGCAGTTTCATGTTCACCGGGGACGAAATTGAAAAATATATCAAAGTGCTGTCCGGCGGCGAGAAGGCACGAGTTGCCATGGCGCGGATGCTGGTAGAACCATCCCATTTATTGCTATTGGATGAGCCCACTAACCATTTAGATATGGTGACTCGGAATGTGGTAGAAGCCGCATTCAAGCAATTCACTGGCTCCATTGTATGTATATCTCATGACCGCCATTTTTTAAACAATGTGACCAATCTCACCTGTGAAGTGGGCGGTGGTGGTATCCGGATGTTTGAAGGGAATTATGATTATTACGAATGGAAGAAGCGGGAAGAACAATCAGCTGAATCCACTAAACCAACAGTCAAAAAAGAATCTAAGGGCAAGTCCGATTATAAAGAACGGAAGAAAGTTCGAAACAGGTTGGCGTGGATTGAAAAACGATTTAACTCCATCGAAACTGAGTTGGAATCCCAGCGCGCTATCACACAGAATCCTGCCAATGGTGACAATTATGAATTACTCCAAGATGCCATGGATGTCATGAATACATTAGAAGCAGAATATTTAGAATTAATGGAAGAGCAGGAAGCATTAGTAAACGTAAACCGTTGAAACGGTTAAAGTTTTTTTTTATTAAAAATACCGGTAAAGAAAATTATCAAAATAGATAGAATTTGTTTAGCGTTCTTCGATAAGAAATGATATTATCAATACAGATCCTATAAAAAGTCCACAAAGTGATTATCCTTTTCAAAAATCAATTATAAAAAAGACCTTTTTCTCTTTCATTTCCAAATAATCACCATAAAATAACTCTCCATCTTTGAGAACCAACTTATCAACACCTTTTTTCCAATACACACTTTTTTCTTGTATTTGAATAATATCATCTTCAGTCTGTGAGTATATAAAATTGTATAAGGATAATAGTAGAAGGAATTTCTTCATCATTAATTTTTTAGGTCATTCCTAAAATAATTGGAAGAATAGACTCCTTAATAAAAGGAATGGTAAATTAATTATCTAATATTTTTTTCTACTCTCAAAACTTCCTTCTATATAGAATGCTTCTTCTGATTTTGTACCATTTTTCTTCCAAACAACCCAAGCCCCATCTCTAGTACTACAACCATTATCAGAATAATTACCCTCTTTCCATTTTTCTCCGCTTTCATAATACCAAGTCCATAGACCGATTCTACATTTACCATTATATGGACCTTCGGCTTTTTTTATTCCATTTTCATACCATAAAGAATATAAACCATCTTCATTTCCTTCTTTAAAGGTAGTTTCTTCCGTTTTTTGTCCTTGTTCATCAAAAGTAGTCCAAACACCTTCTTCTTTTCCATCTACTATTCTTCCTTCTTTTGCTTTTGTACCATTTTTATTAAAAAGTGTGTGAATTTCATTTTCACCCTCCTTAAAATTTATTTCTTTTACTTTCACGCCTTCTTTGTTATAAATAATTTGTTTTAACTCTTTTCCCAAATCATAGGTTACTTCTTTTTCCTTTAAACCTTCTTTATTGTAAAAAGTCCATAAACCATCTTTTTCTCCATCTTTAAACTCACCTTCTTCTTTTGATTTATCCTGATTTGCAAGTCTTTCTACCTCAGCGGCTTTCTGTTCAGCGCCGGCTTTCCGTTTTTTTAAAATTTGTTGCTCTTTAAAAGCCTTGGATCTAGCTTTTTGTGTCCGTGCATCTTCAAGGGCCTTCAACCTTGCTTGTTCGGCAATACGTTGTGCTTCAGCTTCTGCCTTGGCGGCGGAGATCTTTGCATCCTCCTCAGCTCTTGCTTTCTCGGCGGCGATCATTTCCAGTTCTTCCTTCTCCTTGGCAAGTCGTTCATCTTCAAGAGCCATCAATCTTGCCACTTCAGCCGCTTCCTCTTCTGCTAACCTTTTAGCTTCAGCCGCTTCCTCTTCTGCTAACCTTTTAGCTTCAGCCGCTTC
>CAXFCD010000184.1:0-1804 GCA_964001155.1 uncultured bacterium | reverse complement strand
TCGAAATTGAGCTGAGTGATATTTTCACCTTTGGATAGTTCTCGTCCTGTGCCCAAAAATGTAGTGATACCGCCAATATTTCGGGAAACCTTTTTCATCGCCTCGATTTCGTCTGTAACTGAAAAGTCTTCTAATTGGATTCGAATTTTGGAATCAGTAGTCGTGCTCATAACAACCCTTTTTTTATGAACCTCCCGAAAATGGAGGAAGAAATGCCACTTCATCGCCATCGTGTATGATGGTGTCCGAATCTGCCATTTCTTGATTTACAGATATCATTACTTTTTTATTGCGAATGATATCGCCCATTTTGGGAGATGTTTTTGAAATAATTTCACTCAATTGATCCATAGAAATGGAGTTTTCAATTTCTATGCGGTCCTCTTCTCTTTCTGCAATCGTTTTTAAACTGGCGAAAAACTTTACCGTAATCATTGGCCCACAGCTTTTTTTTCATAGGTTCCGGATTTGCCACCTGATTTATGAATCAATCCGATTTTATCAAAGTACATTCCACGATCCACCGCTTTGCACATATCATAAATAGTCAAAGCAGCAGTAGAGACGGCGGTTAAGGCTTCCATTTCCACCCCCGTTTGACCTGTCACTTTAACGGTTCCCGTGATGGTTATAGAGCATAAACCTGTTTCTGGATCTGGTTTTTGATGTTTCTCAAAGCTTATATCAATCCCCGTTAATAACAAAGGATGGCACATCGGAATAATTTCATGAGATTTTTTCGCCCCCATTATCCCTGCTACTTGGGCAACGGCTAGGACATCCCCTTTTTTTATTTGTCCTTCATTTATTAGGCGAAGAGTTTCAGGTTGTAAATAGATTTTTCCTTTTGCTACTGCTTTTCTGGAGGTGTTGCCTTTTTCGGAAACATCAACCATGCGTGCACGGCCTTCTTCGTTAAAATGCGTCAAAGGATTATTCATTATATCTTGATTGTACCGCAACTGAAGTTACAGGAGCAACTGTTATAGATTGAAATTGGCCTTATTTAGCTGGTGGCTCATAGAGACCAAAAATATTGCCATAAGGGTCATGGAATCGAACCAATTTCCCATAGGAATAAAACTCAGGGGTATCCATTAATATGGCACCAATCCTTTCAAGCCGGGCTATATGTTTTTCCAAAGGCTGGGCTTTGAAATACAAAGTGGCCCCTGCTTGTTGTGGCTTTAACTCATTTACCTTTTGCAAAGCAAACCTTTGGCCATCGAGTTCGAATTCAGCCCAATCCTCTCTAAGAAACAAAGGTTTTATTTCTAAAAGCTTTTGGTAGAATTCCACAGCCTTCTTAAGGTCACGAACTGGATAGGAAATAAAAGCGATATCCATAAAGTAATTATTTTTAAGGTTTCCAAGTGTCTATTGAGAACATCAGTCTTGTCCTTTTATCATGCATTTTGCATTCTTTCTGGAATATATTGACCCAGACCAGCAAAAATTCCCAGTACTTTTCAGGTCTGAAAGGGGTATGGTTAATTTTGATGGGCGTTATTATCTTAAATTCGATTGGGTTTTCAATCTGGAATTGGGAATTGCTATTTTGGGGCATTCTTTCGGGCATAATCCATGGGGTTTATATTTTATGTCTTTCCCGTGCCTATAAAACGCAGGATATTTCCTACGTTTATCCGATTGCCCGATCGGCCCCTGTTTTTGTCCCGGCTTTTGCTTGGTTATTGTTGGGAGAGAAGTTGGTTCCTCAAACTTTCCTTGCCATTTTCATTATCATTACTGCAATTTATATATTGCACTTCGAAGGCCACCTTGTTCAGGGATTCACAAACTT
>CAXFCD010000183.1:0-8697 GCA_964001155.1 uncultured bacterium | reverse complement strand
TCCCAAGCACGGACAGGATTCAAGAGTTTTGAATCAATATTTCCCAGGGATACAGGAATTCGGAATCCAAAATATTCATCAATTTCAAATTCTGAATTTTCAATTTCTCCACCTAAAATGGCATTGATGATTTCGCGAGTCCCCGGCAGACTGAATCGTTTTGCACCGGATTGTGCACTTGCGCCTACCCATCCTGTATTTACAATATAAACATCAACATCAAATTTTTTCATTTTATCCTTTAATAGTTCTGCATACCGGAGTGGATGAAGCGTGAGAAACGGTCCGCCAAAACAGGGTGAAAATGTTGCGGTAGGTTCAGTGATGCCCCGTTCAGTGCCCGCTACTTTTGCTGTGTATCCACTGATAAAATGATACATGGCTTGTTCCGGGGATAATTTCGCTACGGGCGGTAGCACACCATAGGCATCACAGGTCAGGAAAATAATTTTTTCCGGATGCCCCGCTACGCTGGGTTCTCCCTTCCCGTACACCGAATTATCAATATGATTCAATGGATAGGAAACTCGAGTATTCTCAGTTTTTGACCCATCTGTAAAATCAATGATTTTTGTTTCAGGATCATACACAACATTTTCCAAAAGTGCACCTTCACGGATGGCATTGTAAATATCCGGCTCTTCATCCTTATTTAGGTTGATCACCTTTGCATAGCATCCGCCCTCAAAATTGAATATACCATCATCAGACCAACCATGTTCATCATCACCAATTAACGGACGCACCGGATCGGTACTCAAGGTGGTTTTCCCTGTTCCAGATAATCCGAAGAATATTGCAGGATTGCTGTTATCCACATAAACATTCGCAGAGCAATGCATAGACAAAACACCTTCTTGGGGCAGCAAATAATGTAATACGGAAAAGATTCCTTTTTTCATTTCACCGCCATATTCTGTCCCGCCAATGATAGCAATTTGACGCCCTAAATGAAAAAGAATGAATGTTTCTGAATTCATCCCGAATGCTTCAAAATCTTCATTGGAAACATCCGATGCATTGATAATGGTAAACCCCGGATCAAACCCGTTTAATTCTCCGTTTTTCGGACGAATAAACATGTTATGGACAAAATGGGCCTGCCATGCTTTTTTAGCGATAATGCGGACATTAAGCGAATAGGTTGGGTCTGCTCCTGCAAACCCGTCAAAAACATACGTTTTACTATTATCGGAATCATTGTAATAATTCACCACCTTTTGATAGAGTTTATCAAAAATATCTTCCGATATTTTTCGGTTCACGGGTCCCCACCAAATCTTATCAGTAGAACTTGCTTCATCCACAATATATTTATCTTGGGGTGAACGACCGGTATAAATTCCCGTATCCACCATGGCAGCGCCGCGCAATCCGATAGTGCCCTCCCCATTTTTCACAATGTCTGTGACGAGTTCTTGTACGGATAAATTCCGGTGGACATTGATTAAATCATTTAGACCGAGTTTATTCAGCCCCAGATCATTCCCTGCTATTTTCATATTTAATTTTTCCTCTTAAGATGCGTGTGGATGTGCGTCTTTATAAATGTCTTTCATTTTTTGCGGATTCACTTTCGTATATACTTGGGTAGATGAAATACTGCTGTGTCCCAACAGTTCCTGGATAGAACGAATATCCGCGTCATTATCCAATAGATGGGTGCCAAATGTATGGCGTAATGTATGGGGACTGGCACCGTCTGAGCCACCCAATACTGCTTGTAAATAAATTTTTAATCTTTGCTGGATCGTCCTGACAGAGATACGGTTTTCACCCCGGCCGCAAAACAAAGGAGTTTCTGATGATGCAGTCCAACTCTGTTTTCGTTTTTTTAAATAGGTATCTAAGGCATCTTTTGCCGGTTTACCGAAAGGGACAATTCGTTCTTTATTCCCTTTGCCCAAGACTTTTAGTGTATTGTCATGTTGATTGACAGAGCCAATATTTAATCCAACCAATTCACTTAAACGAATGCCCGTTGCATAAAACAATTCCAAAATGGCTTTATCTCGCCGTCCGATCAAGGTGGATGTATCAGGCATATTCATTAGATTTTCAATTTTTGCGGATTGGATAAATGTTGGAATTCTTTTTTCAATTTTTGGAGTTTTTACATGCAATGCAGGATTATCAGCTACCATTTCAGCTTGGACTAAATATTTGAAGAAAGATTTAATAGAAGCAAGTCCCCGGGCGACAGTATTTGCTGTAATAGGCTTCTTGCCTCTTCCGGGCCGTTCATCTTTTCTATCAAACTCTTGGGCTAAATAACTCCTGATTGTGGCAATATCTATTGAATTGAAGTTATCAATATTTTTTATGTCTAAAAAATTTAAAAATGCGTCTAAATCACGTTTATAAGCTGCAACAGTATGTACAGAGTAACCTCGCTCTTGCTCAATATAGTTGAGAAACTCTTGTAGGGTGATTTTGCCATTATCCGTCATAAAAAGACTCAATTGCATTAATCAAATTTAAAAATTCTGACGGGAATGGCGCTTCAAAAATAATTGGTTTTTTAGTATCAGGATGGGTGAATTCTAACCGGGAAGCATGAAGAGCATGACGGTCAAGTTTTTTCATTTCTTTCTGATACAATTGTGTGAATTCCGGCAGAAAACCCCGCGTTTTCGCTAAACCACCGCCATACTTTTCATCCCCAAAAATAGGGAAACCCAAATGGGCAGCATGAACCCGGATCTGGTGAGTTCGGCCTGTTTTAGGGAAAAAGGAAACCTGAGATAAATGGCGAAACTTGGATTCTACTTTATATTCTGTAATCGCGCTTTTACCCTCCGGCGATACGAGATAAGATGTTGGGTCTTTCCGGCTCCTGTCGATGGGCTCATTAATTTCACCATGATCATTTGAAATAATGCCCCAGACTATAGCAGTGTATTTTTTTTGCACCTGTCGCTTTTGGAACTGGTCTGCAAGGAATGCATGTGCCGAGTTTGTTTTAGCAATGATGATGAGTCCCGAGGTATCCGCATCCAGTCGATGGACAATCCCCGGGCGTAACTGCCCATTCACATCGGAAAGGGAATTAAAATGATGAACCAAACCATTGACTAAAGTCCCATTCCGGTTTCCGGTCCCGGGATGGACCACCAATCCTGCCGGTTTATCAATAATTGCGATGGATTCATCCTCGAACAAAATGTCCAAATCCATGCGCTCCGGTTCAAGGTCAGTTAATGGTTCGATTGGATCAGGAATTTGGATGGATATTTCGTCATTTTGTTCCAAGGCATATCCGGTTTTCCGAACTTGGTTGTTGACCAGAACTGCACCGGATTTAATCCATCCTTGAATTTTTGTACGGGAATAATCAGGGAGTTGAGAAACTAAATATCTGTCCAATCTAAGCCCCACATCACCTACTTGTAGAATCCTGAATAAGATCAAACTGCAGTTTCTTCAACGGGTTGGTTTTTTTCCAGGACCAAGGAATGATAGATAAAAAGAGCCATGCCAATCGTGACAGAAGAGTCAGCCACGTTGAATATATACCAGTGGAAATCCCCAATCATAAAATCGAGAAAATCCACAACTTTTCCATGCATAATTCGATCAACTAAATTCCCGATGGCACCGCTTAAAATCAGCGCTAAACCATACTTTACAAATGGGTGGCCATTTCGTTCTTTCCAGAGAAATCCAATAATAAATCCGGTTAACAAAATGATCATCGTTAATAGAACGAATTTGCCCCCGGGAAATGTGAGGCCAAAAGCCATGCCCTCATTGGTCACATAGGTTAAATGAAAAAAATCCTGAATGACGGGTTTTGATTGATAGAGATGAAGAGAGGATTTAATCGCCCATTTGGTCCATAAGTCCAAAGAGACGACGGCTATGATCAGCCCGATAAGGCTCATGGAAACTTAACCTAGATTCAGTTTTTCTTTTTCTTTACATTGAACGCATTTAGTGGCATTTGGAACTTCCATCATTCGTTCTTCAGGAATCAATTCATCACAGATTTTACAAATTCCAAAAGTCCCGTCATCAATCCGCTCCAACGCTTTGGTCAGGTATTTGTAATAATCTGATTCTCGGTTCATAAAATGAAAGCCTTTCTCCCGTTCATAGGAATCTGTGCCCGCATCGGCCATATGAACAGAATAAACAGAATCCTGAGATAAACTGGCTGTACCCCGAGTGTTGGTATCCAGTGTGTCCTTGATGTCATCCATTTCATTGGCAACATCAGTTAACTTAGATTCTATGCTTTTTCTAAATTTTTGTAGTTTTGTTTTTGAATAAGTTTTTGCAGGCATGTGAATGTCCTTTTCTATATTCTTTTTAAGTTTATAGTGTAAGTTTTTTCTGTCAATTCAACAGAGTCGGAGTGGTCCGGGTTTTGTAAAGTATCAGTGATAGAATTTGTCAATGTTTCGTTCCGAAAATAGGCATCGAATTTACCCACAGCAGCGGCGATTTGCCCATCTAAATCCCAAGAAATTTTAATACGGTCCTCCACGGCAAAACCCGCATCCTTCCGCATATTTTGCACAGAACGGACCAAATCCCGTACTATTCCTTCCAAAATAAGGTCTTCTGTTAATTCCAGAGAAAGTCCCACGGTGATACCGCTGTCGCTGGCTGCTGCAAATCCCTCTTCCGCTTCGGTTTCAATAATTACATCATCTCGGCTTAAAACAAATTCACCTTTGTTTAAAGTAATTTCACCGGAATTTTGAATCTCGGTTACTAATTCTGTGGGATTGCTCTGATTTAGCAAGTTTCTGATATCTGCCAAACCTTTCCCGTATTTTTGTCCTAAAGATCGCAAATTCGGCTTTATTTGATATGAAATGAGTTGTCCCGCTTCTGTCAATCGTTCGATGGATTTCACATTCAATTCATCTAAAATCACATCTTTATTTTCTTCTACAAAAGCCACGATAGTATCACTTTCCACTGCATATGATGCTTTCGCTAAGGGTTGGCGGATTTTTTGGTTGGACTGATTCCGGGCAGACCGTCCCAATTCTACCAATTTTTTTAGCGCATCAACATTTTCAATTAAATCCAAATCAATGAAGGATTCATCCGGTTCCGGATAATCACAGAGGTGGACACTCTCCCGGGCTTGAGATTCTGAATTTCGTACTAAGTTCTGGTAAATAGTTTCTGATACGAAAGGAAGAATAGGCGCAATGGTTTTGATTGTGTTTGTTAAAACGTGATATAATGTCGCATAAGCTGTGTTTTTATCAGCATCATCTTCCGATTTCCAAAATCGTCTTCGATTCCGACGAACATACCAGTTTGATAAATCTTCTAGGAAAATCTCAAATTTTTTCATGAAGTGATCCACCCGGAAATCATCCAGCGCACCTCGTGCATCTTTGATCAACAAATGGGTTTTAGCCAAGATCCATTGATCCAATATAGATAATGAAGATTGGTCTAAAGGATGCTCTTCAGGATTGAATCCATCCACAGTGGCATAAGTGGCATAAAATGAATATACATTCCATAGCGTGATCATTTTTTTTCGAACTTCATCTGCCGGACCGTAACCGAACAATAAATGGTGTTCAACATTCTGCAAGGAATACATCCACCGCATAACGTCAACGCCCATTTTCTCAGCTGCATCATCAAACCAAATTGCATTGCCCCAACTTTTGTGCATATCCCGGCCTGTTTCGTCTTTAACCATGGCATGTCCCAATAATGTTTTAAAAGGCGCTTGACCCTCCAATTCTGCTGCCATGGCTAAAAGAGAATAAAACCAATTCCGGAATTGCCCGGGGAAACACTCCGTCACAAAATCGCCGGGAAACCATTCATTCCAGTATTCGCGGTCTGTATTGTATTTTAAAGTGGAAAAGGGAACAATCCCCGCGTCCAGCCAGGGGTTTCCTACATCTTTGATCCGGGTGCCGATCAACCCCGTTTCCGGATGTTTGATTTTAACTTTATCAATCCACGGACGGTGAGGTGAATTCCCTTGGAACTCGTCCCAACCTTCGACGGCTAATTCTTGTAATTCTACCTTGGAGCCCACTACAAAAAAGGAGCCATCTTCAAAAGTCCAAATAGGCAGTGCCAAGCCCCAGAATCGTTTTTTAGAGATCATCCAATCGCCCATGTTATCGAGCCATTCGTGTTCGCGGTCTTGTCCCCAAGCCGGGATCCAATTTATGTCATCAACAATTTTTTTAATTTTCCCGCGCCAGTCCATATTGATATACCACTCATCAACCAACCGGAATACCAATTCATCTCCCGACCGCCAGCAATGAGGATATACATGTGGATAATCTTCCACATGGACAAGAAAACCCCGTTCTTTTAAATCTGTTATTATGGCTTCAGCTGTGGATTTTTCCGTGGCGACTTTTCCGGTGAGCCACCCAAATTTATCAATGAATTTGGATTCATTATCCAAGGGTGCAATATCAACCAATCCCAGTTTTTTTCCGATTCTATGATCAATGTCACCACAGCCCGGCGCCATGTGTACAATTCCTGTCCCTTCACCGGCAACCACAATATCATTGCCTATACTGTCCTTGCCCGGATCAACAACTCGATGAAGGTTGGCTGAAGTTACGCCTTCTTCCTCAAGACTCTCATTTACGACGGGATATCCACCGGGCTCATGCTGGGCTTCCAAATCATCAAAGGGTCCTTCATACTCCCAGCCAACCATGTCAGCACCTTTGATGGTGCAGCATTCCTCATAGCCACCCCGTTCTTTGAAAATCTGGGCAATCGTTTTGAGTTTGGGAACACCCTCAATCCATTGTTTTTTTTCCTTGAATTGTTTTTCCAATCGTTTGAATTCAAGATTCTCTTTTGCAAAATAATAGATTGAACCATCCTGTGCTTTTAATTTGACATAATCCAGGTTCACATTGACGCCAACGACCACATTGGATGTGAGCGTCCAGGGTGTGGTTGTCCAAACCAGGAGATATTCATTCTCCCTGCCTTTAATGGGGAATCGAACGAATACAGATTTGTGAGCTACCAGTTTCCGTCCTTCAATAATTTCCATTTGAGAATAAGACGTCCCAGACCGGCCGCTCCAGGGAACCACATCGGTCCCGCGGTAAACTTTACCTTCAGTCCACAATTTCTTCAAAAATGACCAAATGGTATAATTATTCTCGTCGGACATGGTGTAATAGGAATTGTCCCAATCCATCCAATAGCCCAAACGTTTGGATTGCTCTGTTTGTACGGCGGAATATTTACGAACACGCTCCTTGCACATATTTACAAATTTTTCAATCCCGATCTCTTCCACTTCCCGTTTGGATTTCACACCCATTTCCTTTTCCACTTCCACCTCGACCCAGAGCCCCTGGCAATCAAATCCATTCTGGTAGCGCAATTCATGACCATCCATGGCTTTGTAGCGATTATAAATATCCTTCAAGGTTCTTCCCCAGGCATGGTGAACACCCATAGGATTATTAGCGGTGATGGGCCCGTCAATAAAACTCCATTTGGGGTTTCCTTTGTTTGATTCACGCTGCTTATTGAAAATATCGTTCTCTTCCCAAAACTTCAGGACATCATGTTCCTTGGCAATGAAATCAACTTTGGTGTTTACTTTTTTAATACTCATGAAATAGATGAAATCTGTAAAAATTGTGACGGGGAAATTATCCCATTTCGAGGCCTATAGTCACGGATGTTTTATAAATAAAAAACGCCCCAAACGGAGCGTTTTCAATCGAATTTGTTACGATTAATAATTCAATGTATAGAACCGCGAGTTCCCTTTTGGCTTTTTCACCAAAACGAGGATGGCTCCTTTTCCCCGAGATTGTTCTGACAATCGGTGAAATTCATTCACAGTGGTTACCTTTTCCGTACCAACCCGTTTGATAATATCACCTTCACGAATCCCTTTATAGTAAGCTTCACCGTTGGGATCAATGTTGGTTACCACCAAGGCATTCTCCTGTTGCAAATTATATTTTTTCCGAAGGGACTCATTTATGGTTTTCAACTCAAACCCAAATTCTTCTGAATTGAATCGTCCCCGGGAAGCTAATTGCAATGGATTTTCCGGTAATTCCTGTAGGGTGACTTTCAGCATTTTTGGTGATCCATCCCGGATGACCTTTACTTTACTGTTGCTTTCCGGCGCTGTGAGTGAAACCACATTTTTCAAATTGGCGGGACCAACAATAGGTTCTCCATCAAATTCCACAATAACATCTCCTTCCTGGATGCCGCCATCCTCAGCGGGGCTGCCGCTTACTACATCTGTGATCAAGGCTCCATCCAATGTGCCTGTATTTAGGTGTTCAGCCGTTTCGGGGTTCAATTCATCAATGATTACACCTAACCAGGAGCGAGTCACAAATCCTTTATCAATCAAGTCTGACATGACTCGGTTAGCCATTTTAGAAGGGATGGCAAATCCCACACCGCGATTGGCCCTTCCCTGCCCTCCTGTGGCGATAGCCGTATTGATACCAATGAGTTCACCGTCCATATTCAACAAAGCGCCGCCGCTGTTCCCCGGATTGATGGCAGCATCCGTCTGAATAAAATCCTCGTAACTTTGAGGGTTCATGATGTTGCTTCTGCCCAAGGCGGACACAATTCCGGTCGTGACAGTGTGACTCAAATTCTCTGAAAAAGGACTCCCCACTGCCATGACCCATTCACCGACACGGACATTATCCGAATTCCCCAATGAAATCTCTGTTAGTT
>CAXFCD010000182.1:0-5151 GCA_964001155.1 uncultured bacterium | reverse complement strand
CAAGTTGCGGATAAGATTTATTATGGTGAGCCACGATACGCGGTCAAAATTTTTAATAGAAAGGACTTATAATTATGGCGAATGAGCGGGTCAGTTGGGAAAAATATTTTATGAATATTGCAACGGAAGTGGCCACGCGATCCACCTGCGATCGGAAGCATGTTGGGGCTGTCATCGTCCGGGAAAAAACGATTTTATCCACTGGATATAACGGCAGTATCAAAGGTCTTCCCCATTGTGATGAAGTGGGCCACGAGATGGTGGATGGTCATTGCGTTCGTACAACACACGCTGAAGCAAATGCCATTGTTCAGGCTGCCAAAAATGGTGTAAGCACCCGCCAAGCTGAGATTTATGTAACTGCTTCGCCCTGTTATAATTGTTTCAAACTCATTGCCAATTCCGGTATCAAGACTATTTATTATGATGAATTCTATCGCGATGACCGAATTCTGGAACACGCCAAAGAAGCAGGGATTGAGCTCATCTCTCTAAATTAATTTCTCAACTTTCCCTGCTTTTCCTACATTGCAGGATATGAGGCATTACGTCTAAACTTTGGGATGAAATTATTCATCCCTTTTCTTTTTCTTTTTTCATTTCTTTCTGCTGAAATCTATGACGTCTCCATCCCGGAGAATGATACCGCCAGCTACAATTATGCTGATTTCAGAATGTGGGTAAATGATTCCACAGACACGCTCCGGGGCATCTATTGGTTCATGCATCCCAATAATGGTGACTCCAGAAATATCGTCACAGATTCGGCGTATCAAACATTGGCCGACAGCCAAGATTTCGCATTGATGGGCGCTCACATTTTTAATATGCACATGAATACCGGTATCGGCGATGCGGTGATTGCGGCCATGGATTCATTCGCTGTTCTCTTTCGACATGATGAAATCTCTTTCATTCCTTTTTTTATCAATGGCTATTCCTGGGGCGGACAATTTGCCTATCATTTCGCCAAATGGATTCCGGAACGGATTGTGGGCATTATCACCCAAAAAGGCGGTTATCATAATGAAGAGCCTGCGGGAGATGCCATTGAGATTCCCATACTCATGTTTGTGGGGGAAGATGATCTTCCCTATCGTATCGAAAATTTGACCGGAATTTTTTTAGAGCATCGTCATTTAGGAGCAAAATGGGCATTGGCTATGGAGCAAGGTGCTGGCCATTCTCAAATTACTGATGACCCATTTCTAGATTCATTTTTTCACACCACAACTGACCTTCGGCTTCCTGATTCCATGAATGTATTTCAACCTGTTTCTTTAAATACACTTTCAGATTCCATTGGTTGGTTCGGAGATCAAGATGATTGGTCCATCGGCTCTTTCAACTGTTATGATGGTGTAATGGATTCTTCTTCTTGGTTGGCATCCAGAAACGTTGGGGAACTTTGGCAAAATTTTGTTTCGGACGGTTGGGTGACAGATACGAGTGAATGTGAAGAGTTGGGTCTGGTTCAACATTCAGAAATACCAAATCATTTCCAACTCCATCCTCCCTATCCCAATCCATTCAATCCAACCACAACCATTCGATTTGACATTGGTGAAAAGATAACAAATATGGCGTCTCTACAGATTTATGACATCACCGGTCGGTTGGTTGAAACATTGGTTGATGGGAATTATAAAGTAGGCGAACATGTATTCATTTGGGATGCATCTAAGATTGCCAGTGGTGTTTATTTTGTAGAATTGGTATCGGGACAAAATCGATCAATCCAAAAATTAGTTTTGCTAAAGTAAACTTTTTGCCTTATTGTTGAACCTCATGTTGGACGAACACAACTTAAAGCAAACCCTAACCCAAATTGACCGGCGAGGCTACAAAGCCTATAAACAGATCCAAGGTCAATATTCATTCCCGGAATTTGACCTATTTATAGATCACGTTCAAGGCGACCCCTTTGCCCAACCCTCCAAAATTCGCCTCCGTGTACAGCACAAAATTTCTGAAATCCCAAATGATATTTGGACCAATTCTCTTCGTCAAATTGCCTTGGAAGATTTTGTAGCCCGAGCCGTTCGGGATGCGGTCAAAAAAAATGTAACACCAAAACATGGTACAGGCAAAAGCGGACTTATTTACATAGATGCAGGCGGACAAGAAGTTTTGGAACGAACGGCAATTGTAATCACAAAAGATTGGATTGAAGCCCGGGTTCAGGTTGGCCTTCCTGCTGCCGGAAGGACAATTTTGGGACAAGAAGCCATTATAATGCTTTGCGATGAAATCCCAAAGATTGTAAACCAATCCTTAAAATGGGAAAATTTAGATCAAACCGCCTGCAACCAATTTGTGGAATGCATAGAAAACCAGGAATCCATTCGCCTTCAACTCAGGGAAAATAATTTAGCTGCATTTGTGGCCAATGGTTCCATTTTACCCAGGGCTTCCGGCATCAGCGATAAACCTTTATGTGGCGGTAATATAGTGGAATTCCAATCACCAGTGTCTCTCGAAACATCGTTTGAATTAACAAATCCATTACCTGATGGGCAAACACACATTTCAGGGATGGGCATTCCCAATGGCGTCACTTTGATTGTTGGGGGTGGGTATCATGGTAAATCCACTTTATTGAAAGCGCTGGAGAGATGCGTTTACCCTCACATCCCCGAAGACGGACGGGAATATGTCATCACCAATCCAAATGCAGTGAAGATTCGCTCTGAAGATGGACGGCAAATTGAAAAAGTGAACATTGATCCGTTCATCACCAACCTGCCCCAAGGCATCAGTACCGAATCCTTTTGCAGTGAGGATGCCAGCGGCAGCACGAGCCAGGCAGCCAATATAATGGAAGCCCTGGAGGTGGACTGTAACCTTCTTTTGTTGGACGAAGATACCTCTGCCACAAATTTTATGGTTCGGGACGCACGGATGCAAAAACTCGTCCACAAAGATCAGGAGCCCATCACGCCTTTTGTTGATCGTGTCCGAGAATTGCAGGAAGAAAAAGGCGTATCCACAATTTTGGTTATGGGTGGTTCCGGAGATTATTTTGATGTAGCAGACAGAGTGATCAAAATGCAGGATTATTTGCCTTATGATGTTACCAAAGAAACCTTAACCATTGCGCAAGATCACCCAACGCAAAGACAAATTGAAAGGTTAAAATCTATGCCAGTGATTTTAAGCCGAGTTCCAAAAGCTTCAAGTTTTGATGTATCCCGAGGACGAAAAAAAGTAAAGATTGATCTGCAAGGGCAAGATAAAATCGTATTTGGAACCCAAACCATAGACTTGCGCTTTGTGGATCAATTGGTTGACACAAGTCAAAATCGGGCCGTGGCTCATGCCATTTATTTTGCAGCACAAACGATGATGAGAGATCAAGTATCACTAAAAGAAATTGTCGATGCTTTGGATGACTATTTCAACAAGAACGGCCTGGATGCCTTAGACCCATTTTACAAAAAAGAAAAACATCCAGGGAATTTTTCCAAGCCTCGTAAATTTGAGATTGCTGCCGCCATAAACCGAATGCGGTCATTAAAAATTTTAAACAATTAAAAAATGAAGTCACCATTGGTTTCCCTTTTTATTTTAATCACATCTTTTTATGTCGTTGTCAGCGGCGTTTTGTATGTTGCCCAATCTTCCTTTATTTTTTTTCCGCGATCGATTGCAGCGCACCAGATTTCATTCCTGAATCAATTCAAAGAAAATGAAATTAAACTGAATCATGAGGGGGTTTCCCTCCACGGCTGGTTTATACAAAATGAATCCCATCCTGAAAGTCCGTTGATTATTTATTACGGCGGAAATGCGGAAGAAGTCTCCCAAAATTTGCATGATTTGGACAAGTTTGGTGATTATTCCATGTTGTTTATGAATTACCGTGGATACGGGAAAAGCGAAGGGCGTCCAAGCCAATATGCTCTTTTTGCAGATGCATTATTTATTTTTGACCATTTTTCTGATCAATACCAATTCCAACCCGAGAATATTATTATTATGGGGCGCAGTCTCGGTTCGGCAGTTGCCGTTCATGTGGCAGGGCAACGACAGGTGAAAGCAATGGTTTTAGTAACGCCTTTCGATAATTTGGTTAATGTGGCAAAAAAACATTATCCCATTTTCCCCATCAAATTATTACTGAGGCATCCATTTCTTTCTGATTCAATCGCTCCAAATATTACCTGCCCAATGCTGGCTGTTATGGGCAAAGAAGATCGAATTATTCCCAATGATTTGTCAATGAATTTGGTAGAAAAATGGGGCGGAAAACGTGAGTCTATCATACTAGAAAACGTTGGACATAATACCATCAGTTTTAGCGAAGAATACTGGGTAGCGATTCAGGCATTTTTATCTAAATAATTATTAGGTCACTTTTTGTAATTTAACTGTTTTTGTTTTCATTATATGGATAATCCTGCACTCACATTGGGCTTGGCCATGGCTTTGGGCATGCTGTCTCAAGTTGCGGCCCGTCATGTTCGTTTACCTGGGATTGTAATCCTGCTGGCTGCCGGCATCTTATTTGGACCGGATGGTTTCAATTGGATTCGCCCTTCTTCCCTGGGATCTGCCATGCAAATCATTGTTGGGTTTGCTGTGGCTGTGATTTTGTTCGAAGGTGGCATGAATCTCCGTATCAGCCGCATTAAAAGAGAACGGGCCGCCATCCGAGGACTCATTACCATCGGAGCGCTCATTACCCTCATAGGCGGCACCATGTCCACCTTATTTTTCCTCGGATGGGATTTTCGTTCCTCGATCCTGTTTGGTACATTAATCATTGTCACCGGCCCCACTGTAATCTCACCACTTTTGAAACGTCTACGGATCCATCATGGCGTCAGCACTGTGTTGGAAGCAGAAGGCATTTTGCTGGATGCCATCGGCGCCATTGTAGCCGTGGTTGCTTTGGAGATTGCCATCAGCCCCTCGGGATTATCTTTGTTCACGGGACTTTATCACATTATTTCAAGATTGGCTGTGGGGGCAATATTAGGTGTGACAGGCGGTGTACTTTTGACACTTTTGTTCAGGATCAGAAGATTGATTCCGGAAGGATTGGAAAATGTTTTTATCCTGAGTTGGGTTTTCGCTTTATTCCAATTAGCTAATGCAGCCAGTCCGGAAAGCGGTATAGCAGCCGTGACCATTGCAGGGATGACTATT
>CAXFCD010000181.1:0-22857 GCA_964001155.1 uncultured bacterium | reverse complement strand
TTGCAGGTAATTTAAACCCATGGAATTAAGTCGTACGAAAATAATTGCAACAGTAGGGCCAAGCTGCGCCACGCTGGAAATGATTCAAAATATGGTGGCCAAAGGTGTGAATTGCTTTCGCGTAAATCTTTCCCATGGGTCAGTTCAAGACAAAGAATCTTATTTCGAGCTGATCCAATCTATCACCCTTCCCACCGGTAGCCGTCCGGCGATCTTGGCGGATATTGCAGGACCAAAGATTCGAGTCACCGATTTAAATGATCCCGTTGAATTACAAAAAAATGATGTGGTTATGATCAGCAATGAGGATGTGGGAGAAAATGTTATTCCTGTATCCAAAGGGGTCAAATTTCAGAAAGTAGGTGAAGGGGCAAAAATATTAATTAACGATGGCCGCGTGGCCCTGGAGGTGGTTCGCCATGTGTCCAGCTCCATGTTGGAATGCAAAACAATTACCCCAGGACTTGTGGAAAACCGGAAAGGTGTGAATTTCCCCGGAATTGCCCTGGATGTTCCCTGCCTCACAGACCAGGATGAAAAGGATCTTGAACTTGCTCTCAAAAACGGCGCTGATTGGTTAGCCCTTTCTTTTGTTCGGTCACCCCACGATTATGATTTGGTTCGGTCTCGTGTGAGGGAACATGGCTACTCGGTTCCTATCATGGCCAAAATAGAAAAGTGGGAAGCGGTGGAGAATATGGATGGGATCATTGATGCCTTTGATGCGGTCATGGTGGCCCGAGGAGATTTGGGTGTGGAACTGCCTATCGAACGTGTCCCCCTGATTCAAAAGGAAGTAATTGATAAATCCTCCCAAGCCGGAAAACCGGTCATCATTGCCACCCAGATTTTAGATTCTATGACAGAGCGTCCTGTGCCGACTCGTGCTGAAGTGAGCGATATTGCTAATGCAATTTTAGATGGGGCCGATGCATTGATGGTTACCGGTGAAACCGCCATGGGTGAATTTCCCGTTAAGGTCATCAAGGTACTTACGCGAGTCATAGAAGAAACGGAATCAGCGATTAATTATAAAGATTTTTACGTGTCCAGACGTCATGGCAGACTCAACACTGCTCGGGCTATCAGTCATGCAGCTTGCTCTGTAGCTCGTGACCAAGATATCAATATTTTAATAACCATGACTCACAGCGGTAGCACCGCCCGTATGATCGCCCGCTATAGACCCGCAGCAAGAATCGTTGCCATGACGCCCATCCAAAATATTTGCCGACAACTATCAATTGTTTGGGGCATTACTCCATTTCTGATTCGGGAATACAATTCTTCCGATGAAATTCCGGAGGTGGCACAGGAAGTCTTAAAAAAAGAGAATCTTCTGGTTGAAGGTGAAAAATATGTCATAACCGGTGGCGTGCCTGTGGGCATTCCGGGGACAACAAATTATTTATCAGTTTTAAAATTGGCTTAGAGCCAATTTTTATTTTAAAAGGGTTTCAAATGAGATTATTTTGCCTTGTTTTATTTTTTGCATGGTTAGCCGCGGAAATTCCACCGGGATATTATGATGATGCCGAAGGGCTGGAGGGTGATTCCTTGAGGTTGGCCCTCCACCATATTATTGATGACCACAATGCCCAAAGTTATGGGTCTCTCCATGATCATTATGAATCAACGGATGTGAAGCCGGACGGTACAGTCTGGGATATGTATTCCGATATTCCCGGAGGCACACCGCCCTATATTTATAATTTTACAGACAGCGACCAATGCGGAAATTATACCCAGGAAGGCGATTGCTATAACCGGGAACATTCCTGGCCCAAAAGTTGGTTTAACGATGCCATGCCCATGAAGACTGATTTGTTTCATGTTTACCCAACGGATGGTTATGTGAATGGCATGCGGTCCAATTATCCCTATGGCGAAGTTGAAAGCGCTTCCTGGACTTCTCAAAACGGAAGTAAGCGAGGCACTATGGATGGTTATGGTTTCACAGGAACAGTCTTTGAGCCCATTGATGAATACAAAGGCGATTTTGCCAGGACTTATTTTTATATGTCAACGCGTTATTATACAGAGGATTCAGGTTGGGATGAAAATGATATGGTCATTGGTGCTGATTTAAAACCCTGGGCATTGGACATGCTTATGGATTGGCACGAACAAGACACAGTCAGCCAAAAAGAGACTGCTCGGAACGATGCTGTTTATGATATCCAAGGGAATAGAAATCCATTCATAGATCATCCGGAATGGGTAGTTTGCATTTGGGATGAGTGCGAAAGTTCAGGGAATTTACCGCCGGTGGCCAATGCAGGTGAAGACCAATTAGTTGGCGAAAATGAAATTGTCACTCTAAATGGCTCAGGCTCTTATGATCCGGAAAATGCTGAAATCACTTTTTTTTGGAATGCGCCTACCGGAATTCTGTTGAGTGATCCAACATCAGCCACACCAAGTTTTACGACCCCAATGGTGGAAGATACAACGGGTTTTATATTTACATTAATGGTGTCAGATGGTGAACTGGAATCGGAACACGACACGGTGATTATTTCGGTGTATCATACAAATATTCCACCGGTTGCCAACGCCGGGGAGGATCAAGTTGCAATAGAAAATGAGACAGTCATTTTGGACGGTACTGCCTCTTTCGATTTTGAAAATGTCAATCTCTCCTATGTTTGGATGGCTCCGAATGGGATTGAATTGGATGACTCCACCAGATCAATGCCCACCTTTGTAGCGCCGGAGGTGGATGATTCTATTTCTTTCTTTATTTCTTTGATTGTATCCGATGGTGAATTGGAATCAGAACCAGATACAGTGATGGTGACTGTTTTGAATAGTTTAGGTTTGGCTTCAAAACAAATTCCGGAAAAATTTATCCTTTATAAACCCTATCCCAATCCTTTCAATTCTACCGCCACCATTCGGTTCTCTATCACCCGGAATCAAAAGCCATTGTTACAAATATTTGATATCACCGGGCGATTGGTAGAACCATTAATCCGAAGTGAATTAGAACCGGGAACACATGAAATTCAGTGGAATGCATCCAATCATCCAAGCGGCATTTATTTTGTTGTTTTTAACCTTGGAGACAAAGTGGTGTCTCAAAAGTTGGTATATTTAAAATAATCTCTCTTTAAATCGTGTTGCCTTCTTTCCAGAAATAAAATAAAATCAAGGTAAATAAAAATCATAATAAAAGGAAATCAAATAAAAAAGATGATATTAATTCTGTCTGTAATCGTACCACTTTCATTGTTTGCTCAAGCATATACATTGGAAAGTTGTGAAACAAATATTTCCGGAAATGCACCGGAATTTTACCAACGATATTTTCACTGCGTGGATGTGAGTTTATCTGAAAGTGGTAATTACGTTAATCTGTATTTCAGCGGTTTAGCGCCGTATGAAAGTTGGTATTATCCCGATGGTGACCCAAACCATATTGATTATGTGTCTCAGGGCGAAGGCTATTTTCAGGTACCAAATTCTTACATTACGGAATATGATTATGTGATTTCAATTCCTGTGAATCCGGAGGCAAGGCCCAATTTGACCATTGATGCTGATGCGGTGGATGGGGAAGTTGGCACCAGTAATTTTGAATATCCCATGGGATCGGTTGGTTCAGCTTTGAATGGTGTGAATATGTTTAATCCTTGTGCCGCTCCGCCGGATATCATTGAAGATGAAGCCTATTCCTTTGATTATTATAGTGGTCATCCTGCCGGACCAAGCGGGATTTATCATTATCATACAACATCTCCCGGTCCATTAGAAGTGCTTGAACATAAAGGTTATATTCAAACTCCTACTGTGGGAGAAGGCGAAATTGAAATTTATGGCATCATGTGTGATGGTGTGGTGGTCATGGGATGCACTGAATTGGATGGCTCCGATGTGGATGGCTCCGATTGGGACGCTCAAAATGGACATGTTCATGATATTGTGGATGCGGATGGAACTGTCCTATTAGAAAACAGATATCACACCCACATGTGTTATGATGAACTTACTGAAGATGATACTGATGGAAACGGTTTTCAAGAACACGAATTCACACCGGAAATTTCTTATTACAGGACAGAAGGTATGGGAGAAACCCACAATCGGTGCGCCGCCATGAATGAACCCATCGAAGATGATATGGTTGCTCTGGATGATGATTTGACGCCATCGGAATTTGCTCTGTATCAAAATTTCCCCAATCCTTTTAATCCCACCACAACCATAGAATATGATCTTGTCAGTTCCGGTCGAGTTGATTTAGCTATCTATGATGTGTTGGGTAAGCGAATTCGCACCTTGGTGTTTGGAAATCAACGGGCCGGATTCAAATCCGTCGTTTGGGACGCAACAAATGATTTCGGCCAACCTGTTTCTGCGGGGCTTTACTTTTATACATTGAAAACCAAAGCAGGCACCATAACCCAAAAAATGCTCCTATTGAAATAAGTATCCAAAAGCACACTTTAAATGAAACCCTGTTCATCCTTTGGCGAATGGGGTTTCTTTTTTATAAACTTCCATAATGAAATATCTGAGTTTTACTTTATTCCTGTTTTTTATCATTTTCGGATGTGATGATTCGGCAATAGAAAAAGAAATTGAAAAACCGGTTTATTATTTTTCAAAAGTTTTTGGTGAATATGATGCAGAAATGGGATATACCATTCGGCCCACCCAAGATGATGGTTTTATAATTGCAGGTGCCACATCCTCTTTTTGGTCCACGGATTCTTTGCCCAGAACATTCGCAACTCTTCATGGAGTCACAGATGCCATCATTGCTAAAGTGGATTCTTTGGGTGAGCCGGAATGGGTAAAAACCTATGGTGGTGATATGTTTGAATCTGCCTTTAATGCGGGAGAAATATCCGCAGGCGGATATTTTTTTGCAGGATATACCAACTCGTTTGGAAAGGGGCTTTATGATTTTTGGTTAGTAAAGATTGATGAAGAAGGCACAATCCTTTGGGAAAAAACCTATGGAACCGCAAAAGCTAATGTAGGATTGTATGGCGACCAAACAACAGATGAAGGGTTTGCACTGGCTGGATATACTATTCCCGCACATAGAAATGACAAAGATTTTTGGCTGTTAAAAACTGATGAAAATGGTGATTCTCTTTGGTCTGAATCTTATGGGGACAGTTTAAATCAAATGGTGAACAATTTTCAACAAACCAGCGATGATGGTTTTATCCTTGTGGGCGAAACATGGGGCGGTACCACCAATAACGATATTCTTGTTTTAAAGACTGATTCTCATGGAATAGAGGAATGGCGGTGCACCATTGTTGAATCAAGGAATGACCAAGCCTACGCTATTAAGGAGACTGAAGACGGCTATATCCTGATTGGCACCACCACCTCCATTGGAGCCGGGAATAAAGATATTTGGCTGATAAAATTGGATGAGAGTGGAACTGTGGCATGGCAAAAAACCTATGGTGGCGATGCGTTGGAATATGGCTTTGATGTGGTTCCAACTTCAGAAGGCTATGTATTCACCGGGTCCACATCTTCATATGGAACAGAGTTTTATGATATTTGGATTTTAAAAGTTGACCTTAATGGAGATGTGATTTGGGAACAAATCTATGGTGGCCCCATGATTGATATTGGTCGCTCCATTATTCAAAATGAGGGTGGTGGTTTTACCATCCTGGGTCAAACATCCTCCTATGGCTCGGGAGAATATGATTTTTGGATGTTGAAAACGGATGAGCTCGGTGTCATATCTGTTCAGGATTCAACCTAAACCAATAACCTTTTCTTTTAGGTTAGAATTTTTTTGAATCCACTATTTTCCCTAATAGCTCACAAACGTAAGGAACTCCCCGGCGGTCCGGTGGATGTTCATCTTCACATTTTTCATCACAATTATAATAGGTTTCTTCTAAGATCTTTTTCCCTTGCTCATTAAAATAGACCCATTTACCGGTCTGAAATCCCAACTCATAAAGTCCTTCATATTTCTTTTCACCACCGGGAAAATACCCTACCCATTTACCTTGGGCTTTTCCTCTAACATATTCTCCATCAAACCGCTTCTTCCCCTTTCGATCCCAACCGGTCCATTTTCCAGTTTTAAAGCCATTTTTTAATTCACCTTGCTCCCGTTTTTCACCGGATCTATACTTGTTAAATCCCGGACCGTTATAGACCTTTCTGTTAAAGAAAAAAAAGTCGCTGTATTCATCATTGGTGATGTATTGTCCCGACCGCTCAAACAACACTTCATCCATATCTACGGCTTCACTAGAACACCCTGCAATGAACAATAATAGAGTTGGAAATAATTTTTTCATTTTACACTCCGTTTTTCCCTGCAAATCTAACAAGCTAAAAGATGATAAACAAAATTTGGCCCTATTTCCCGTTCAATTATTTTGGAACAAATAAGCAATTATGAGGAGGTTTTTTGACCAAAATATTTCACAACCAGAACTTGTGAAATAATCCCAAGCCCAAGTAGCAAGTACCACGGCGCGCCAAATCCTGCAGGCAAGGTCCCTAGAAGTAAAGCTGCTGAGCCAGCAGAAATGGCATAAGGCATTTGGGTTCTTACATGATCCATGAGTTCACACCCGGAAGCCATGGATGTTAGAATGGTTGTATCGGAAATGGGCGAGCAATGATCAGCCCAAACAGCTCCCGTAAGTACGCAAGCGATGGTGGAATACATAATATGCATATTCTCCGGTGTGGCACCGCCATTATTTCCCATAACAGCCCAAGTCAATGGAATCACCAGCGGCATCAAGATTGCCATTACGCCCCAACTGGAACCGGAACCAAATGCTGTTGCTGCTGCTACTAGGAAAACAATCGTTGGTAAAAATGGCATGGGGATAGAGTCTCCCAATGTGGAAACAATAAAATCCGCTGTATGGAGGTCTTTGGAAATATCCGCCAAAGCCCAAGCCAGGAGTAGAACCAACATTCCCATGAGCATGAATTTTAAGCCGCTGAACCAGGCGTCTAATGTTTCATTCAGGTTAAGGATTCCCTGGCTTAAGGAAAGCCCAGCTGCAACCAGCGCACTCAAAAGTGTTGAATGCATCAATGCTGCGAATGTATCGGCGCTACCCAAAATATCTTTGAATGAATCGCCTTCCCCGGATGTAAAGATGAAATAGAACATGGAAAAAATCAAAACACCGATAGGAATAATCGCATTCCTTGCTCGATGTGGGATATTATCTTTTACAAACAAATCATCGGAATCTGAGCCGGCTTCAATCTCTTCATTCGACAAATCCGGATCGTAAAGTTCTCCCTGTCTTGCCTGTTGTTCTGCGCGGACCATTGGGCCAAAATCTTTCCCCGTTGATACCACAATCCCCACCATGACAATAGCTAAAAATGGATAAAAACTATATGGGATGGAATGAAGAAATAATAAATAAGCTGATTCGGTGATGCCATCTAATTCGGGAAGCGCGTCAGCGATAATGCCTACCTGAAATCCGATCCATGTTGTAATCACAGCAATGGTAGAAACAGGCGCGGATGTGGAATCTACCAGATAGGCTAATTTTTGGCGCGATATTTTTAACTTGTCACACAAGAGTCGTGATGTATTCCCCACAATGAGCGTATTGGAATAATCATCAAAGAAAATGACCAGGCCAAAAAGCCAAATAGAGATTTGGCCTTTTTTGGGTGTATCAGCCTTTTTGATCAAGTGCTTAATAATACCGTGCATCCCGCCATTGCGATAGACAATACCCACCATCCCACCAAGCATTAGTGTAAATAAAGTAATGATGGCGTGGTCGCGGTCAATAAGGGTGTTCAAAATGTAATGGTGAAAGGAATCCAGCAGAGAAGAAATGATTCCCCCAAAACTGAATCCGCTTAAAGACCATACTCCGAACCAAATAGCAATAAATAAAGAAGGGATTACTGAGCGAGAGGCAAATGCCAGGGTGATGGCTATGACCGGAGGCAAAACCGAGATCCACCCAGGAATCACTTTACGATCAAATTGATAAAGTGTCTTTCCACCTTGAACCAGTTTAAAGGTTCCTTTCTCATCGGAAACAGAGATATCCTTAAAACTGGTTGTGTTTTTGGTAGTTGCGGAAGGGGAAACAATAACACCATTCACAAACATCGCAAGAGAATCTCCTGCTGAGAAATCCCCATTAATAGACACACTGAACGGAATATTTTTTAGAATCACTCTTGGGGCATCAACGGAAACATCTTGTCCAAAAAGAGAAAAAGACAACAGAATGCCAGCAAGGGTTTTATAAGCTAATTGCTTCATAGAATAGCCGGGATATTAGTAAAATAACTGAGATAATTATTAGAGATTTTTTATTTATCTTACACCATGCAATCTTCCCTCATTATTGGCGCCACAGGGTTTGTTGGATCATACTTGGTTCAAGAAATTTTAAATTCACCTACTTTTGATTCCGTAACAGCACTGGTAAGAAAACCAACTTTTACAACTCATCCGAAACTCAAAGAAATCATTTTCGATTTTAGAGATGAGACAGCTATAGAATCCCTAGAACCGGTGAATCATGTTTTTTGTTGTTTGGGCACCACCATCAAAACCGCCGGCTCAAAAGAAGCTTTCCGTTTCGTGGATTATGAACTTCCTTTAAGATTTGCAAAATGGGCAGAGTCCACCCAAGCTGAGTCCTTTTCTATTGTAACGGCCATAGGCGCCAACTCGGATTCGTCTATTTTTTATAATCAAGTAAAAGGGAACGTGGAGGATGAAATCAAAACATTAAATATTCCTACTATCCAGATTTTTCAACCATCCCTGATTATGGGTCCACGGAAAGAATTTCGGTTGGGCGAACTCATTGGAAAAGGCATCATGGTAATTTTGAATCCGCTCATGATTGGTCCTGGAAAAAAATATCGTGGCATTCACGCCCAAACCATTGCCAAAGGTATGGTGCATCATTTAGAAAAAAGTAATCCTGGAATAACAATATTTGAATCTGACAAAATTTGAGAATTTAATTGATATATACCGGTGCATCGCCCATAACCGACCATGTGGGTTCTCGACACCAATTGCCGGACTCTATTGAATCCATAGAGGAAGTTTTACAACAATTTAATTCTATTTTTAATACTAAGAATTTTTGTTTCAGTAAGAAAAATAGAATTAAATTTTTGTTATCAAAAATTCATCATTCGCCAAAACATTAACAATATTATTAAATTCTTTCTTATGAAAAATTTTATACTCCTCCCAATTTTAATTTATTTGCACTTAAATACTACAAATATTTTTGCTCAAGCAGATACAACGCACAAATACCAAGATGATATTGTTTTTATGCTAGAAAAATATTTTGCTGAAGTGGATAAAAAAAATATTGATGGGATGTTTGAATACTTCGCCTGGCCAATGCCATTAACAACCCACCACAATCAAGGCAAGGTTTATTTTATGAAGTCAAGAGAAGACTTTGATGAGGTTTTTAATTTATGGAAAGAGTCTCCCAGCTCAAACTTTCACCGAACAGAATTAGAGCGCGTGATTGTAACAGAAATTTTTAAAGATAATTTGTTTTGGAACGTTGCTGATGTTATTTATTCTCGGTACAATGATGATAATAAATTTCTCACCAAACAGCGCGTGACTTATTATATAAGAAAAACCCCCAAAAAAGGATTGCTCGGATTATTTAAAAAATGGATTTGGGATTGGAAAATTTATATGATCTCAAATATTGAGATGGAGGAATAGGGGAGATAAAACCAAAGGCAATTTAAAAACTGATATCGGTATTTTGAATTCCTTTATATCTTATTTGTTTCACAAATTGAAAATCCTTTTCATATTCAATATTTTCACTGTCAAAATATTTTAATAATTCTTCCAAATATTTTTCCTCATCTCCATCAGTGTAGCCCGAAGATTGCGAGATAATAGACCCATCAGATGCTATTAAAAATTGGGTGGGCATTCCATCTACGCCAAACTGCTTCCCCATTTTAAACCGCGGGTCAACAGCAACATCAAATTTAAATTTTCTTTTATTCACATAGGGCTTAACCAGCCTGAGAATCTTTGCTTCATTTGCATTTACCGCTAAAACTTTGAAACCCGTGTTTTCGAAAAATGTATTGAGTTGGTCTAAGTAGGCTAACTGCCTCTCGCAAAATGGTCACCATGTTGTCCAAAAATTGATGATGGTTGGCCCGCCTCCAACATAGTCAGACAATTTTCCATACTCTCCATTCAACATTTTTATACGCATATCCTTAGTGCGTTCTTCTACTGGTGAATTCGCCAGTGAAAAGTGTAAACCTGAAAGAATTAAAATGAGCCAGAATTTTTTCATATGTTTTTCCAATATAGGGGAATACGTGTTGATGAATATTAACTCAATTTAGATATGATAAGGAAACAGAATGTATTTGGATTAAAAAACAACATTCCCATTCACAATAGTTCGCAACACTTGAATATCTTTCAAGGCTTCCGGAGCTACGATGAGTGGATTTTGATCTAAAATTACAAAGTCAGCATATTTCCCGGTCGTGATGGAACCAATCTTATCCTCCATTTTTATTTGCCACGCTGCGTTGATGGTCATGGCTCTTAATGCATTCATAACACTGACTCCATTTTCTTCACCGATTAATTTTCCATCACGTGATTTACGATTCACTGCCGTATGAATCAAACTAAGCGGCTTGCTCTCAAACATGGGCTGATCTGCATGAAATGAAAAAGTTAATCCCTTATTCAATGCATGTTGAACCGGTAGTATTTTTTCAGTTCGTTCTTTGCCGATAATATGGTTTTCCAACGCTTCTCCATAATACCAAAGGTGATTGATATGAAAACTGGGATGGACCCCCAATTCTGACATTTTTTGAATGGATGCATCAGTAGGCAACAAGCAATGCTCCAATCGGTGTCTTGAATTTTTATTGATGCCCGCCTTTTCAAAGGCAACCAATGTTTCTGACACCGCCTGGTCTCCTTGTGTATGAATCGCCACTTGCCAACCATCATTTTCATAGTGACGAATTTTATCTGTGAGCTCTTGTTGGTCCAATAATGCTTCACCCATGTGACCCATAGGAATATGGATTTTTTCCTGATTGACTTTGGACGGTTTAAATGGTTCCGTTAAATACATTGAGCCGGTATAGGGGGAGCCGTCATACCAAAATTTCACTCCGGCGATTTTGAAAAAGTCATCCCCGTTGTCTGGAGAATGTGGGAGTAAATGGTTGGCATCATCTCGCACAAACACCGAATGTCTGACAGTGGGTTTTCGATCTGGAAGCACAGCAAGCTTCTGGAGCAATTTGTTCAAAAATGAAGTTTGATTTGATGATAGATGTCGATAGAGTCGAATCACATTGGGGTCATCTGTGGTAATGCCCATGGATGTGATGGTTGTATTTCCATTGGCGGCATATTGATCCAAAACGGTGACACATTTTTCTTTTAGCACGAGGTTTCCCATGGCTTTGATGATTGCTTTTTTGAATGGTTCAAATGCATCTTGTTCAGAAATATAGCCGGTCAATTGACCGGCTTCATCTTTGTCATAAAAACTGGATTCACTGGGATTGGGCGTTGTATGAGAAATGCCCGCTGCATCAAACGCTAACGAATTTCCCCAAAAGGAATGCATACTCAATGAAGCAATAAGAAACGGATTATTGGGAGCAATGGAATCCAAATATGAAATATGTGGTGGAATGAGATCGTCCACTAATACAACATCCAGGCCTTTGCAAAGAATCCAGTCTCCTGGTTTATAATCTTGAATTGTTGATTCTAAATGTTGCCAGACTTCAGCATTGTTGGTATGGGTAAATCCACTTAGGTCAATCATGCCATGGAGAAAGGATGAGGCCACAGGATGGGTGTGGGGGTCAATAAATCCCGGGAGAAGTGTGGCACCTTTTAAATCAATAATTTGTGTAGCATCTTTTAAATGGGTACGAAGTTCTGGGTCTGTGCCCACCGCAACGATTTTCCCTTTATCTATAAAAACAGCATTAGCTGCCGGTTGGTCGTCATCCAGTGTAATGATGGGACCATTGTAAATATAAAGGGATCCTTTCGGTGTGAAACTTGGTTCAAGGGCCAGTGAGATAAAGAAAAACGTTAAAAGAAAGGAAAGGATGTAAATGTGTTTTTTCATTGTTTAGTTAAAACGCAAATATGTAAATCGTAATTTAAACGGATAAACTAATTACGCTTTACGCATTACATATTTACAATCATTTATTCCACCACAATTTCATCAGCAAAGACCCAAGCTTTTCCACCAGCGCCGGGATGCCATTCCGGACACGTTTTACGATTGGTTGCAATCACGCGGATAAATCTTGCTGATAACGAGAGCTGATCCACCAACACAACTTTTCGGTTGGATCTACCGAGCCGTTCCCCATCTTCAACTTCAACAGTTTGTTCACCAAAATAGGTTTCACCATCATTCGAAAAAGACGCAGTCACATAAGTTGGTAAAAAGATCCATACACCTTGAGATTCTAATAGTCCCACTTCGATCTTTTGAATGGATTCAACTTCCCCTAAATCAACAATTACATCCAAATCGTCTCCTTCCCAACCTTGCCAGTAGCCATCGTTATAACTGGTTGTGCCTGTGAGTCCATCCACCAATGTTACCTGCCCATTTCCGGAATATTTTCGTTTATGTGGAATTTTATATTCAACCGATTTCCCCAATGCTTTATGAAAAGAAAATGTTTTTTCATTTATTTTCCCCGCAAGTCCTCCGTCCATAAAAAGTCCAGCTTTTATGGTGGTCGTTTTATCAATTATAAAAGGTGAATCGAACACAATTGATTGCGAAGACGGATTGCTCCCATCCATTGTAAATCGAATGGCTTCTCCCGGTTTTTCAGATGTAAGGTGAATTCGAAATTCAGACCCGATACTTTCCCGGTCCGCTTGGATTGAAACAACAAATGATCCCGGCGCATAGGTCCAATTTAAATCATCGAATCTTTTTTGGAGATGAGTCAGTCTGCCGTAAAAATCATCATAAGAATGTTCGCCAGGCCCGGCCCAAACCACTTCTGATAATGCTGTCATTCTGGGCAAAACACGGTACTGAGCCAACTCCGGAGTTTGGACATATTCTGTCCAGAGATTCCCCTGTGCTCCCAAGATGAATTTTGATTCAGCTTCTGTGAGTTCTTCCGGAATAGGATTAAATGAATACACTTTTTTCAATGTGGTATAACCGCCAATGGCTTCCGGGGAGGTCTCCGGATCGGCTTGGTAATAATCAAAATAACAATGGGAAACGGGACACATTATCACATCGTGCCCCGCTTTGGCCGATTCGATGCCACCTTTCATACCTCGCCAACTCATGACCGTAGCCGAGGGCGCCAAACCGCCTTCTAAGATTTCGTCCCACCCAACCAATTTTTTATCTTTAGATAAAATGAATTTTTCGATCCGTTTGATGAAATAACTCTGGAGTTCAAATTCATTTTTCAATCCTTCATCAGTAATTCGTTTTTGGCATTTTGGACAGGTTTCCCAATTGGTTTTTGTTGCTTCGTCTCCACCTATATGGATGTAAGGTGATGGGAATAAATCTGCCACTTCCGAAAGCACATTTTCTAAAAATGTAAATACATCATCATTCCCGGCACAAAAAATATCGTGGTTGGGCCAATATGAGCCTGGATTCACCGGTAAGGTATCTCCTTTGCAGGATAAATCTGGATAAGCAGCAAACACTTCCGATGTGTGCCCAGGCATTTCAATTTCCGGAATCACCTGGATGCCACGGTTCGCTGCAAATTGAATTACATCTCGAATTTCGTCTTGTGTATAAAACCCACCATAGGTCGCTTTTTCGCCGGGTTTGCTTGGAGATTGCTTTGTCCAATGTTCATGTCGGCGATCTACGCGCCACGCGGATTTTTCTGTGAGTTCCGGATATTGTTTTATCTCAATGCGCCAACCATTATCATCCGTGAGGTGCCAATGGAATACATTCATTTTGTGGAGGGCAATCATATCGATGTATGTTTTGATAAAATCCACATCAAAGAAATGTCGAGACACATCCAAGTGCATCCCGCGATACCCAAACTTAGGATAATCAATAATGTTACAATTTTGGATTCGGGTATTTTCCGGTCGTTCACCTTTTTCTAATTCCGGCGGACATAATTGGCGAAATGTTTGAAACCCATAAAAGAGTCCGGACATGGATTTTGCTGTTAGTTCGATCCAATGGTTTTCTCCGATGGAGAGTTCATAACCTTCATCCGGGAGTTCTGATGATTCATCTAAAGAAAGAATAATATGATCCAGCGTACTAGATAAAGCGGCCGGCACTAATTCTGATACAGATAAAGAAACGACAGGTGACAAATATTTCTGAAAAATTTCTGCAATTTGGTTTTCTGATTCTGTTCCATGTTTAAGAGAAATACCTTTAAGCGTTGAAAGGTCATAAGTAGCATCCAGTATTTTAGTAGAAACTGGTTTTGGGATGATGGATAAATCGTTCATAGGCTTATGGTGTAAAGATGGTTTGGGTTGGCAGCTAAAAAATGCCAGTAGAATAACAGATAAAATGGGTCTCATTTTTTATTTAAATAGTTAATTATTTCAGAAAAATCAATTTTTGGCCTTGCGTTTTTTGTCCATTAGATAGAGATGCAAAGTAAATACCAGTGGGAAGGTTCGTTGGGGTCCATTGAATGTCATGTGTTCCAATTTCCATTTGTTCTTGTATTAATGTTTCAACCACTTGGCCCGTGATGTCATAAATATGTAGAGACGTTGCATGCAACGTCTCTACCGAAAACCGGATTGTGGTGAATGGATTGAACGGATTGGGGAAGGGAGGATAGAGGGTAAAAGATTCCGGTAATGTTGCATCATCTGATGCGCCTGCAGTTGTGTTCACGAACTTGACTGCATCGTAAATGACAGTTTCTCCCACCGATGAATTTTCCACAATATCACGCAGAATCACACTACTCTTTGATCCGCTTGGGAGTTCCATGGTGGCAATGGTTGCAAATTCATCCGCTATGCTGTTTTGATTCACAACTACTATAGTTTTTGTGTTGATGCCTTCATCATCCTGTACAATAATTTCATATTGAGCACTTGTTACCGCATCCAATCCTTCAGGAATAAATATTTGAATTTCATATTCACCGCTTTCTTCCAACCATGGCACCCAAATGGCATAATGGCGACTTTCCTCCACATCAGTCACTGCAGGTGCGGTCCAGGAATCTCCGTCATATCCAACATCTAAATAAGTCCATTCTGTGCCATGATATCTCTGAAAACCATTGTCTCCATCATCCACTAAATCGGAAGAAACCCAAAGCCATTCGCTCCTGTTCCCTCTTAGATCTTTAATGGGATCTTCGCCGGTACCCCACCAGCCGAATGGATCAACCGCCCAGGATTCGTCCGTATCAAAATACCAACTATCTTTTCGTATCTCAAAATGCAAATGGGCTTCAATGGCACATCCTGTGTTGCCGTTAAACCCCAATGTGTCTCCGGTCTCCACAGTTTCACCAACTGAAACTGTTAGAGGTGGATTCATATGAAAATAGCAAGAAAAATAATCGTTCCCGTGGGCAATAATTATAGTACCTTGATCTCCATTTGGCTCAATGCCGCCGGGACAGGGATCAGCCGGTGGAGAAAATGCAGCCCATAACACATAGCCATCCGCCGATGCTAAAATGGGTGTGTTGAACGGCATGTGATAATCCACACCGGCATGGCCATCATAACAAGATGAGCCTTGAATACAATCAGGATACACCACATCACCATTGAACTGAATTCCATCAAACCTTAAGAAAACACCATCTTCAATATTGGATGTTGGATAGTGATGATCTACATGTTGTCTTACGGGATATTGTTGGAACGTTGGCGGTGCAAACGGCCGAATCTCCAGGAAAGGATTTTGGGCGAATAAAAAACTCACACTAACAAAATGTATGAAATAAAAATGGATTGAATATTTCATGGGTGGTATCTAAACTTAATTGCAAATACGCCAATGATGAGTGTATAAAAAACGACTAAAATGACAAGATGCATACCATGAAGAAAGAAACACTATTATTCATCCTATTTTCATTCCTAAGCGCGACCGATATAGATAGTTCTTATTCTTTAAAATGGCAAAATGACCCATGGGGTGCCGGTGGTCTTTTTCCTGCAGGACCGCCTTGGAGCATGGTTGGCCCTTATGATTTCGATGGTGACAGCCTTGGGGATTTTGTTGTTTCCAGTTCTTATACAGGTGCATACTGCAACGGAGTTTATCATTATGAAGCGGTGGCTGATGATTCCATCGCATTGCAATGGGTGTACACCTTTAGTGACTTGAGTTGCGCCTATGATAATTATTCCAGCGTTTCCGTGGGCGATTTAGATGGCGATGGCAATATGGAAATTCTCTCCTTAGCAGATACAGAACCGGGAACACTGGGGCAGCATGGTTTTCAAGTATTTGAATGGGATTCGGATTCATTATCATTTTTATCAACTCCAACTGCAACGTGGGACATGGGTTTAGACAGCGTTTGGGAAGCAGGACAAATTCTTGTAGCTGAATTAGATGGCGATGCAAATCCTGAGGTCATTGTGTCTGTCATGGACGGTCCATGGGGCTCCACTGGGAGTAGCCGACTTATGATCTTTGAACTGGAAAACAGTGATTTCACTGATCCGACGTGGGTGGTTGAATATGAAGATGTGCTTACGACAAACTGGAGCGGTTATAACATTTCTGTAGGTGATTTAGACCAGGACGGGCTCATGGAGATTTACACCATCGCTTATGAATATTATCATATCATTGTTTATGAAAGCACAGGTGAAGATGCTTATGAGTATCAAACAGATTTTTATGTGAGCACTAGTGCTTACGAAAGAGGGAACCAAAGTATTCTCATCACAGATATTAATAGCGATGGATCGAATGAGTTATTCGCAGTGACGTCTGGGACCAACTCGCTCATAGGCGATCTATTGACACCGGGATATTTTTATGCAGTCTCCGGTACCGAGGATGTGAGTACGCTATCCTTTGATAATTTCAATTATTTTGCCAGTTACACTGGCGGGCTTCGGCAAATCAATCAAGGTGATGCAGATCGTGACGGGAATCCCGATTTGTATATTGCCGGTCATTATAATGAAGCAGTCTATGATTGGGAATTTGTGGGCGATGATCCATTTGGTGTCACCAGTTATACAGAGCATGTGATTTTCATGGATGACACAACAGACGATTACACAACAGGGAGCGATCAGGGGAAACTTCGTGTGGCGAAACTATTTTCCGGAGATATAGATAATGACGGTATGGGGGATGTTGTGTTTACATCAGCCAGCTTTGCTGCGGATAAATCCCATGTCTTTATGATCGAGCATGAAGCAGGTCTTTCCACAGGCAATCAATCATCTCCAACGCCTACAGATTTTCGGTTGAGCCAGAATTATCCCAATCCATTTAATCCTGCTACGCAATTCAGATATTCATTACCCCAATCCGGGAATATTCAATTAGCGATTTATGATGTGAAGGGGAATTTGGTTTACACCTTTCACGATGGATTCCAGCGGTCGGGGAATCACAATATTCAATGGACCGGCGTTGACCATAATCATCAATCAGCACCAAGCGGAATTTATTTTTGTCGGCTCAAGACAGAATACGGCTCAACCACTACGAAAATGATATTGACGAAATAGGTTTATTAAGTTACCACAGCATTGATAAGCCTGTGTATGGCCCACCAGGAGTTTAACGCAGGCTTATCATAAACATTCCATCCTGTAAATACAGCTACAATATCAAACTCGGGGATGACGATTAATCTTTGTCCACCTAAGCCGGACGACAGCATGGTAATCTGTCCTGTTTCTCCATAGGGAATCAGCCACCATTGATATCCATATTTAAATGCGGGCCAAATTGTGTCTAATGGCTTTACTGTATTAATGCTCACCCAATTTTCAGGCAAAACTTGGATTCCATCCCATTGCCCATTCTTTAGATAAAGATATCCGAATTTTGCCAAATCTCTGGGAGTGAGATAAAGTCCACCCTCCGCATCGGTTAATCCTTTTGGTGTGTATTTCCAGAAATAATCTTTGATTCCAAGGATAGAGAATAAGTTATCTTCCACATAGAGCGCCAAATCTTGTTCTGTTACTTCCAGCATAATTTTTGAAAGCAACATGGTGGCACCGCTGCTGTATTCCCATTTTTCGCCCGGAGCATGAGCCATGGGTTGGTCCAATACGAATTGTACCCAATCATCGGTTGCTTCCATTTGGACGCAGGAACTTGTGGTGTCCGTGTAAGGCATAGAAAGTTCATCCCATTGTGTGCCGGTGGTCATGGTAAGCACATCTTTGATCGTCATTTTATCCCGCCGTGGATCAGGTGCGGCAGATTTATAATCACCCAAATAATCCATCACATTCTCATTGATGCCGGAAATCTGTCCTTTTTGAATCGCGATTCCAATGGCTGCTGCCGTAAAACTTTTACTCACAGATTGCATGGTATGCAACTCAGTCCCTTTATAGTATGGATGCCAATTTGAATCGTAATAATTATATTTCCCCGGTTCTGTATTTGTTGACTTAAACAATGAATCATATGGATGGGAATATTCGTTTTCATAAATGATTTTTCCATTTCGAATGACAAGCATCCCATCAATGAAGCCCAAGTCACCGCTTGCAAGTTTTTGATCCATTAAAATCAATGAGTCAAGATTCATTTCTTCTTTTTCAGGTGTGGACTCAGCCCATGTTTCGGTTGGCCATTGTCCGGCATCGATATTATTGGTGTGGGCCTCATTAGCAGTCAGTGCCAACAATAAAGAAAAGTAAAGGGTGCTTTTATTTGTCTGTTTCATCATCATAATCGGTTTCATAATTGAAAAATAATTTATGTTAAATCTAAAGGTATAATCATTTTCTTACTTGTTTTATATTTCGGGCTATGATGAGTTGGCTCCCGGAAGAATACACAGCGGTTTTTTCAAATCGCATCCTTCAGAGCGTCCTGATAATTTGGGTGGCAGTGATTGCTGCAAAATTAACAGATGTTATTTTTACACGAATCTTCAAGCGCATTGTGGACAAAACCCACACCAGTTTGGATGACCAAATTCTACAATTGCTGCACCGACCCATTTTTTATTCCATTTTATTTATTGGGTTTTCTATTGCAGTAAAAACAGCCAACCTTCCTGATTATGTTGATTTTGCCCTGGTGGGGATTTTCAAAACGATCACCATCCTGATTTGGTTATTTGTGGCCATGAAGATTTTGGTGGTCTCCATGGAATGGGCAGTACAGAAAACCACCAATCCACTCCTACAGCAAAAAACGCTTCCCTTGTTTAACAATCTCGGGAAAATCGCTATTGGACTCTTTGGTGCCTATTTCATATTTTTAAGTTGGGATATTAACATTAATGGTATTTTGGCTTCTGCCGGTGTGTTGGGTGTTGTATTAGGTTTGGCAGCCAAGGATACAGTGGCGAACTTTTTTGCTGGCATTTTTCTTATGGCGGATTCACCTTTTAAAGAGGGAGATTACATATTATTAGATTCCGGTGAACGAGGGTATGTAAAACAAATGGGACTACGTTCTACGCGATTTATGACACGGGACGATATTGAGATTACCATCCCAAACTCGGTGATTGCCGCCTCAAAAATTGTAAATGAAAGTGGTGGCCCCGGAGAAGTAGAGCGCGTAAGAATCACCCTTCATGTTGGCTACGATTCTGATATTGATGCAGTGAAAGGCCTTTTGATCCAAATCGCTTTAGCCAATGAGAATGTATTAAAAGATCCAACCCCAAGGGTTCGGTTTCGGGAGTTTGCAGACCATGGACTCAAACTCCAACTTCTGTTCTGGATTCATAAACCGGAAATTCGTGGCAGAACCGTGGATGCGGTGAATTCAGAGATTTACAAACAATTTTCAGAGAATAATATTTTAATTCCTTATCCAACCATGAAGGTGTTGCTCCCCTCTGAAAAGGATAATACATGATCCTAAAACTCATTGTTCTTGCCCTTTATTTCGGCATCCTACTAAGCATTGGTTTTTTTGCTTCCAAGCGCGTCACCAACATTTCAGATTATTATGTAGGTGGGAAAAAGTTAGGGTATTGGATTGCCGCGCTGTCTGCTCGATCCACAGGTGAATCAGGATGGCTTCTCATTGGCGTGACGGGCATGGGCGCTCTTATGGGTGTGAGTGCATTGTGGATTGTGGTCGGGGAAGTTTTGGGTGTGTGGTTGTCTTGGCAATTCATGGCGAAAAAATTCAAGCGTATGACCGATGAATACAACTCCATTACCATTCCGGATTTTTTAGTTTCCCATTTTAAATCAACGACGCACACCCTTCGCATTGTCGCTGCCACGGCACTCTCTTTATTTGTGGTGATCTACGTCAGTGCTCAGATTGATACCACGGGAAAAACATTCGAATCATTTTTAGGATTCAATTATTATACCGGTATCGCTATCGGGTTTGGCATTGTTGTCATGTACATTTTTTCCGGTGGATTTTTAGCGGTGGCATGGTCAGACTTTTTTCAGGGTTCCCTCATGGCAGTGGGATTGTTATTGCTGCCGGTGGTTGCTTATTTCAGTCTTTCGGGTGATATGCCCATCTTGGAGGGATTAAAATCCATTGACCCAGCCTTAATTAATATATGGGGCGCAGGTGGATTAACGCTTATGAACTTTGTAGCTGTTTTAGGGCTGCTCTCTATCGGAATTGGTTTCATGGGTTCGCCACAGGTGTATGTTAGATTCATTGCCATCGAGAGTGAAGCAGAAGTGGAAAAAGGGAAATGGGTGGCTATCCTTTATACACTGCTCACCGATACGGCCGCTGTAATGATCGGAATCATGGGACGGCTCATGCTCACTAAAACAGGGCAAAACCCGGAAGCCATTTTGGGTCATGCCGGTGAAGATGTCCTGGCGTTGGTGTTGGGGCAAGTGATGCCGGCCCTGATCATTGGTGTTTATATCGCCGCAGTCCTTTCAGCCATCATGTCAACGGTGGATTCTTTATTGGTGGTGGCTTCCAGCGCTGTGACGCGGGATTTCTATCAGCAAATTCTGAATCCAGGCATAGATCAGAAAACCTTAATGGCTCTTTCTAAAAAGGTCACTTTAACATTGGCTATTTTGGCCTTGGGTGTTGCTTTACTAGTATCTGTTTTATCTCCGACTAGAACGGTTTTTTGGTTTGTGATTTTTGGTTGGTCCGGGATTGCAGCAACATTTTGCCCCGTGATTATTTTGTCTATTTTTTGGAAAGGGTTTACAGAAAAAGGCGCCATCACATCCATGGTGGTTGGATTTCTGAGTGTTCCATTTTTTAAATTTATTGTTCCCATGTCTCCGGAGCTAAAGCCTTATATCACCAAATTGGATGTTATGTTTCCATCAGTGCTTTTAGCTATGATAGCTGGTTGGGCTGTGAGCGCTTTTTTCAAAGACAATTAAAAATAACGCCAACAGTAAATGAATTATTATTCATTAACCAATAATAAAACTCGCATCCAGATTATTTTAATCTTGTTTTTGGCAGTTTCACTTCTTTTCAAAAAAGAAACTGCTGACACCCTCATCATTGCTCCAACATATACCGTAAACCCTAATCAACCTTGGGCTGAAGCTGTTGCCATTAAAGATAACACAATTATTTTTGTGGGTGACAAAGAAACAGCAGAGAATTATCTAAGCAACTCCACCAAAGTAATTGAATCTTCTAATGGCATGGTTTTACCCGGTTTCATTGATACGCATGTCCATCTACTTTGGGGCGGCGTGGAAATGAATGATTGCAAATTATACAACCTAAAAACACAAGAGCAAATATTTGCTGCCATCATGGAATTCAATAATAATAATCCCGATGTAGATTGGATTCGTGGTGGCGGTTGGGAGCCACCCATCTTTCCTAATGGTAATCCGAGAAAAGAATGGCTGGATGAGATCATCACGGATAAACCTGTTTATTTATCTTCCGCTGATGGCCATTCTGCATGGGTGAATTCCAAGGCGTTGGATATTGCCAAAATCAATTTTGAAACCATTGATCCTGTGAATGGTCGGATTGAGAGAGATCCAAAAACCGGTGACCCCTCAGGCGTATTGCGTGAAGATGCCATGACTCTGGTAGACAAACTGTTACCTCCATATTCAATCGAGCAAATCGAAAATGGCTTAATCTTTTCAGTGAAAGAAGCACACAAATTTGGCATCACATCTATATTAGATGCGGGAACCGGCAGTATTGCCACGCATGATGGTTATGATGGATTGGATGCCTATAGGGATGCCACTGCACAAAAACAAATTGCGCTGAGATTGGCAACCACACAATATGCGAATGCCAGATCTTGGCGCACTGATTTAAAAGTAATGAAAAAGAGACGCTTCAACAATGAATTGGGAAAAATGAACACAGTTAAAATTTTCGCAGATGGCGTGATAGAAGGTGGCACAGCTGCATTATTAGAACCTTATGTTGGCACGGAAGACCGGGGAATTTTGAATTGGCACCCTGACACACTGAAAACAGTCATTGCAGCATTTGATAAAGAAGGATTTCAAATCCACGTTCACGCGATTGGAGACTGGGCCATCCGGAGTACCTTGGATGCATTTGAATATGCCCGTAATCAAAACGGAGATGCGGACAAACGCCACATGATGTCCCACGTCCAATTAATTCATCCTGAAGATGTGCATCGTTTTAAAGAATTGAATATCATTGCCAGTTTTCAACCTCTGTGGGCTTACCCTGACAAATATATTACTGAACT